>JBGSOR010000222.1:0-12173 GCA_041738985.1 Chromatiaceae bacterium | reverse complement strand
GGGCCGCGCGACAGACGCGACCGGTCGACCCCGGCCGGCGCTGGCGGCGGTGTGATGTCGTTCGCGGGTTCCATAGGCAGCAGGCAGCATAGCAGACGGCCTCCGTGCATCTGTGCGGTTGTCCGCACGGTGGACGCCGGTGCTACACTGCGGTCAGTGCGCGGCCCGCTCGGGCTGCAATTCGATTGAGGAGAAGAGACGAAATGGGCGACAAGATCGTTCACGTGACCGACACGAGCTGGGACGCCGACGTGCTCAAGTCGGACAAGCCGGTGCTGGTCGACTATTGGGCGGAATGGTGCGGACCGTGCAAGATGATCGCGCCGATCCTCGACGAGATCGCGAACGAGTTCGGCGACCGCATCAAGGTCTGCAAGATGGACATCGACGCGAATCAGCAGACACCGCCGAAGTACGGCATCCGCGGCATCCCGACGCTCATGCTGTTCAAGAACGGCAGCGTCGAAGCGACGAAGGTCGGCGCACTGTCGAAGTCGCAATTGGCCAATTTTCTCGAAAGCAACCTCTGAGCCGGAGGCCCGCGAGGGCCTGCCGAGGGGTGTGAACTGACGCTGGACGACGCCGGGGAGCCGATGGTAGATTCCCGGCTACAGCGTGAGTTCGTCCGCTGCCCCTTCTGCGATTCCACGGGTCATCCACCCTAGCCCCTTGCATCGGGCACCACGCTGTCGCAGTTCGTCCCATTCCAATCTTCCCCAGAGACCCCCTCTATGAATCTCACCGATCTCAAGCGTAAACCCGTCGGCGACCTGGTCGACATGGCCCGCGAACTGGGCATCGAGAACATCGCGCGCTCGCGCAAACAGGAGGTGATCGCCGCGATCCTCCGCAAACAGTCCAAGAATGGCGAAGATATCTACGGCGACGGTACGCTCGAAATCCTGCAGGACGGCTTCGGCTTCCTGCGTTCCCCAGACTCGTCTTATCTCGCGGGACCCGACGACATCTACGTCTCGCCGAGCCAGATCCGCCGCTTCAACCTGCGCACGGGCGACTCGATCGCGGGCAAGATCCGACCACCGAAGGACAGCGAACGTTACTTCGCGCTCTTGAAGGTCGACGAGATCAACTTCAGCGAGCCGAATCTCAAGAAGCACAAGATCCTCTTCGAGAACCTGACGCCACTCTTCCCCAATCGGCGGCTCAAGCTCGAGCGTGGCAACGGCAGCAGCGAGGATCTGTCGATGCGGATCGTCGACCTCGTCGCACCGATCGGCAAAGGCCAGCGCGGCCTCATTGTCTCGCCGCCGAAGGCTGGCAAGACCCTCATGCTCCAGGCGATGGCCCAGTCGATCGTCGCGAACGACCCGGAGATCGTCCTCATCGTGCTGCTCATCGACGAGCGTCCCGAGGAAGTGACCGACATGCAGCGCTCCGTACGCGGCGAAGTCGTCGCGAGTACGTTCGACGAGCCGCCCTCGCGGCACGTGCAGGTCGCGGAAATGGTGATCGAAAAGGCCAAACGACTCGTCGAGTGTCAGAAGGACGTCGTGATCCTGCTCGATTCGATCACGCGCCTCGCACGCGCGTACAACACGATCGTGCCGTCGTCCGGCAAGGTCCTCACGGGCGGCGTCGACGCCAATGCGCTCGAGCGCCCGAAACGTTTCTTCGGCGCGGCGCGCAACATCGAAGAGGGCGGCAGCCTGACGATCGTCGCGACGACGCTGGTCGACACCGGCTCGAAGATGGACGAGGTCATCTACGAGGAGTTCAAGGGCACCGGCAACATGGAGATCCACATGGACCGCCGGATCGCCGAAAAGCGGATCTTCCCCTCCATCAACATCAACCGCTCCGGGACCCGGCGCGAAGAGCTCCTGATGCCCGCCTCGGAGCTCCAGAAGATGTGGATCCTCCGCAAGATCCTGCACCCGATGGACGAGCTGGCCGCCATGGAGTTCCTCCACGACAAGCTTAAGGCGACCAAGACCAACGGCGAGTTCTTCGACTCTATGCGGGGTTAGTCGGGATCCGTGCGCTCGCGCATGGCCATCGAGCCGAGCGCCGACATCAACCGGTCGCGGTGCGAATCCACTGCACCCGCTTGCGCATGACCCCGTAATAGACCACCGGGATCACCACCAGGGTCAGCACCGTGGAGACGAAGAGCCCGAACAGGAGCGACACCGCGAGCCCCGAGAAGATCGGGTCGTCGAGGATAAAGACTGCCCCAGCCATGGCGGCGAGCGCTGTGAGTGCGATGGGCTTCGCGCGGACCACGGCGGAATTGACCACCGCGTCCTCGAAGGGCCGACCCTCGCGTACCTGCTGGTTGATGAAGTCCACCAGCAGGATCGAGTTGCGTACGATGATGCCGGCCAGCGCGATCATGCCGATCATGGAGGTGGCGGTGAACTGGGCGCCGAGCAGGGCATGGCCGGGCAGGATGCCGATGATGGTAAGCGGGATCGGGGCCATGATGACCAGCGGAACCAGGTAGCTCCGGAATTGGGCGACCACCAGGAGATAGATCAGGATCAGGCCCACCCCATAGGCGAGCCCCATATCCCGGAAGGTTTCGTAGGTGACCTGCCATTCGCCGTCCCACTTGAGGCTGTACTCGTAGGGGTTGGTGGGGGGCTGGATATACCATTGGCCGAGTCCGAGGTCCTGCGTAAGCGTACCGGCCATCCCGAAGAGTCCGTAGAGTGGGCTGTCGGTGGGCCCGGCCATATCGGCGGTTACATAGACCACCGGCAGCAGATCCTTGTGATAGATGCTGGGGCTGCGGGTGGACCGGATGACCGAGACGATCTCGGAGAGGGGGACCAGGGTTCCGCTTTGGGAGCGGACTCGCAGGCTCAGGACCTGCTCCAGATCGGACTTGTCGGCCTCGGCATACTCCACCCGCACCGGCACAGCGTACTTGACGTCGGTCCCGTGCAGATAGGTCATGTCCTCGCCCCCCAGAACGGGGGCGAGCGCCTGGGCGACATCGACCTGGGCAACGCCTAAACGCGCCGCCTTGGCGCGGTCGATCTCCACGACCAGCTTGGGGCCGGGATGCTCGACCGAGTCGTCCACATCCACGATATCGGAGGTGGACTCGAAGACTTGGCGGATCTTGCGCGCCTGCTCGATCTGGCCCACGTAGTCCAGTCCATAGACCTCGGCCACCAGGGGCGCAAGGACCGGGGGTCCCGGGGGGATTTCCACCACCTTGACGTTGCCGTCGTGGCGACGGGCGATCTCCTGCAACGGACCGCGCACCGCGAGCGCGATGGCGTGGCTCTGGCGCTCGCGATGGTGCTTGTCGACCAGATTGACCTGGATGTCGCCCAGGTGGGCTCCCTCGCGCAGGTAGTATTGGCGGACCAGGCCGTTAAAGTTGATGGGCGCCGCGGTACCCGCATAGACCTGATAGTCCGCGACCTCCGGGACCGTCTCCAGGTACTCGCCCAGCTCGGCGAGTACCCGGGCGGTCTGCTCCAGGCTGGTCCCCTCGGGCATATCGAGCACCACCTGGAATTCGCCCTTATTGTCGAAGGGCAGCATCTTGAGGATCACGGAACGATTGACCGCAAGCAGGATCGAGCCCGCGATCAGGACCAGGATGGCGGCGAGCAGGAGCCAACGGTTGAGGGTACCTTTGCGCCCGGCGAGGAAGGGCCCGATGACCGCACCGAACAGCCGCGCGAGGAAGGTCTCGCTGCCGTCGGACCCCGATTCGCCATGTCCCTCTCCAGGCCCCGAGGTTGCGTAGCGCCGCCCCAGCATGAAATGGGTCATCCAGGGTGTAAAGACGAAGGCAACCGCGAGCGAGATCAGCATCCCCAAGGAGGCGTTAATCGGGATGGGAGACATATAGGGGCCCATGAGTCCGCTAACGAAGGCCATGGGGAGCAATGCGGCAATAACAGTGAGTGTGGCGAGGATGGTCGGCCCGCCGACCTCGTCCACCGCCCGCGGCATGATCTCCAGGAGCCCCCGGCCGACATTGGACTTCATGGTCAGGTGCCGATGGATGTTCTCCACCACCACGATGGCGTCGTCCACCAGGATGCCGATGGAGAAGATCAGGGCGAACAGCGACACCCGATTGAGGGTGAAGCCCCAGGCCCAGGAGGCGAAGAGTGTGAGCGCCAACGTGACCACCACCGCGGCCCCGACGATGATCGACTCGCGCCAGCCGATGGCGAGCGCGACCAGCACGATTACCGAGAGGGTGGCGAAGGCAAGCTTGCTAATCAGCTTTTGGGCCTTGGCGTCGGCGGTCGCCCCATAGTTGCGCGTGACTCGGATCTCCACCCCCTCCGGGATAAAGGTCCCCTGGAGCTGGCCGAAGCGCTCGATCACGCGCTTGGCGACCTCTACTGCATTCTCGCCCTGCTGCTTGGCCACCGCGATGGTGACCGCCGGGGTAGTGCCCTGGAGCTCCAGGCCGCTGTCGGCCGCGGCGGGTCCGGCACCCATCCGAACATAGCTCTGGGGCGCGCCGGGTCCGCGCTCGACGCTCCCAACGTCGCGCAGGAAGACGGGGCGGCCGGCATGCAGACCCACCACCAGGTCCCCGATCTGCTCAGGTGTACTGAGGAATGTGCCGGCCTCGACCAGGATCTCCCGGTTATCGGCCGTAACCTTAAGGTTGTCGGCATTGCGGTTGCTGGCCTGGAGTGCGCGGCGCAGATCCGCCAGGTCGATCCCGTAACCCGCCAGCGCCTGCGGCTCCAACAAGACCCGCACGACCTGGTCCGGGACCCCTAAGCTATAGACATCCCGGGTACCGGGAACGCGCTTGATCTCCTGCTCGATAGCGTGGGCCACCCGGCCCAGCTCGAATGCACCGACCTGCGGGTCCTTGGACCAGAGCGTCGCGGCGACGATAGGTACGTCGTCGATACCCTTCGGTTTGACGATGGGCGCACCCACGCCCAGGTTGGACGGCAGCCAGTCCTGGTTCGACAGGACCTTGCTGAACAGACGTACCACGGCGTCCGTGTTGTCCTCGCCGACCCGGAACTGGACCGTGACCACGGCCATGCCCGGTCGCGAGACCGAGTAGACATGCTCGATGCCCTTGATCTCCGAGAGGACCTGCTCGGCGGGTCCCGCCACCAGGTGCTCGATCTCGCTCGCCGAGGCCCCGGGGAAGGGGATGAAGACGTCCGCGAAGGTGACGTCGATCTGCGGCTCTTCCTCACGCGGTGTAACCATGATCGCAAAGAGCCCGAGCAGCAGGCCGACGATGGCGAGCAGCGGGGTGATCTCGGTCGCCTGGAAACGTGCGGCGATGCGCCCCGATGGCCCCAATCCCCGAGCCGGCCCCTCGGCCCGCTCAGCCATGGGGGGCCTCCTCGCCGGTGACGTGGCGCTCCGGCCTCTGGGTCTTGAGAAGCACCCCTGCGGCGATCGGGTCCAAGGCCACCGGCTCCCCGGGGCTCAGACCCGAGAGGACCACCCAGGCGTCGTCCAGGGCCCGGCCGAGCCGAATCTGCCGAAAGTGTACATGGTTGCCCGGACCCACGACATAGACCGCAGTGACCTCGGAGCGTCGCACGACGGACTGCTTGGGGACCGTCAGCTCCTGCTTTTCCCCGACCGCAAAGCCGGTCTTGACATACATACCGGGGAAGATCGAGCGAGCGACCCCGTCCTCGGACGGGGGGATCTCGACCCGCACCTTGAAGGTGTTGGAGCCCAGATCTGCGAAGGGAAAGATCGTGATGTCCCGGCTCTCCACCACCAGGCCGTCCGGGAGATAGACCCGAGCCCCCGCTCCGCTGCGGACGGACGGGATGACGCTCTGGGGTACGTCCGTGATCACCCGCAGCTCGTCTAACGAGACCCCGGTCATCACCGGCTGACCAGGGCTCGCCATCTCCCCCACCTGCATATGACGGTGGGTGACGATCCCGGAATAGGGTGCCCGAATCAGGGTGTACTGGAGCTGCTCGCGGGCCTGCCCTAGGCGGGCCGTTGCGGCATCCAGTGTCGCCCGGGCAGTCGCGAGGTCCGCGGTTGCCTGGTCCATGTCGGACTCCGAGACGGTCTTTCGCGCGTAAAGTCCCTGTACCCGCGCATGGGCCTCCTGGGCCTGCGCCAACCGGGCGGAGGCGGACTGGAGCTCGGCCTCCGCCTGCGCGAGGCGCGCACGGTGCTCGGTATCCTTGAGGCGCGCTATCACCGCGCCCTTGTCAACAAAGTCGTCCACGTCGAACAGGATCTCTTCCACCTGGCCCTGGGTCTGGGCGGAGACGGTCGTGCGGTTGACGGCCTCCACCACCCCGTCCAGGCGATATTCTCGGGGGACGGTGCGCATCTCCGCCTGGGCGGTGACCAGGGCAACGGGCGCTGTCGGCTCGGCGGCGTGGGTACAGCGGCCGGCATCCAGGCCCAGACCCAGACCGAGGCTGGATAGGATGATCGTCGCGACGTACTGTCTGGCTTTGCGCATGGATCCGGCCCCTAGTCTATTAGCAAAGCCTTATGTACTGCGATTTTCTCGCCTTGGCAAGCGCCTAGCCACAGGCCAAACCATCAGTGAGGAGCCGCAATGGGCGCGCGTGACGGCGAGAGCCGCGAAGTCGGAGGAGCGAGGGCTCGGACGAGAGAGCGATCGTTCGAGAGATCCGACGAAACTTGCCTCTGGGCCCATCCGGGGTCCGGGGCCAGTCGCCGGTCGATGCCTCAAGCGTGCCGGGCCTCGAATCCGTTCTGGCCGCAGATCCGGAAATAGAACCGGGCGAACTCCCGGTCCGAGCCAAGGATGTGGTCCAGGAGCCAGCGCCGAACCCCCTCCTGGGTCGCCTCGTCGAAGACCCTGAGGTCCCGCTCCTGCCAGCCCCGGAGCATCGCGGTGTACTCCGCCATCAGAATCGCGTGCTCGCCCTCGTGCTGGCCGCTGCGCTCGTAACGGATAGCGCGCATGAAGGCCACTTCCCGCCGGAAGTGAGCGCGCATCCGCTCGCCCAGGTCCGCCAGATCCGGAAGCAGCCCGGCCGATGCACCGCCGAGACGCGCAAAGGCACTCCGCGTCAGGGTGTCCTGGGGGCGTGCGAGTCTCGGACCTGCGAGCTCGGGGCCGTGGCGAACGCACAGATCTCCCATACGTTCGATGAGCGCACGATGATCCCGGTCCAGGGGCTCGATCCCCAGGGACCATTCCTCGCGCCAGGTCAGAAGCTTCGTCATGGCTCTCTCGCTCGGCTGCAGCGGGATCCCGGCTCGCTGCCAGGGGGCTTCCTGGATCGTGCGCTGCGCGCCGCTCAGTGGGTCGATTTCCGTCGGTCGTCGCGGACCTGTGGAGGTCCCGCTCGTTGGGTTGGCGGCTCGTGCCGCTCTCTATTGGTCCGTTCAGCGGCGGCCCGGGCCTGAGCGGGCCTCGAGTCGCGCGCTCGAAACCTTAGGTGCGACGAAAGGGTAGCACGCGCCGCTCGATATCGGGGGATGCCCGATCACGTTGGCGCACGAGCGCCGAGCGTAGTGCCGCCCGGGTCTCGCCCACCAGCCGCCGTTGGATCTCCTTGAGCCCGGCGAAGTAATAGACGATGTCGCAAGGCACCGGAGAAACGAGCGAGTCCCGCGGCCCGCCCACCCACCGCCAGGCGATGCGGATCAGGCGCCCGCCCTCCCCGTCCCGGTGCGCATAGCCGCCACTGGCATCCACGAAGATGACCTCTTCCGGATCTACGACCGCCAGGATCTGCATGGGGCGGATCGGTAGAAAGACGGGCCGGCCGCCGTCCGGGGACAGGATCGCCTTGAGACCGTTGTGGATCTCGGCGGGCAGGCTGCTCGCCTCCCGGGCAAACTCCCGGTCTGGGCGGAAAAAGCTCTCGCGGATGCGGTAGCTCGCCATGGACTCTGCTTACCGGGCAGACGCGGGGTCAACCCTCGTCGTCCAGCTCCGGGTCCCAACCGGCGGCGCGGGCGCGGGTCACGGCCGCCGTGTAGATCCGGGCATGTCGCTCCTTGAGCTCGGCCGGCAGCCGGGAGACCAGATGCCCGTAGGGCTCCCAAGCGGCGTGGACCTTGTCGTGCAGGTCCTCGATCCCCTGGACGGTCCAGCCCTCGCAGGTCTGGTCCTCCGGAATCAGGCCGAAGACCCAGGCGTCCCGCACAATGTTGGCGGTGGGCGTCATGCCACCCCGAGGCTCGTTTTGGATGCCGGGATAGATCTTCTGCTTCATGGGATCCTCGGTCGGTCCGGTGGCGGGCTGGGCTAGAATCTACCGCTTTGCCGCTGCCCAGTCATCCGCGTCGGTGACCTGGACTCTAGGGGGCTGGACGATGCGCGAGACACTGGTGGACTTGATTCGACACGGCGAGCCGGTAGGCGGACGCCGCTATCGGGGCAGCGGACGGGGGATGGGCTCAGGAAGCGGGACCGACGACCCCCTCTCGGCCTTGGGCTGGACGCAGATGCGCGCGGCCCTCGGGGATGCCTCGCCCTGGCATCAGGTGATCAGCTCCCCGCTCGCCCGCTGCCGTGAGATGGCGGCGGAGGTGGCGGGGCGCCATGGATTGCCGCTGGCGGTGGAGCCGGACCTGCGGGAGATCGGCCTGGGTGCCTGGGAGGGCCGCACCCGCGAGGCGGTGGCGGCCCAGGAGCCGGAGATCTATTGGGCGGTCCACGCGGAACCCTTGGGCCACCGCCCCGCTGGCGGGGAGTCTCTGACCGCCTTCGTCGCCCGGGTCTCCGCTGCCTACGAGCGCCAGGTCGCCGCCCATCCGGGTCGCCATCTCTTGATCGTTGGCCACGCCGGGGTGATGCGCGCACTGGTAGGCCACCTGCTCCGCGCAGATCCCGCCCGCTGGTGGCGCCTGCGCATCGACTATGCCCATATCGTGCGGGTGCGTCATGGACGTTTCGGGCCGGC
Source organism: Chromatiaceae bacterium (assembly GCA_041738985.1). Lineage (GTDB taxonomy): Bacteria > Pseudomonadota > Gammaproteobacteria > Chromatiales > Chromatiaceae > Thiodictyon. The sequence goes on along the minus strand of JBGSOR010000222.1, from coordinate 3,330 downwards.
ACTGGAGTGCGTCAACGCGTCGCGGCTACCCGAATGATCCCCTGCAGCCATCGTCGCGCAAGGCGGATCGGGCTCCTGGGCGCCATGCCTAATGCCCGATGGCGCGATGGCTGCGGCACCTTCGTGACTCCCGCTTCCGGACATCCCGAGCTGCTCAGCAGCGCGCGTTTTCATGCTTGCCGAAAATGCAAATCGCAGTCGGGCCCCGCCGCTGTAATCGTGATCTGTGGCAACTCCGCCAATTTCATGCTGATCCCCGTCACCCCGGAAACGATCCGACCCTGATCCCGCGCAAAGCACATGGGAAAGCAGGGAATCCCTTGCCGACCGAGCGGGCTTCATGGTCTATACTGGCGCGCCTGCGTTCAGCCGCTTGCGTTTCGCACCCCTTCCAGCCGTTGAATCCGTTTCCAGCCCGTCTATGCCATTTCAGACAGACGATCTGCGCATCCGCCACACGACCGAGGTGCGCTCGCCGCGGTCCCTACAGGAGCAGTTCCCGGTCTCCGAGCGGGCGTCCATCACCGTGTTCGAGACCCGGCGGGAGATTCAGCGCATCCTCCACGGGGAAGACGACCGGTTGCTCGTGGTAGTGGGACCCTGCTCGGTGCACGACACCCAGGCGGCCATGGAGTATGCGGAGCAGCTCCTGCCGGTACGCCAGGCGCTATCCCAGGATCTGGTGGTGGTGATGCGGGTGTACTTCGAGAAGCCGCGCACCACGGTGGGCTGGAAGGGTCTCATCAACGATCCGAACCTGGACGGCAGCTTCGAGATCGACAAGGGCCTGAGCATAGCCCGCAAGCTCCTGCTGGAGCTGGCCGAGCTGGGGGTGCCCGCGGGCACCGAGTTCCTGGATCTCATCAGCCCTCAATACGTCGCGGATCTGGTGAGCTGGGGTGCGATCGGGGCACGCACGACGGAGAGTCAGGGGCATCGCGAGCTGGCCTCCGGACTCTCCTGCCCGGTCGGATTCAAGAACGCAACGGACGGCGACGTCAAAGTCGCCATCGACGCCATCCACGCGGCCGCCCGGCCCCATGTGTTCATGTCGGTCACCAAAGAGGGTCGGTCCGCGATCTTCTCCACTGGCGGCAATACGGACACCCACATCATCCTGCGTGGGGGTCATCGGCCCAATTACGACACGGAGAGCGTCAATATTGCCGCGGAGCAGATCGAGGAATCTGGTCTCACCCCCAAGATCATGATCGACTTCAGCCACGCCAACAGCCGCAAGCGACCGGAGAAACAGATCCAGATATGCGAGGACGTGGTCGACCAGATCGCCCGCGGGGACCGGCGTATCATCGGTGCCATGATCGAGAGCCACCTGGTGGCAGGTCGCCAGAACCTGGACACCCCCACCGGGCTGGTCTACGGCCAGAGCATCACCGATGCCTGCGTGAGCTGGGCGGACACCGAGCCCATGCTGCGGGAGCTGGCCCAGGCCACAGCCCGGCGGCGGGGCTGATGGACTGGCCATCCAGGCCAAACCCGTTAGACGCACGCCCGGGTCCGCATGGAGCTCCGTGGCGGATCACCAGTCGATAGGCGATCGATCGGAGATGGCCCCATGGAGAACCAATGGCCCCCAACGCTCGCGATGGCCCTGCTCGCCCTCGCACTGCTTGGCACCGCGCTACTCTGGATCACCGCCTCTCCCGCATGGGCGGGCACATTCAAGTGCCGCGGGCCCGATGGGCATATCGGCTATCAGGAAACGCCCTGCCCGGCCGACTCGGACAGCGCCGAATTGAACCCCAGCACCGTGCCGCCGAGCGGGGCGAAGGCCCACCGTCCTTCCCAGCCATATACCGTCGAGGGACAGCTCAAGGCCCTGGAGTCCGCCCAGCGGCGAGCACGTAAGGCGCGCGAGAAGGCGTCGGCTGTGCCGAGTCAAACCCAGGCCAAGAACGGCGATTACGACGCGGCCCGCTGTGCCAAACATCGGGCGGAGACGGCCCGCTGGCGCCGGGAGGTCCGAAACGGCTACCGGGACAAGGACGAGAGGGAGCAGGAGACCGAGATGCTCAAACACCACGAGGCACTGGTCGAGCGCCACTGCCCGCCGGAGCGTTAGCCCCGGGCAAACACCGACCCGGTATCCGGGCTACCCTTAGGCCGGGGCTTGGGATCGGCTCCGTGGCGCTCCAAATTGCCGGGAACGGGCTGACGGCACCTGAGCCGCCACCGTCGATGCCGCGTGCCTGCCGGGCCGCAACCCGACACCCGACCCCGAGCGCAATTCCATGGCGACAAATCCGCTGACCCATCACGAGATTCTTGAGCTGGTGGAGCCCTTCTCCACGCGCGGCCGCCATGTGGACTTGGGCCTGACCGACCGCTCCGCCCGGCGCCTCGCGTTCAAACCCGTCGAGCACCTCTCGAGCGCCCCCAGTGGGCTCACCCTCAGGGAAGACCTGGTCCTGGAGAACCCGGAGCGGGAGCGCTATCGATTGATCCGAACCCTGACCCATGAGTCGGGTCTGGCGGCCACCCTGCAAATGGAAGGCCGCGACCCGGCGATCCTGATCGAGCAGCTCGAGTCCTTCGCCCCGGCGCGCCAGTTTCGGATGCGCGATGGCGTCCTGGTTGCGGGTAGCTACCGCATCCGGCCGAATCCGAGCGCCAAGCCGGGGGCCAGCGGCTTCATGACGGTGCTGCGCACGGCGGAGGCCAGGCTGCCGCAGGTCACCCTGCTCATGGATACCGAGTCCGGGTTCAAGCTGCCCGGGGAGATCAAGCTGATGGCCCGCCCCGGGCACGCCGTCTCCCTGCCGGACGACCTGCTCGCAGTCCTGGGCTGGCCGTGGCGGCCCCTGCGGGCCATCAAGGGCGGCTGGCGGGGCACCCTTAAGCTCGCCCGTCGGGAGCCCGAGCGCACGGTCGATGCCGAGTCCAAGCTGACCCGCACCGTCGGTCACCTGGTGCGCACCCTGGCGGAGCCCCCGAGCGCGTATCACGCGCGCTTCTCCCGGGCAAGGTGGGTGGTGACCGGGCGCAAGGCCCTGGGGCTCTTGGTCGTGATCGGCGCCCTCGCGTCGGGACCTTTGATCCTGACCATGGATCTACCGAACGACTCGGTGTGGCGGATGCTGGCCTTCAACACCCCGCCCTTCCTGATGCTCGCCGTCTTCATGTTCCCGGACCTTCCCCAGGTGCGCCTCCCCTCCCGGCCACGGCCCCTGCCCGATAACGCCTGGGCGCCGATCGGCTTACCCGGCGCACAGCCAGGCGAGGACTCGACCGGCGAGTCCCCTGCCACCCGGTCGGAGTCGTCCCCGCCGGACGTCGAGGCGCAGCCGCCATTGCCCGAGTCGACGCCCG
>JBGSOR010000160.1:0-8459 GCA_041738985.1 Chromatiaceae bacterium | reverse complement strand
CGAGGTCGCGCCCGGCGCTGGCGGCGGGGCCTCCCCGGACGGTTTCGCGGGGAACCAGGCATCCAGCACGGCGACCCCGGCGATGGCATCGAGCGCTGTCATATCGCTGCGGCGCTTCAATTCGTCAAGGCCGATGCAGGTGTTGACCGTGCCACGCTCGTAGGCCAGCTCGACGAGGTCGCCATTCGCGAGCAGGCGCTAATCGAACGGCGCGCGCGGCGGCCGCCCAGAGGATCGCGATCGCCAGGGCCAGCGAAACGGCGATGCGCAGGACGAGTCGGCTCAGGACCAGAACGGCCTTGGTCTCAGGCTCGACCTCGTGATTAGTCCTGCAACGACGACGTTGGTATCGACGATGAAGACGGGAGGTGTCATTGCCCGCGAGCGGCGCGCGTCTCGCCGACGGCGAGCTCCAACGCTTCGTCCTCGCCGAGGCTAGCGCGCTCCCGCGCCTGATCCACCAGGTCCCACGCGCTTGCCTGGCCACGGATACCGCGCAAGCGGAGGCTCTCCTCGATGATGGAGGTTATCGAGCGACCCTGACGGACCGCGGTCTCCTTCAGTGCCCGGTGGAGGTTGTCGTCAAGGGGTGATGGTGAGGCGGCTCATGGTGGTTCACCGTCCAGCTGAATAACACCAGCGCACTTTAGCACCAACGCACCGGAGCGACCACGGGGGGCAGTGGGCCGCCCTCCCTCGGAACGGCACTTAAGTCGCGGCCGCGCCAGGGACAGTCTGCGAAAGGTAGCGCTCGACGGCTGCCTCAAGGTTGAAGAGCATGCGCTCGCGACCGAGGGTCTCCCCGAGGGGCGATTGCTGGACCATCGCCAGGGTCTCGGGGTTGAGGCCCACCAGCCACAGCAGGGTCCCGCGCTCACGCAGCCGCTCCTCGCCCTCGGTCAGCATCTTCAGCGCCGTGTACTCGATGTCGATGACGCCACTGAGGTCGAGCGCCAGCACCTTCGGTGAGGCGGCGTCGATGAGAGGCCAGAGCTGCTCACCGGCATTCTGGGCGTTGGCGAAGAAGAGCCGCCCCTCCGCGCGCACCAGGAGGAGCCCCGGAAAGGTCTCGTCCTCCGGATGCTCCGCCGTCAGGGGCCGGAACACGGCGGTGCCGGGCTTGCGCCCGAGGGCGTAAACCTTCGGGTGGGCGGCCTGATAGGCGAGGCCCACCAGAGACACGATCACCGCGACCACGATCCCCTTCAGCGTCCCGAGCAGCACCACCCCGGCAAAGGCCGCCAGGGCCCAGTAGAGCTCCATGCTCCGGATCCGCAGAATGGCACGAAACTCCGACGGCTCGATCAGGCCGATCGAGTAGACGATCACCACGGCCGCCAGGGTCGCCTGGGGCATCAGCCCCATCAGCGGCGCAAGCAGCACCAGAGTCGCCAACGCAACGGCCGCCGTCACGAGGCCGGCCACCTGGGTGCGGGCGCCCGCGCGCCGGTTCACGGCCGTCTGGGAGGTGCCACCACCCCCGGGCATGGCGCTGAACAGTCCGCCGACCACGTTGGCCAGTCCGGTCGCCAGCAGCTCCCGGTTCGGCTCGGGACGCGGCTCGCCTCGGCCCGCAAAGGCCCGCGCCGCGGCGATGGACTCGGTAAAGCTCATCAGCGCGATGCCCAGCGCGCCCGGCCACAGCTGCTCGATCAGGGCGAGGCTCGGCGGCGTGAAGGCTGGCAGGCCCTGGGGGATGTGCCCCACCGTCTCGACGCCATGACTTTGCAGCGCGAGCAGGCCGGAGACGGCAATGCCCAGGGCGATGGCGACGAGCGGTGCCGGGGCGCGCGGGGCGAATCGTTCGATCCCGACCAGGATGAGCAGCATCGCCACACCGACCGCCAGCGTCCCGAGCGAGGTCTCGGGCAGATGGTGGACGAGCGCGAGCAAGTTCTGCAGGAAGCTGCCTTTGTCGAAGTGTATTCCCAGAAGCTTCGGCACCTGGTCGAGGACGATGACCAGCCCGATGCCCGCCTTGAAGCCGGTCAGCACCGGCTCCGAGATGAAGCTGGCGACCACACCCAGACGCAGCACCGCGGCCAGGATCAACATGATCCCCACCAGGAAGGCGAGGGTGGCGGAGGCGGTCAGCAGCGCCGCCGGGTCCCCGCTCGGCACGACCAGCGCAAGCTGGGCCCCGGTGAGGATGGCAAGGGTGGTGGTGGTGCTGACGCTGAGCGGCCGCGAGGTCCCCAGGATGGCATAGATCACCATGGGGACAAAGGCGGTGTAGAGCCCCACCTCGACCGGCAGCCCGGCGACCGTGGCATAGGCCATGGCCTTGGGGACGACCACCGCCGCGGTGGTCAAACCGGCGACGAGATCCGGGCGCAGCCACTCGCCGCGGTAACCGCGGATCCAGTCGAGGACGGGAAGGCCGCCCTGTGAAGCTCGAATGCCCACCGCATGCACTCCTTAATGGATGGCGACGGCTGCCGCCATGAGGGCGAAGCTGAGGATCAATTGATTTATGACGGCCCACCATCACCGTCGACGCTGGCCGGACGTGCCATCGGCAGGGCCGGTCGATCGAACTGTGCCCTTGTCACAAGCCCGCACCCCATCTGTACTGCCAGGCGATCCCGAGCAGATCGAAATTGTTGTCCGTGCGTGCCGACACGCCGCTGCTCGTGTAAAGCTTGACGGAGTTTCGGGCATCGATGGGGAAGGCCAGGGTGCCGCCGACACGCCAGTTTTCTTGGCGATCGTCTTTCGGCACGCCGTCGATGGCCGTGGAGCCGCCCCAGAAATAGGCGGCATCGACCGATGCCCAGATGCCCGACCTGAAGCCGTAGATCAGGTGTCCCTGGGTGGAATAGATTGGGTCCTGCGAACGTCTTCTGCCACCGTAGAAATGCGTGTTGTCGGTGAACAGCGTGGCGGCCGCGCTGAGCTCCAGCGTTAACGGACCCAGGGCCTTGGAAAGGCCCAGCTCCGGCTTGACGAACCAACGGTTGGTGCCGATGTTGACCAAGCGGCTGTCGTCGTATTGGCCCAAAGGCACCGAAATCTGGAGGCTGGCGCCGACGATCAGGTCCTGCTCCCAACGTCTGAATTCCTTCAGGGAGAGCGCGGGCGCCCCGAAAAGGTTGACAGAGAGTCGGAGCCTCGGGTCCGCGATCCCGGCGACGACCCGCTCCAGGGATTCGCCCGCGGAGCTCGCCGTTCCCGACAGCCAGGTATAGGGGAGGATGACGTCGAGCTTGCCGGATCTGCCCCAGAAGTCGAGCACCCGGGCGTAGGCGAGAACCGTGCTGGAGGTCTCGAGCTTCGCGTCGGTTATCGGCAGGGCGGAATCGAAGGCGAGAGCGCCTCGCGTATAGGCGCAGCCTGCGATCAGAAAATTCACGCCGATCGGTGCGTTCGAGAAGGCGCGGGGCTCGATGTCCTGTCCAAGCGCGGTGGAAGCCGTGCAGAGCAGCACGCAGGCCGCGGGCGCCGCGACCCGATGCGGCCAGCGCAAGCCCAAGTCGCGCCTGCTTGCAGCGGTGGCGATCTCCACGGTCGACGCTCCATGAAGGATATCGGGTCGATGATCGTCGCGAGCGGATCCTGCGCTGGGAGTCGTCGATCGCGACCGCATGGTCGGACGAGCATGGTCGCGCTCAGCGGCCGCTGAGCCCTTCGTCCGGCCAGTAGCGGGATCCGGTCAGCCTGGCCGCGACCTTCCAACCCTTGCCGGTCAACACAAACACCGCCTTGCCGTCGGTGAACCGCACCCCGAGCTGCTCCTTATCCTCGCCCGCCATGGCGCCTAGTCCCGCCGATGCGTCCAGGCCCTCGACAACGAATGCCTCGAAGCTGGCGCTGTCCTCGAAGAGGATCACGAGCTGGGATGCGAAGCCGCCGAGTCCGAAGCTCAAGCCCGCGCCGCTGGTCGCCATCTTCATGTAAACGCGCGCGCCGGTGCGGGAGCTCACCGCAACCCCACGGCCGTAGCCCGCGACGACGTAGAAGCTTGCCTCTCGTTTGTCGAACACCGCGTAGCCGGCGCTCCGATCGAACAAGGCACGGCTGCCCGGCTCCTCCGCGAAGAGCCGCCGCAGCGTCGTTGCGGCCATCGAATCGAGCTTGGCCCGTGTCGCCGCGGGCGTTGCCTCGTCGCTCAGACTCTTCTTGGTCGAATCGACGGTGTCCTTGACCGCGCCGGTGGCCTTTCCTGTTGCCTCCCCGGCAGCATCGACCGCACCCCTGGTCGTATCGCCGACCGCCTTCGCGGCCTTCGCCGCGCCTTCTTTCAAGCTGTCGAGCGAGATCTCTGCGCACGCGAGCGGGGGCGCGAGCACGAGAAGCAGTGCGAATGCAGGATGGATTTTCATCGTTACGAAGACTCCGGAAACTTCCAGGTGATAGGCCCGGTCTTGACGAGCTGACGCCCGGGCTCGCCCAGCTTCTTGCCGTAGCGCACAAGCTGGACCAGGTCCGAGCTGACCTGCGGGTTGGAGGTGAAATACGAGTGTCCGAAGAAATCGGTGCGCTCGCCCAGGTAGGAGATCATGTCCATGCGTCCCAGCGCCTCCAGGTAGCGCTGGCCCTTCTCGGGAAGGTCCTCGGGCCGCATCTGCCCCACCCGGTTGCGGCTGCGGAACAGGAGCTGCGAGACCCGCAGCGCCCGGTCGTCGGGTGCGGTGTAGATGGTCAGCCGGCCCTTCAGGACGCGCGGCAGCTTCCCCTCGGGCCACACCGTGACCAGTTCGGGGTCGGAGAGAAAGCCGGTGAGCTGCTGGGCGGCGATGTCGATGTCGATGTCCGGCGAGAGCAGCACTAGGTTATCGATCTTGTAGAGGTCGACGGGCTCCTTGCCGGCCGCGATCGCCTCCAGACTCAGCTCACGCACGGCCTTAACAGTCAGCGCGGTGCCGCGGCTGTGGGCCAGGATCTGCACCCCCTCCATACCCGGGGTCGTGGCGAGCATGCGGATGCTCTTCTTGAGGTGCTCCACCGCGAAGTCCGCGGACTCGGTGGTGCTGGTATAGGAGATCAGAAAGTTGCCGCGGGAAGAGGCCGGCCAGGTGAAGAAGGCGCACACCTGCTCCCGGCCGAGGAAGTGGCAAAGCTCCGCGGCGGTGAAGGCCGCGGTGGCGAAGGTCTCGTTGAAGCCGTGCACATAGAGCAGGATCTCCTTCTTGGGCGCGGCGGCGAGTCGGCGCTGGACCTCGCCCTGGAGTCTGCCCTTGGCCTCGTAGTGGCTGGCCAGCTCGGCACGGTCCCGGAGTAGCTTCCCGTTCTCTCCACGCTGCAGGCGATAGGGCTCAATGGGGAAGGACCCTAGCTGCTGCACTTGGCCCAGCTCGAGATCGACCTCGCGCGTGCGTTTCGCCAGCTGGCTCTGCTCCCTCAGGGTCTCCCAGTCCAGCCCCGGCACCACGCGCACCTGGGCGGAGCCGAAGGCGATGCGCCGGGCGCGTTCCTGACCGTAAGGCGGGGGACCCTTGTCCTTGCCCTGCGCCTCCAGCTCGGCGGCCGCCGGCGGTGCCCGGTCGGTGATATAGAGCAGGTCCAGGTCGGGGCTGCGGCGGGCTTCCTTGGGTAGATCGAAGACGGGCTGGCCGCCCGGGAGCTGGTATAGGGTGGGGGTCGGCATCAGCTGGCGCGCGCTGGTGGCGCAGCCGCCGATCAGGAGGGCGGCAAACAGTCCGGCGGCGACCTTGACGGGTCTCGGCGACATAGGATGGATTCCACAGGAGAGTGACGGGTCATCGGCGCCGCGGCGTAAAGGTTGAACCCAGAGAGAGCGGTTTTCACGTCAAGGCGCCAAGCTCGCCAAGGTTTTTCAATGCGTTATCCGCGTCGGGCGATTCACCCGGCGGGTGTCCTGGGTGCTGCGCACACCACTTTGTTTGTCTTGGCGTCTCGGTGCCTTGGCGTGAGCAATTGCCGGATTTTGGCTGAAACGGAGCCCGCATGACGAGCGCCGGCCGCGCGGCCGGCGCCCCCGTCAATGCCCGCCCAGGACCAGGGTCTGGATCGGCAGCAGCAGCGCCTGGATGCGCAGGATCATCGCGTGCACCAGACCGACCGTGTCGATGGCGTGGAGGCCGAACCGGCGCAGGGCGCCGATCTCGGGGTCCGCGAGCGCCTCGTGGTTGCTGGTATAGGCGTTGGCGATGCAGCTGCCGCCCTGGGGCAGATCGTCGAGCTGGCCGGGGTAGAGCGGCTCCATGATGACCGTGATGGTGCCAGGGCGGGCGAGCTGCTGAATATCGACCAGCTGGTCGGTCGGACGGACCTGGCCGGCGGCGATGACGTTCTGGACCTCGGTCACGACCATCGGGACGATCTGCCAGGGCTTGGCGATGCAGGTCACCTCGCCGATCATGCCCACCTTCATCACCTGGGCCTCGATCTGACCGAAACCGGCCAGGAGGCCCGTGACCCGGCGGTCCGGCACGAGCACGCCGGCGGGTCGCAGCATCGGGTTAACCACGTCGCCCGGGCGCAGCGCGAACTGTTGCACGATCCCGCCAGTCCCCGCCACGACCAGGGTCTTCTTAAGGTCCACCTCGGCCTCGCGGAGCGCCGCTTCGGCGCTCGCCTTCTCGGCCGGGAGCTGGAAGTCCATCTGCGACACGACGGCCTCGCGGCTGGCCAGGGCCGCGTCGAGAGCGCCCTGATTGGTGTCGACCTGCACGCGGGCCCGCTGAACGTCGCGCTCCGCGACCGAGCCGGGACTGCGGCGCTGTACTTCCGAGCGGGCCTTGAATTCGTCGGCGGCCTGCTGGAGCAACCCGCGCGCCTGGACAATGCGACCGTCCGCCTCGGCGAGCTGGGACTTCGCCACGTCCATGGCGGCCTCGACCTCCGCGATCTTGCGGCGCGCCGTTTCTAGAGCCGCCTCCTGCTTGGCGCTGTCCAGCCGGAACAAGGGCTGCCCCGCCTCCACCCGCTGGTTGATCTCGACGAAGGTCTCCGCCACCCGGCCGCTGGTCTCGGGCAGGACGGTCACGGTGCGGAATACCGACGTGGCGGCCTTGGTCGAGGGGTGGAAGTAGAAGATGGTCGTGATCAGGCTCAAGGTCAGGATCAGGCACAGGGTGATCCCCCAGCGCAGCTCGAACCAGACCGTAAAGAGCGTGATCTCGCGTCCGAGGCGCTTGCCCTGGACAAAGCGGCGAAAGAGGAAGTCCGGCAGGATGGTCAGCATCGAGCACAGAAGGAGCTCTAACATGGCTTAAGTCCCCTGCTGCTCGATCGGCCGATCCGCCGGCGGAGGGCCTTTCGGAGCCGGGGCCCGAGCCCGAGACGGAGCCGCACCCGGAGTCGTACTCGAAGCGATGGACTCGGCGTTTGCGGCGATCCGGTCGAGTGAGCGGGCGATGGACGACAGGGGCGTCGTAAAGTCCGGCAATGGGATCAGTGCCAGCAAGAGCCCCGCGATCCAGAAGGCGTGGTTATGGGTGAAGAGCGCCAGCAGCGCCAGCACCGCGACGATCTCGAACTGCACCTTCTGGCCGCGATGCGCCATCTGCTCCGGCAGGGCATGGAGCTTGAAATAGAAGATGCCGATGCCGATCACGGCGAGCAGTACGAAGATGGCCATCGCCACGAACAGCCCGTCGGTCTCCCCCGGCGCCGTCACGAAGAACGGCAAGTGATGTGTCGCGGCCGGGTGTAACGGCTCTGCCATCTACGAATCTCCCACTCAGTGCTCTAGGTCAGGCGCCCTTTGGCGGGGCGCAGTCTATCAACAGTGCCCGGCCGAGGTGCGACCTTGCACGTCACGGCGTCGGATACTTCCTATTGCCTCGCCGCTCGGCCGGGCGACCAGGTCCTGCCAGCGGGCGTGGTGCCCCTGGAGGATCCCGACGACGTCGTCCGATCGGGACCGGTCCGACCCGGGCCATCGCCTTTCTACATTAAACCCTGCGCACACCGCGCCTCCTCGATGACCTCGATCCCGGCGCGCTGCGCGATGCTGTCGAAGCGGATCGCCGGCGGCCGCGCGGATAGCTCGATGGCCGCGACCAGTGTTTTGTAGGCGCTGGAGGTCAGATGCCGATCCAGCGCCGATTGCGTCGCCCACTCCTCTACCAGCATGAAGGCGTTGGGGTCCTCGCAGTCTGTATAGAGTCGGCAGCCGATACAATCCGGGGCCACCCGCGTCGGCTCGAGCAGACCGCCGAGGCTTTTCAGGAAGTCGCCACGGTGCGCCGGGGGCACGACGACGTTGAGCGAGAAGACGATCATCGGAGGCTGGCCCGTGCGAAGCGACTGCAAAGGTAGAGGGCAAGAAATCTGCCATCCAGGGACAGGTCAGGACGTCCGGAAAGAAATAATAAAGTCAGCGTGTTAGCTCGGCAGATCCCGGGAGACCAGAAACCCCTCCAAAGCGGCCCTCCGACATCTCGGAGTTTCTACGCGATGTCGGCGCCTGGCCGCCGTAGGCCCAGCCGCTTCATGCGCGACTCCAGTGTGGTCGGCTTGATGGCGAGCCGCGCCGCGGCCCCGCCGGGACC
>JBGSOR010000144.1:0-3710 GCA_041738985.1 Chromatiaceae bacterium | reverse complement strand
TCCAGCTCGGCGGCCAGGGACCGCTGGTCTGACTCCCGGGCGGCCAGCTCCTCGGCCAGTGCGGCCTGGCGGTCCTCGATCTCCGCGACCTGCTCCGCCAGGCCGGACTCCTGCTCGGCCAGGCTCGCGATCCCGACGTCCGTGGCATCCAGGTCGAGCCGCCCTAGCTCCTCGACGATGCGGCGCTCGCGCTCCCGGTCCCGGGCCAGCGCCTGCTCCAGGTGGGTCATGCGGGCGCGCTCCAGCTGGGCCTGCTGGGCCGGGACCCCGGCCTCCCGGTTGAATCGGTCCCACTCGGCTTCCCAGGCCCGAAGCTGGTCCTCGGCAGCGATGACCAGACCCACCGTCTCCCCCAGCTCAAGCTCCGCCTGGGTCAGCAAGGGCTCGTCGCGGACCAGGGACTCGTCCAACTCGGCGAGCCGGGTCTGGTCCCGCCCCAGGTGACTCCCTGCGTCCCCCAGCTCCTGCTCCAGGCGCACCAGCTCCGCCTCCCGGCGACCGCGGGTCTCGTTGGCGAACTGGATCGCCTGCTCGGCCCGGGCGATCTCCGAGCCGACGGCGTAGAAGCGGCCCTGGATCTGGTTGAAGTGCTCGGAGGCGGCGCTATAGGCCTCGCGCAGGGCCTCGATGTCCGCCTCGATGCGGCGTTGGCGGGCGACACCCGCGGCCTGATCCGTCTCCAGGACGGAGAGTCGGCGGTCCTGATCCTCGATCTCCCGATCCAGGGTGCGCCAGCGCAGGCCCTTGAGCCCCAGGTCCAGGCTGCGCTCCTCGGCCTTCAGCTCCGTATAGCGCGCCGCGGTGTCCGCTTGACGCTCCAGGTGCTGGAGCTGCTTGCCGACCTCGTCCCGCAGATCCTCGAGCCGCTCCAGGTTCTCCCGGGTGTTGCGCATGCGACCCTCGGTCTCCTTGCGCCGCTCCTTGTACTTGGAGATGCCGGCGGCCTCTTCGAGGAATAGCCGCAGGTCGTCCGGACGGGCCTCGATGATCCGGGAGATCATCCCTTGCTCGATGATGGCGTAGGAGCGGGGACCCAGGCCCGTGCCCAGGAAAAGATCCTGGATGTCCCGGCGGCGGCAGCGGCTACCGTTCAGGAAATAGCCGGACTGGCCATCCCGGGAGACTTGGCGCTTGACAGCGATCTCGGCGAATCCGGCGTACTCGCCAACGGCGCGGCCGTCCGCGTTGTCGAAGATCAGCTCGATGCTCGCCGTGCCCACAGGCTTGCGTCCCGTGCTCCCGTTGAAGATCACGTCCGCCATGGATTCCCCGCGTAGCATCTTGGCGGAGGACTCGCCCATCACCCAGCGCACGGCGTCGATGACGTTGGACTTGCCGCAGCCGTTCGGCCCCACGACCCCGACCAGATTGCTCGGGAAATGGGCGGTGGTGGGGTCGACGAAGGACTTGAAGCCGGCGAGCTTGATCTTCTCCAGACGCATCCGGGCAGGTTACCGGAAGGTGGATGCCGAACCAAGGGCGGAGCGGTCTGCGGATCGGGGCCGGGCGGGTCCAGGGGTGGACTTGGGCCTCGTCGCCCGGGGGCAGTCGCCGGTGGGCCCTCCGTCGCTGCGACCTGGCCCGCATTTGCGGTGAGCGCCCTCGGTTAACGTCGCTCCCGGCTCCGCAGAAACACCCTCCGCTGGGATTTCGCGTTAGCATGCCCCCGGCCCGGCCCCGGGTGGGGCGGCAAGCACCCCCGCCAGCACCCGAGTCCCTTCCGACCTCCGCCGACCCGGGACCTTCGATAAGGAGAAGCATCACATGAGCCGGTTGTTCCGCATCGGGGGCTTTCTGCCCTTTATCTCGATGATGTTTCTCAACGCCTTCGTGGACCTGGGCCACAAGATCGTCATCCAGAACACCCTCTTTAAGACTTACGACGGCGATGCCCAGATCCTGCTCACCGCCATCGTCAATGCCCTGATCCTGCTCCCCTTCGTTCTGCTCTTCTCGCCCTCCGGATACATCGCGGACCGCTTTCCGAAAAACCGAGTGATGCGGGTCTCCGCCTGGGCGGCGGTGATCATTACGCTCGCCATTACGGTCTTCTATTATCTGGGCTGGTTCTGGGCCGCTTTCGGGATGACCTTTCTACTCGCCGTCCAGAGCGCGATCTACTCTCCAGCCAAGTACGGCTATATCAAGGAGCTGGTGGGCAACGAGTCCCTGGCGGCGGCCAACGGCTGGGTCCAGGCGACCACGACCACGGCCATCCTCGCCGGCATCTTCTTCTTCTCGATCCTGTTCGAGGGCCAGCTCGACGGCGCGGTCTACAGTCACCCCGGGGAGGTGTTGCACCTCATCGCACCGCTCGGCTGGCTCCTGGTGCTGGGGTCGCTGATGGAGGTGGGCTTGTCCTATCGCCTGCCCCAGCCACACCCCGGGGAGGAGATGGCCTTCGACTGGGCACAATACCGCACCGGGCGCTATCTGCGCACCAACCTGGGAAGTGCCTGGGACAACCGGGTCATCTGGCTCTCTATCATCGGGCTCGCCGTCTTCTGGTCCATTTCCCAGGTGATGTTGGCGGTCTTTCCGGCCTTTGCCAAAGAGACACTGGGGGAGACCAATACAGTGGTCATCCAGGGCATGCTGGCCTTTTCAGGGATTGGCATCATCCTGGGGTCCGTGATCGCCGGCCGGTTGTCCCGGGACCATATCGAGGCGGCCCTGGTCCCCATCGGTGCCTTGGGCATCGCGTTCTGCCTGTTCATCCTGCCGGGCCTGCATTCCACCTGGGCCCACGGGCTCAACTTCCTGGCCCTGGGGGTGTTGGCCGGGTTCTTCCTGGTGCCGCTCAATTCGTTCATCCAGTTCAATGCGGGCGAGCTGGCGCTGGGCCGCGTTCTGGCGGCCAGTAACTTCATTCAGAACATCTGGATGCTCGCCTTCCTGGGGCTGACGGTGCTCGCCGCCCGCGCCCAGGTGGGCGGGTGGGCGCTCATGGTGGCGCTCGCGGTCGTGGCCCTGGTCGGAGCCATCTATACCGTCTACCAGCTCCCCCAGTCGCTGGTGCGTTTCCTCATCCTGCGGGTGCTCGCGACCAAGTACCGGTTACGCGTCATCGGGCTCGACAATATGCCTGCCCAGGGCGGTGTGCTGATGCTCGGGAACCACATCAGCTGGTTGGACTGGGCCATGGTTCAGATGGCGAGCCCCAGGCCGGTGCGTTTCGCCATGGAGCGCGAGATCTACGACCGCTGGTATTGGCGGCGCTTCCTGGATTTCTTCGGCGTGGTGCCGATCTCCCGCGGCAGCAGCAGGCACGCTATCGCCACGCTCGCCCGGCTCTTGGACGACGGGGAGGTGGTGTGCGTATTTCCCGAAGGGATCATCAGTAAGAACGGCCAGCTCTCGGAGTTCAAGCGCGGGTTCGAGCTGACGGCCCGTCAGGCCGGCTCCGGGGTCATCCTGCCCTTCTATCTGCGCGGGCTCTGGGGCAGCCGTTTCTCCTATGCCAGCTCCAAGCTCAAGGAGGACCGAAACGAAGGCCGGGTGCGGGACGTGGTGGTCGCATTCGGTCCGCCCCTGGCCCTGGAGTCTGGGGCTGAGCGGGTGAAGCAGGCGGTCTTCGAGCTTTCCGTGTCCTCCTGGACCGAGTATGTGGGGCGGCTGCCCACCCTGCCCGAGGCGTGGCTCGCGAGCGCCAAGCGTGCCCCGGGCCGGGTCGCGGTTATGGAGTCCGCCGGGACCACGGTCACCAACCG
>JBGSOR010000135.1:0-11261 GCA_041738985.1 Chromatiaceae bacterium | reverse complement strand
GCCGCCGCCAGCCCGGCGATCGCCAGATGGGCGACGAGCCCAGCCTGCTCGCCGCTCCAGCCCGCCCGGGTCAGGACCGAGGGCAGCGCCCCGAAGCTTGGATTGATCATCGCGATGCCGAGGCCGCCCAAGAACCCGACGATCGCCACCAGCTTGCCCCGGGAGCGCTCCTGCGGGTAGTCCGCCATGACCGTGGACAAGGCCCCGGCGACCGTCACCACCCCCATGGCATAGAAGACGCGGTCCAGATAGAGGTCGCCGACCGAGGTCGCCATAGGGTAAAGCGCATAGGTCAAACCCAGGAGCAGGAGTCCGACGGCATAGACAGAGCGCCGCCCGACGCGATCGACCAGGATGCCGGCGGGGATGAAGAGCGCCAGCGTGATCAGCTCGGTCCAGAACACCAGATCGCCGCTGATCGTCCCCTGCTCCGAGGTGGGGATCTTCAGGTACTCGCTCAGGACGTAGGGCTGGCTGACGGCGATGAAGGTCATGAGCCCGATCGAGAAGAACGAGGCCCCGAGAAAGCTCCAGCCATGGTGCGGCCGGACACCGGGCGCGAGCCAGATGGGGATCCAGAACGGGCGGATGCAGGCTTCGGGGTACGCTGGGGTCATGGGCGATGCTCAGGGCGGAGAGACCGGGCCGCGCAGTTTAACCGCAAGGGTACCCCGCGTCCCGGGATACCCCGTCCTGGGATACCCTCCAGTTGGACCGGCGCCTGCGACCCGGCTCGCGCAAGCAACGCCTACTACACGCTGTTCCGCGCCCGCTTGCTGCTCACGTTACAGAGCGCCCCCAACCACATCGAGGAGGTGGTCGCAGCCGGAATCCTGGCAAGGTGCGAACGGATCGGCAACCTCGAGCGGATCGGACGGAGACTGGGGATTGGTCGCTTGGCCGCAGGGGGGGCCAGGATCGGCATCGCATAGCGCTCAATGGTCCGCTGAGGAGATCTCTGTCCACGCCCGTTCGACGCTGGCAGCGATCCTCGCGCCGATCTCGCGGAAGCGGACGTCTCCCCGGATGTCCGCAAAGACCGGATCCATCTCCAGGAGCTGACCGTTGCTGAACCCCAGCTCGGCCAGAGCGGCGAGCCGATCGAGCGCGCCGGTTGGGTCCTGGTGAAGCATCGAGGCTCGTGCCTCGACATAGGCAAGCGCCAGGGTCTTCCACCCGTGCTTGGCGGCATCCGTCAGATTCCTGTCGCAACTCGCGAGCCAGCTGGCCGACTCTGACGCCTTACCCTGGCGACGGTAGCTGTCGGCGAGCGAGGTGCACAGGAAGAGGTCGTAATCCGTGCGTTTGATCGGGTAGGCGCGACCACCCAGGCTCTTGGCGAGTTGTTCGCTGGCGGTGCCATCATCGCCGGATAAGTAGCTCCGGATCCCCTTGCGTGCGTTGTCCAGGCGCCATTCGAGCTCCGGTACGTCCGGCTCGTCGAGGTACTGGGACTCAGGTGCCGGCTGGTTCCCGTTCTCGCCTAGGCTGGGGGACGCGAGTGTCAGTCGGTCGAGGTAGATCTGCGTCGCGCGATTGGTCGACGCGTTGGAGCCAGTCCCTGCCAGCAATGCCTCGGCGTCTCCATTCCGATTCAGATACGTCAGCACCATCGCCATGTTGGCTCTCGCCAGGGGGCCATCCGGGTCGATGGCCAAGCCCCTTCGAGCCCACTTGTGGGCGCTCACCAGATCGCCGGTCTCCAACGCGATGTTGGACGACACGACGAACAAGAGTGGATGGTCGCCAACCGTGGGGGCGAGGTTGCCCAGCATCTTCATCGCTGCGTCGTGATCGCCCGTCCAGCTCCGTGCGTTGGCGTCGTTGATCGTCGCCATCGCCATCAGGGGCTCCAGGCTGCGAGCCTGGTCGAACGACTTCAGGGCATCGAGCAGGCGGCCTTGTTGACGCTGGGCGAGCCCAAGCCACATCCAGCCCTCCACGTAATTGGGTCCCGCCCCGACAGCGCGCGACAGATACTCCTCCGCCAAGCCGTAGGAGCCGCGCAGGTAGTGGGAGAGTCCGATGGCGCCGAGCAACCCGGGGTCGTTCGGTTGGCTGCGCAGACAATCGGCCAGGAGGGGCTCGGATTCCCTGAGCGCCTGCGAGAGCGGCAGGTCGCCGTAGAAGGAGAGCAGCAGCAGCGCGGTCGCCAGGTCCCGCTTGGCGTCCGCGAAGTCCGGGTCGATCTCCAGCGCCTGACGAAAGAAATCTGCAGCCCGGGCGAGCGACGTCTGGGTGCGTACCGAGCGGTGGTACTGCCCGAGCAGGTAGCGGTCGTAGGCTTGGTCGGGCCGCGCCGGCGTCCGATCCGTTCCTGGTGCATTCCCGGCCACGAGCGTGTGGTGGAGCGCTGCGGCGATCTCCCCGGCGATGTCGGTCTGAATCGGAAAGGCATCGCCGTCGGGTCGCTCGAAGATCCGACTCCATATCTGCGAGCCAGTCGCGGTCTCGGTCAGGGCCGCGGAGATGCGAAGCCGATCTCCCGACCGCCGAACGCTGCCGCTCACGATGACGTCGGCCCGCAGTCGGCGCCCGATCTCGGCCGGGTCCAGCTTGGGCTCGCTGACCAGCTTTGCGGAGACCGGCCCTAGCACCTGCAGCCCGTCCGAGCCTCCAAGGGCATTGCCCAGCTCGATCGAGAAGCCCTCGGCGATGAATCGGTCGGATTCGACCTGCGCGAGACTCGCGAATGGAAGGACGACCAACCGGCGCAGCCCTTCGGGAGGGGTGTCCGAGGGCTTGTTCTGAGACAGCCAGACCGCGCCCAGCGCCAGGGCAAGGACCAGTACGAACGCGCCTGCCCAAACGCGGCGGTCACGCGAGGATTGGCGCGGCGGGGCGCTCGGCGCGGGCGTTTCGTCCTCGACGCGTGACTCGCCTGAGGGGGGCGGCTCGCCGTCGGGGTAAACGACCTGGGCGATCAGGCGGTAACCGCGTTTCGACACCGTTTCGATGTAAGTCGAGTTGACGGCCTCGTCGCCCAGGGCCCGTCGCAGCTTCGCGACCGCCTGATAGAGCGAGTGATCGCCCACGACCTGACCGTTCCAGACCCTGGCCAGGATGTCGTCCGTACCGAGCACCTCTCCCTGGCGCTCGGCGAGAAACACCAGCAGATCCACGTGGCGCGGCTCCAGGCGGACCTCCTTTCCGTCGCCCTGCAGTAGGTTCAGCGCTGGAAGCAGCCGCCATGGGCCGATCCCGATCTCTTCGGGGTAACCGCTCGTACGCACCCATACCCCCTGCTAATAGTCTGTTTTATAATCCTTAATCGCCGTCAGGAAACCATCAGGAAACCATCGGGGAGTCATCAGGCTCCCGCGACGCACGCCTGCTATCCATCGCTTCGTCGCCAACAGCGAACCATGGAGAGAGGATAGCAATGAATACACGCCAGCACGAGAAACCCAACACCGGCCGGATTTCCGAGGGCGAGCCGGCTCCTGTCCGTCTGCGCAGGCTGAGCGCGCTTGCGCCGCAGCCCCCCCGGGGGAAGGCCCAGGTCCCGCACATCGATCGGCTGGCCGCTGTCCTCGCAAGGTGCGCGTCATGACGCCTCGCCCGCCGCACGATCAAGCGGATTCCGAGCTCCTCTTGCTGGTCGACTCCTTCGGCTCCATCCGACGTTTCGTCGCGAGCGCAGCCAGTGGACCAAGCTCGCGGGTCGCGGCAATGGCCGTCGATGCCCTACTCGAGCAACAGGAGCTCGACGGATGTGCCGTTTATCTGGCCCCCGAATGCCTGGCTGGTCCGGCGGAAAGCTCTCTCGTGCTCGAGACCTCCACTGGGCTTGCGCAGCCGCTGTTGGACCTGACCGCCGAGCTCGCCGAGACGGCGGTCCGCACCGGTCAGCCCTATTACCAGCCCGACCTTGCGCGAGGCGGGAGCCCAGAGCACGGTAGTCTGATGGTTCTGCCGGTCGCGACGCGCACCAAGCGCCTGGGCGCACTTGCGGCATGGAGTGGCGAGCCCTTCCGGTTTCGCCCCTGGCACGAGCATCTGGCGGGGCTCTTCTGCGATGTACTGTCGCTCGCCCTGGTGCAAGGCATGGCCCCCGAATCCGAGGAAGACACGCGGTCGCCGGCCGATCCCCAGCGACAGCCGCGCTTCGAGCACTGTCGACCGGTCGTCGACCGCGCGCCGGTTGCCGACAGGTCCTCGTCAGAGTCCCGGGACGAGAACGGTCTTGACCCATTGACAGGTCTCTTGAGCCGGTCGGCCTTCGAGTCGCAGCTCCGGGTGGCGATTAGCGAAGGGATGGGCCACGATCAGCCACTCTATCTCTATTACGTCGACGTCGACCGCTATCGCCTGATCCGCGAATGCGGCGGAGACCAGACCGCGGATCGCGTCATCCGGATCCTCGCCGATATCCTGCGCTGCCAGTTCGATCGGGAGTGCATCCTTGGCCGTCTCGGTAGCGACGAATTCGGCGTTGCTGCTCGGATCGGACGATTGGACGATGCGCTCGATCTGGCGCAGCGTCTCATCGATGTCGTTGACGCGTTGCGTATGTCGTACGCAGGCCAGCGCTACGACATCAGCATCAGCATCGGGCTTGTGCCCTCCGGCCCCGGCCGGGGTGCGGCCAAGACGGCGATGCAGCAGGCGCGGGCGGCTTGCCACGCCGTTCAGCGCCAAGGCGGTGGCGCGGCGCAGGTCTACAGCCCCACCCTCAGCTGTCAGCGGCGCTCGCAAGACGACGGCCGCATGCTCAATCAACTCACCTGCGCGCTCAAGGAGGATCGTCTCCTGCTTTATGCCCAGCCTATAGTCCCGGCGCGGCAGGGCTCCGAGGGTCAGTCCGATGCTCCATCCTTCTTCGAGATCCTGCTGCGGATGCGCAACAAACGGGGGGATCTCTTCAGCGCTGGCGCCTTCCTGCCGTTGGCAGAGCGTTACGGCCTGTCTGTCAAGCTCGACCGCTGGGTCATCCAGGAGTCATTCCGGCGGCTGTCCTGCTCCGAGTCCATCGTTACCGGGGGCGCTGAATATGCGTTAAACCTCTCCGGACATTCCATCGACGATCATCGTCTGCTCGACTTCATCGTCGACCAGCTAAGGGAGACTGGCCTGCCGCCGGAGCGCGTCTGCTTCGAGATCACGGAGACCGCAGCGATCTCGGACATCGACTCTGCCAAGACGTTCATCCGTGTACTCAAGGAGATCGGCTGTAAGTTCGCCTTGGACGATTTCGGCAGCGGACATTCGTCTTTCCTCTATCTCAGAGACCTCGAGGTCGACTACCTAAAGATCGAGGGCCATCTCGTGCGCGACATCACCCGCGACCCAGTCAGCCATGCCTTCGTGCGATCAATCGGCGATATCGGCAAAATCATGGGCAAGCGCACGATCGCAGAACACGTCGAATCGGACGACGTCCTCGACGCGATCATGGAGATCGGTATCGATTTTGCGCAAGGTTATCTGGTTGGCAGACCTGAACCGCTGTCGCGATGGCTCGCGTGAGACGACTGGCAACCAAAGGCTCCGCGAGTCCGGCTCGTGTCACCCGACGCTGGCGCATTTCCGGCGGAGATTATCGTGGGAATCCCAAAAAGACGGGCCATCGCCGCGTCAAGACGCCTTGCGATGGCCCGGCTCAGACTGGCGCGAGCCCGGGGGTGGCCCGCGCCAGCTCATCCCTGTTCGTCTGCCTTCCCGGCAAGTCCCGGCCGCTCCGATCGCCGGTCTCTGTGCGTCCTCGGTGTCTTCGTTCGCCCTTGGCTTCGTTCGCCCTTGGCTTCTGGGGTGCTTATTGTTGTCGATCCTGGCTGCTTGCGCGTGCTCGATGCCGTTCGGGTCTATGCGTCCCTCGGCGGTCTGCCGTTTTTTGTCTTCTACCCTAGCTGCGACCTTCGGCGGCGGCTCCCGGTCCTGTCTTTTCGTCTGCTTCCTGCGTTGCTGTGCGTCTCTTCCGGGGCCGACTTTCTCGGTCGCTTTCATATAAGCATCGTGCGTGCCAATTACTTTTTGTCTTACACCTTATATGCTTAAAGAATCGCTGGCCGCAAGTTGACACTCTGCGCCGTCAACAGGTGACGGGATTCGACTGTGTAAGGGCGGCGGAGCCCGGGCACGCGCCCGAATGCGGGGAGGGAAGGCAGGGGGCCAGGACCGGCCCCAATGACCCGACCGCGCCTCGCGCGCGGCCGGTAAAATCGGCGGCTCAGCCGGCTTGGACCGAGGCCAGGGCGGTCATGTTGAGGAGCCCGCGCACGGAGGTGCTGGGGCTCACGATATGGGCCGGGCGGTCCGCACCGAGCAGCATGGGCCCGACATTGACGCCGCCGTTGGTCCCGCCCAGGCCGCGCAGGAGATTGAGCGCGATATTCGCGGCGTCCTGGTTGGGCATGATGAGCAGATTGGCACGCCCGGTGAGCCGGGAGCCGGGGAATCGCTGCTCGCGCATGTCCGCATCGAGCGCCAGGTTGGCGTGCATCTCGCCCTCCACCTCCAGCTCGGGCGCCGTCGCTTGGAGCAGGCGCAGGGCCTCCCGCATCTTCCGGGCGGAGGGGGTGTCGTGGCTCCCGAAATTGGAGTGGGACACCAGGGCCAGCTTCGGCTTCAGGCCGAAGCGGATCACCTGGGCCGCGCACAGCTGGGCGATCTCGACCAGGTCCTCGGCGCTGGGGTCCTCCTGGACATAGGTGTCCGCGATGAACAGCGGCCCCTGAGGCAGGATCACCGCATTCATGGCCGTGAGCCGGTGCACCCCGGGGGCGCAGCCGATGATGGTCTGCACATGCTCCAGGTGCCGGAGATAGCGCCCCACCGTGCCGCAGATCATGGCGTCGGCATCCCCGCAGCGGACCAGGGCGGCGGCGATTACGGTGGGGGCATTGCGGACATATTCCCGGACCTCGGTCAGGGTGTAGCCGCGACGCTTGACGCGCTCGTAGACGGTCTCGCAGTGGACGTCGAAGCGCGCGTTCTCGCGCGGGACCACCAGATCGAAGTCGCGCCCCGGCCGGATCGAGAGACCCAGGTCCTTGATGCCCTGCGCGATCTGCTCCGCGCGGCCAATCAGCACGGGCCGGGCTATGCCCTCGCTCACCGCCTGCTGGGCCACCTGCAGGACCTTCTCCTGCTCCCCTTCCGCGAGCACGACCCGTCGCGGGGCCTGGCGGGCGTGGTCGAAGACCGCCTTCATGGCCATCCCGCTGCGGTAGGCACGCCGCTTCAGGGTGTCCCGGTAGGCATCCAGATCCGCAATCGGACGCGTGGCCACGCCGGACTCCATGGCCGCCTGGGCCACCGCGGGGGCCAGACGGGCCATGAGCCTGGGGTCGAAGGGCTTGGGGATCAGGTACTCCGGACCGAACCCGATGTTGTGCCCACCGTAGGCCGCGCGGACGATATCCGAGGGCTCCTCCATCGCCAGATCGGCGATGGCATGCACGCAGGCGGTCTTCATCGCCTCGTTGATCTCGGTGGCCCCGCAGTCCAGGGCGCCCCGAAAGATAAAGGGGAAGCACAGGACGTTGTTGACCTGATTGGGAAAGTCCGAACGGCCCGTGGCGATGACGGCATCCGGTCGGGCGGCCCGGGCCAGGTCCGGCATGATCTCCGGGTCCGGGTTGGCGAGCGCCATGACGAGTGGCCGCTCCGCCATCCGCAGCAGCCACTCCGCCTTGAGCACCCCCGCGGCGGAGAGTCCCAGGAAGACGTCCGCCCCGGCGATCGCCTCCTCCAGGGTGCGCAGCTCCGTCTCTATCGCGTAACGGCCCTTATAGGGATCCATCTGCTCGGCGCGCCCCGTGTAGACCACCCCGGCGATGTCCGTCACGATCACGTTCTCGCGCCTCAGGCCCAGGGCCACCAGCAGGTCCAGACAGGCCAGGGCCGCCGCGCCGGCCCCGGCAGTGACCAGCCGCACCTCGCCGATCTCTTTGCCGACCACCCGCAGGCCGTTGAGGATGGCGGCGCTGACCACGATCGCGGTCCCGTGCTGGTCGTCATGGAAGACGGGTATGCCCATGCGCTCCCGCAAGGCCCGCTCCACGATGAAGCAATCCGGGGCCTTGATGTCCTCCAGATTGATCCCGCCGAAGGTCGGCTCCAGGCGCGCGATCGTCTCGACCAGACGCTCCGGGTCGCGCTCGTCGATCTCGATATCGAACACGTCGATATCCGCGAACTTCTTGAACAGTACCGCCTTACCTTCCATGACCGGCTTGCTCGCCAGACTGCCGATCGACCCCAGACCCAGCACCGCCGTGCCGTTGGTGATCACCGCCACGAGATTGGAGCGGGCCGTGTAGAGGGCGGCCGCGTGGGGGTCCCTGGCGATCTCCTCGCACGCGGCGGCCACCCCGGGGGAGTAGGCCAGGGCAAGATCCCGCTGATTGGCCAGCGGCTTGGTGGCCTTGATCTCCAGCTTGCCGGGTCGGGGATAGCGGTGATACTCGAGTGCGTTTTCTCTGATGTCCGTGGGCATGGGGCTCTCGTAAGCGGATGAAGGCGACGCATACCATTGTGCGGTGCACGCGTCGGACACGGCAACCGGGAGCGGACATACTGAAGAACCTTGGCCAGCTTGGCGCCGTCCCCCGGGAGCGCCGACATCTTGTCGGCCCGGGGCGAAGCCCCCGTGTGATCGGCGGTCAGGTATCGGTGGGCTCCGCAGACTCTGGTGCGTTGAACAAACCGCCTATCGGCGATTGGCCGACAGGATGTCCGCGCTCCCGTCAGAAGCCCGCGGGGGTGTCAGGCCAAATAGCGGTCGTCCGGGAGCCGCCGGACATGACCCAGGGCGGCCAGAGTGTCCAGGAGCTCCACGACCTCCGCCGAGACCTTGCACCCAGCGCAGCGGTTAGCCGGTCCCCGATCGCTACCTTGGTTGCGGGAGTCCCAACTGGGGACTACCCTGTGCACCCATGCGCGTCATCGCCTTGTCCACATTGAAATCCTTCTGGGACGGAGCACCGGCTTACCGGGACGCGCGGGAGACGGGCCTTGCCTGGTACCGTGCCGCCTCTCGCGCCGATTGGGCAACACCAGCCGACGTCAAGGCAGACGTCCGCAATGCCAGTATTCTCAAAGACGGGCGCGTTGTTTTTAATCTTGCCGGCAACAATTACAGATTGGTGGTGTGGATCAATTACCCCTACCGTGTGGTTTACGTCCGCTTCATCGGCACCCACGCCCAATACAACGCCATCGACGCGCAAACCATTTGACGGATAAGCCATGGACATCAAGCCCATCAAAAGCGACACAGATTATCGCTCCGTCCTCGCCGAAATCGCGACCTTGATGCGGGCTGAGGCCGATACGCCGGAAGGCGAGCGCTTGGACATTCTGGTAACCCTGGTGGAAGCCTACGAGCGCCAGCATTATCCCCTGGATTTGCCGGACCCGGTGGAGGCGATCCGGTTTCAAATGGAGCAGAAGGGACTGAGCCCTAAAGACCTGGAGCCCATGATCGGGCGATCCAATCGGGTCTACGAGGTGCTGAGCCGCAAGCGTCCCCTGACGCTCAAGATGATCTGGCGCCTGCACCGCGACCTCGGCATCCCGGCCGAAAGCCTGATCAAGCCGCCGGACGAGGCGGCGCCGGCTTGATGCTTCGTCGTTGCGCAACACGCAGATATGAGGATGACGGGCAGCGCCTAAGCGAGGAATCGGCCGTCCGGGAGCCGGCGGGCGTGACCGAGCGCCGCGAGGGTCTCCAGAAGCTCCGCGAACTTGGCGCGCGGGGCGCGGGCGAAGCACTTGGCCAGGTCCGAACCGGTCGCGGGACCCGGGCGGGCGGCCAGCGCGGCACGCAGGGACTGAAACTGCTCCGGCAAGGTGCGGGGCCAGGGACTGGCGGGACTTGCGGTGGGCGTCCAGGTCTTCGGCGAGCAGGCGGATGCGATCCTTTTCCGGCTCTTCGGGAGCCGGAAAAGGATATGGATTAAGCGTTTGCTTGTGCTGATATCGCGGGTCGTTGCCGACCCCGAGCCGCCCGCCCGCCGCCACAGCTCAAATCAAATGGACGCGAGTGGAGAGGACCCCAAGCAGAAATGCATCCGCCGATGCCACCGCGACCACGGCGACACCTTGTCGGCCAGGGGCGCAGCCCCGGCGGGAGCGCCGACATCTTGTCGGCCCGGGGCGCAGCCCCGGCTTGGGTGGCATTCAGGTCTCAGTGGACTCCGCAGGCCCTGGTGTTGAACAAGCCGCCTCGCGGCGGCTGGCCGACAGGATGTCGGCGCTCCATGTCGGCGCTCTCTGGGACGTTAGCGCTCCTCCTTGTCCGCACTGCGTCGACGCGCGCTGCCGAAGGGCCAGCTCTCCGGCTTATCCACCAGATGCGCCTTGACGGGGTTGTTCTCGATGGAGCGGATCACGGCCGCCAGGTGGCCGTCGTCTCGGATGAATCGGTCGAAATACTCCCTCGCCCAGAAGGGCCCGGAGCGCCCCAGGAGCCGATTGGCGACGAGCGCCGTGTAGCCCTTCCAGCCCTGAACGACCCGATACAGGGGGTGACCTGGCATGGTCTCGATCAGCACGTGCACGTGGTTCGGCATCAGGGGCCAGCTGACCAGCCGATAACGGGTCCCGTCGAAATGGAGCAGTGAGTCCTCGACGACGCGACCGATCTCGGGCTGGCGCAGCCAGCAGGCGCCACGGCCGGCGTCGAGATAGCGCTCGATCGCACGGCGACGCCCAAGCGGGTCGTCTGCCGTTTCGGCATCGAGCCGTTCGAGTGCCTGCCGGGGCAGGGAGTCTCCCAGGTGGAAGGTGACCGCCTGGAGGAGGCCGGGCGTGTCCAGGTGAGGAAGGTAGCCGCGGGAATACCAGCCCTTAATCGGTTCGGGTTTGGCGGTCATTGCCGGATCTTTGGCTCTGGCGTGTTCGCGGACCAGCGGAGGGCGGGAGCGCCGACATCCTGTCGGCCCGGGGCGAAGCCACGGTGTCGTTGGCGATGAGTATCGGGGGGCTTAGCGGTTTTCGGCTGGCACTGGCACGCAGAACAAGCCGCCTCGCGGCGGCTGGCCGACTGGATGTCGGCGCTCCCAAGAATCCCGGCGACCATGGCCAGCGCCAGGAGCCAATCCGGCAAGGCAGCCAGATACCCGGCCAAAAGCCGCAACCAGTCGCCTTTGTAGCCCACACGGGCGGTGCGGCTCGCGTGCTTGACGAAGCCGATGGCACCGACCTTGTCCAGGGCCTTAAGGCCCGCCGCACCGTAGTTGGCGGCGAGCCGGACGCTGTGCGTACCGAGCTCGGCGGCGCGGGCGCCGACGGACAGGGCAGCGTCACCGCCGATC
>JBGSOR010000062.1:0-5984 GCA_041738985.1 Chromatiaceae bacterium | reverse complement strand
GCCGCTGGCCCGCGCACCCGGCCCGACGGCGTCCGCCCCAAGGCCAACCTGCTGGGACCCACCTCGCTGGGCTTCCGCTGCCGCGACGACGTGACCGAGGTCACCCGGCTCCTGGATTCCGTCGGTGTGGACGTGAACGTGGTCGCTCCCTTGGGCGCCTCCCCGGCGGACATCGCCCGAATCCCCGATGCGGACTTCAATTGCTGCCTGTATTCGGAAGTCGCATTGAGCACATGCGCCTGGCTCGAGCGCTTGTTCAAACAGCCGACGGTGAAGACGGTGCCTATCGGGATCGGGGCCACTCGGGACTTTCTGCGGGAGATCGCGACGCTCGTCGGGGTCGATGTGGAGCCCACGCTCGCATCTCCGCCCTCGCGCCTGCCTTGGTACTCCCGTTCGGTGGACTCCACCTATCTCACGGGCAAGCGGGCGTTCGTCTTCGGCGATGCGACCCATGCCATCGCCGCCGCCCGAATCGCCAGCGAAGAGCTTGGCTTCGAAGTAGTGGGCCTGGGCACCTACAGCCGGGAGATGGCCCGGGAGATGCGGCAAGCGGCCCAGCTGTATGGACTGGAGCCGTTGATCACGGACGATTATCTGGAGGTCGAAGCCCAAGTTGCGGAGCTGCACCCAGAGCTGGTGCTCGGCACCCAAATGGAGCGGCATATCGCCAAGCGCTTTGGCATCCCCTGCGCGGTGATCGCCGCCCCTTTCCATGTGCAGGACTGCCCGGCCCGCTATGCCCCGCAAATGGGTTTCGAGGGCGCCAACGTCATCTTCGACACCTGGGTCCACCCCCTGATGATGGGCCTGGAAGAGCACCTGCTCACCATGTTTCGGGGCGATTTCGAGTTCCACGACGGGGCTCCGGCCTCGCACCTGCCGACCCATACCAAGACGCAAGTCAGCCGCGCACTGGCGTCGGCAACCCCGGACGTCTCGCTGCCGGACTCGCCCGCAACCTCGTCGGATGCGGGCACCCCAGTCGCCTGGGCCTTGGACGCCGAGCGCGAGCTCAAGAAGATTCCTTTTTTCGTGCGCGGGAAAGCGCGCCGTAACACGGAGCTGTATGCCACGGAACGCGGCATCCAAAAGATTACTGTGGAGACGCTCTACGATGCGAAAGCGCACTTCGGACGCTGACCGGTCGAGTCCAACACAGGATGCCCCGGTGAAGGTGGTGCTGGTGTCCCTTGATGGACACCTGTCCGGCACCCTGAATCGGGCACAGCCGGGTCTCAATCGAGACCTGCCTGGCCTGTCTCTTCAATTGCACGCCGCCGCCGAGTGGGCGGACGACCCCAGCGCGATCGATCGTTGCCGCGCAGACATCGCCCAGGGCGACATCGTCATCGTCACCATGCTGGTGATGGAAGAGCATATTCAGCCGATCCTGCCCGCCCTCCAGGCCCGGCGGGACCAGTGCGACGCCATGGTCTGCTGCATGTCGGCGGGCGAGGTGATGCGCCTGACCCGCATGGGCGGCTTCACCATGGACGGCTCCAAGGGCGGACCCATGGCGCTGCTCAAGCGCCTACGCGGAAGCAAGGAAAAGAAAGAAGGCAGCGCCGGCGCCCAGCAAATGTCCATGCTGCGGCGCATCCCCAAGCTCTTGCGTTTCATCCCGGGTACGGCCCAGGACGTGCGGGCCTACTTCCTCACCCTGCAATACTGGCTCGCGGGAACCGAGGAGAATATCGCCAACATGGTCCGCTTCCTGGTGGACCGCTACGCGGACGGACCGCGCCGGGCGCTCCGCGGCACCCTGAAGGTGCCGGCCCCGGTGGAGTACCCGGACGTCGGGGTCTACCACCCGCGCATGCCCCACCGTATCGGCGAGGATGTGGGAAAGGTCCCCGCGGGTCCCAAGGGCGCCCAGGGGACGGTAGGCGTGCTCCTGATGCGCTCCTATGTCCTGGCCGGCAACGCCGCCCATTACGACGGCGTCATCGCCGCCTTGGAAGTGCGCGGCCTGCGGGTGATCCCGGCCTTCGCCAGCGGTCTCGACGCACGCCCGGCGATCGAGCGCTTCTTTATGCACAACGGAAAGGCGACGGTGGACGCCGTGGTGTCGCTGACCGGCTTCTCCCTGGTGGGGGGACCGGCCTATAACGACGCCAAGGCGGCCGAGGAGCTCCTGGCCAGGCTCGACGTCCCGTACCTCTCGACGCTGGCGGTCGAGTTCCAGACCATCGAGCAGTGGGAAGGCTCCGACCAGGGGCTGCTGCCGGTCGAGGCGACCATGATGGTCGCCATCCCGGAGCTGGACGGCTGCACCGGACCCATGGTCTATGGCGGACGCTCCGCGGTCGCCCCGGACGGCCAGCAGCGGGATATGCAGGCGCACCGGGAGCGCGCCGAGACCCTGGCGGCCCGAGTGCAGAAGCTGGTCGCCCTGCGCCACACCGCACGCCGGGAACGCAAGATCGCCATCGTGTTGTTCAACTTCCCGCCCAACGCAGGGAATACCGGCACGGCCGCCTATCTCTCGGTCTTCAACTCCCTCTTCAACACCCTCAAGGCGCTTAAGACCGCCGGCTACGGGGTCGAGGTACCGGCGGACGTGGACGAGCTGCGCGAGTGCATCGTCAACGGCAACGCCCAACGCTACGGCGCGCACGCCAACGTGCACACCCGCATCCCGGTGGACGACCATGTGCGGCGCGACCCCTGGCTCAAGGAGATCGAGAAGCAGTGGGGCTCGGCCCCGGGCAAGCAGCAGGCGGACGGGCGATCCATCTTCGTGCTTGGAGAGCGTTTCGGGAATGTCTTCGTGGGTGTCCAGCCGGCCTTCGGCTACGAAGGCGACCCGATGCGTCTGCTGTTCGAGAAGGGCTTTACCCCCACGCACGCCTTCAGCGCCTTCTATCGCTACCTGCGCGAGGACTTCGGGGCAGACGCGGTGCTGCACTTCGGCACCCACGGGGCATTGGAGTTCATGCCGGGCAAGCAGGCCGGGCTCACCTCCGCCTGCTGGCCCGATCGTCTGATTGCCGACCTGCCTAACCTCTATCTCTATGCCTCGAACAACCCGTCCGAGGGTTCCATCGCCAAGCGCCGGTCCGCCGCGACCCTGATCAGCTATCTAACCCCTCCGATCGCACGGGCTGGACTCTATCGCGGACTGATCGACCTCAAGGGGTCCATCGAGCGCTGGCGGGGCCTGCCCCCGGACGAGACCGCCGAGCGCCAGGGGCTCGCCGAGCTGGTCCAGGCCCAGGCGGCCGCGCTCGACCTCTGCCCCGCGGAGCCCGCCTGGGCCGAAGAGGAGTGGAGCAGCCGCATCGTGACGATGGCCCAGACCGTCCTGGAGCTGGAATACACCCTGATCCCCCATGGGCTGCACATCGTCGGCCAGGCCCCATCGGCCGAGCAGCGCATCGACCTGCTCCTCGCCATCGCCGAGTCGTCCCACGATGCCCGCCCTGAGCGGGAGGCGATCGCCGCCTTGGTGGCCGGCAAATCCCCCGCGCGGGCGTTGGCCGCCGGCAAGATGCCGGAGACCGAGCCCAGCCTCGCGATGATGGCCCAGCTCGCCGAAACCGACCGCCTCCTGGTCCAGGACTCCGAGATCCCCGCCATCCTGCACGCGCTGGATGGCCGCTATGTGCGCCCGGCCCCGGGCGGGGACCTGTTGCGTACCCCGGCGATCCTGCCCACGGGACGCAATCTCCACGGCTTCGACCCCTACCGCATCCCGAGCAGCTTCGCGGTCAAGGACGGGGCCCACCAGGCCCGGCGCCTGCTCGATCGCTACATCTCCGAGGGCAACGCCCTTCCCGAGTGCGTTGCGCTGGTCCTCTGGGGCACGGACAACCTCAAGACCGAGGGCGGACCCATCGCACAGGCCCTGGCCCTGATCGGGGCGGTCCCACGCTTCGACCATTACGGTCGGCTGTGCGGGGCCACGCTGATCCCCTTGGAGGAGCTGGGGCGCCCGCGAATCGACGTGGTCATGACCCTCTCGGGTATCTTCCGGGACCTGCTACCGTTGCAAACCCGGCTTCTGGCGGATGCGTCCTATCTGGCCGCCACTGCCGAAGAGCCCCCGGAGCAGAATTTCGTGCGCAAACATGCCCTGGCCTACCAGGAGGCCAACGGCTGCGATCTGGAGACCGCTTCGCTCCGGGTCTTCAGCAATGCCGACGGCGCCTATGGGGCCAACGTGAACTACCTGGTGGACAGCAGCCGCTGGGACGAGGGCGACGAGATCGCCGAGACCTACACCCGCCGCAAGTGCTTCGCCTACGGCCGCTCGGGCAAGCCCATGCGCCAGGCGGAGCTCCTCCAGAACGTCTTGGGCAATGTGCAGCTCGCCTACCAGAACCTGGACTCGGTGGAGCTCGGCGTGACCTCGATCGACCACTACTTCGATACCCTGGGCGGCATCAGCCGTGCGGTGGGCCGGACCCGCGGCACCGAGGTCCCCGTCTATATCGGCGACCAGACCCACGGCGACGGCGTGGTTCGCAGTCTCTCCGAGCAGGTCGCCCTGGAGACCCGCACCCGCATGCTCAATCCCAAGTGGTACGAGGGCATGCTGGAGCACGGCTACGAGGGGGTGCGGCAGATCGAGGCCCACGTGACCAATACCATGGGCTGGTCCGCCACCACTGGCCAGGTCGCCCCCTGGGTCTATCAGCGCCTGACCGAGACCTATGTGCTCGACGAGGCCATGCGCGAGCGACTCGCGGCCCTTAACCCCACCGCCTCCGCCAAGGTGGCAAGTCGGTTGATCGAGGCCCACGAGCGCAACTACTGGAATCCCGATCCCGCCACCCTCGAGGCCCTGCGCCGTGCCGGCGAGGAGCTGGAGGACCGACTCGAAGGCGTCTTCCAGGAGGCCGCGGCTTGAATATCCCTTTGAACCCGATGGCCCCGGACAACCCCGGGGATGGCGAGGGGAGCGTCCAGGTCCACCTGGATATCCCGATCGACACCGGCTCGGCCAAGATCTTCGCGGTCTACGGCAAGGGCGGTATCGGCAAGAGCACGACCTCGTCCAACCTGTCGGCCGCCTTTTCCATGCTCGGCAAGCGGGTGCTTCAGATCGGCTGCGACCCCAAGCACGACTCCACCTTTACGCTCACCAAACGGCTGGTGCCCACGGTTATCGACACCCTGGAGTCGGTGCGCTTCCACGCCGAAGAGCTGCGCCCCGAGGACTACGTCTACGAGGGCTACAATGGCGTCATGTGCGTGGAGGCAGGCGGACCGCCAGCCGGCACCGGCTGCGGCGGCTATGTCGTAGGCCAGACCGTCAAGCTCCTCAAGCAACATCACCTGTTCGAGGATACCGACGTGGTGGTGTTCGACGTACTGGGCGACGTGGTGTGCGGGGGCTTCGCCACCCCGCTCCAGCACGCGGACCGCGCGCTGATCGTCACCGCCAACGATTTCGACTCGATCTTCGCGATGAACCGGATCGCCTCGGCAATCCTGGCCAAGGCCAAGAACTACAAGGTGCGCATCGGCGGGGTCATCGCCAATCGCAGCGTCGAGACCGATCAGATCGATGGCTTCTGCCACTCGGTGGGCCTTAAGCGCCTGGCGCATCTGCCGAACCTGGACGCCATCCGGCGCAGTCGCCTGAAGAAGTGCACCCTGTTCGAGATGGACCCGTGCGAGGAGGTGGAGATCGCACGCGCCCAATACATGCAGCTTGCGCAGACGCTCTGGGCCGGTACCGACCCATTGGACGTGACGCCCATGCGCGACCGCGATATCTTCGATTTTCTGGGGTTCGATTGATGCCGACGTCCTCTTATCAAGACCGGCGCGGGGAGCTGACGACCTATTTCGACCGCACCGCGGCCGATGCCTGGTCGCGCCTCACCTCCGACGCCCCGGTGAGCCGCGTCCGTGCCACGGTGCGCGCAGGACGCGATCTCATGCGCAAGACCCTGCTCGACTGGCTGCCAGCGGATCTGACCGGGCGTCGGCTGCTGGATGCGGGCTGCGGCACCGGGGCGCTCGCCGTGGAG
>JBGSOR010000001.1:0-1559 GCA_041738985.1 Chromatiaceae bacterium | reverse complement strand
CTGGATCGGGGCGAGCCTGTGCTGCTGATCGGCACGGATTGCCCCGAGCTCACCGCCCGGCACCTGCGCGCGGCGGCAACGGCCCTGGATGACCACGACGCCGCGCTGTATCCCGCCGCGGACGGCGGCTATGTGCTGCTGGGCCTGCGGACCTTCCATCCCAGCCTGTTCGCAGACATCCCCTGGAGCACCTCGGCCGTCGCCGATCTGACCCTGGAGCGCATGCGTGTCCTAACGTGGCGCGTCTGGCTGGGAGATGCCCTGCGGGACATCGACGAGCCGGGCGATCTCGCCCACTTGCCGGATCGCCTGCGCCTGAACTAGGTCAATCCGCCTGGGGCGGGGCGCGGGCGCTCAGTCCGCCGGGGCAGATGGTCGTTGTAGCGCTCCATCAGATAGCCCAGGCAGTCCTGGCGAATCACGTCCAAATTGCGGGTCAGCATGGATGGCATCAGGGCGCGGTCGGTTCGGACCTCCCCTTCCTCCTGGCGGAAGAACCGGTCGCCGACCTCCAGGCCCCGCTCGTCCAGGACCTCGATCCCCATGCCCAGGCCCTCCGCGACCCGCGCGAATCGGGTCCCCCGAGGCAGCTCCTGGAAGTTCATCCGCTCGATCTCGGGATCCAGCACCAAGTCCGCAGACTCGGGCGGGAAGGCGACGCTCAAGCCTGGCGGCACCCGCAGTTGTGCAACCGTGTGATACAGGTCGATGTCATGGGGGGGCGGCGGGTGGTCCGGGATCTCCGCTAGATGCAGCGCGGCATCCAGCATGCCGCGGGCATGGTGCACCCCGAGGGTCTCGCCCACCTTGCCGCACTCCAGGGTCACGGCCGGACAGATCTCGGCCATCGCCATGGCCTGTACCCCGGTGGGGCGGGTGAAATAGACCACCGTGCGGCCGAACAGGGCCGCCAGATGCAGGGATCGGCGGTCCAGCCGGTTAACGCATGCATAGTGGGGATTGGTCCCCGTGTTGTTGTGCAGGTCGATACTGGCGAAGACGCCACGCCGCGCCATGGTCTCCACCAGGGTCGCCATAAGCGCCTGCTCCGGGGACGGCGGGAGCTCGCCCCCAGGCCAAATGCGGTTGTAGTCCGGCTGACCAGGGAGGCTGCGCACGCCGCGGGCGGCGGCGGACACGTTACCGATGAACAGGCTCAAGGCCCTTGGCAGGTGCGGATCCCCGAAGCGGGCGATGCGCTCCGCGAGCAGACTCTGCACCGCCTCCCAGCCCACGGGCTCGTTGCCGTGCAGGAGGACCGAGACGAACAGCGCCGGCCCCCGCTGACCCGGCAGGTGAATGAGGGTGGGGGCGCCGAGCAGGGCCTCGAGCCCGCGGCTGTCGGTTTCCAGCACGCCCTCGGGGAGATGGTCGAGCACTTGAAGCATGGGGAGACGGTCGGTACCCGGTTAGCGGTCTGTAAAGAGGATCGGCGCGGAGCGCCCGCTGTCAAGATCGGCGCCCGAGGCTGTCTGAGGGATGCACCGGGAGCAGGGTCGAAGCCTACGCGCGGGCGCATCCCCGCGCCTCATCCGGCCGACCGGCTGGGCGTGCGCGGC
>JBGSOR010000560.1:0-4109 GCA_041738985.1 Chromatiaceae bacterium | reverse complement strand
CAAGCCGCGCCCCGGTGAGCGCGAGCGCCGCCTCGGCAAGCGCCTGCAGCATCTCGCCGAAATCGGTTTTCGCCATCACCGAGAGGGAGCCCTCGGCGAGGCGGCTTAAGCCCTCGCGGGAGCGCAGCAGCGCCGCTTCGGCCCGCTTGATGTCGTCGATATCCGTGTTGCTGCCGAACCATTTGACAACCCGGCCCTCCGCGTTGCGCAGCGGCACCGCCAAGGTGCGGAACCAGCGGTAGGCGCCGTCGTGGCGGCGGATGCGGTACTCGATCTCATAGTCTCCGCCCCCGGTCGCGGTGGCCTGCCATCGCTCGGCGGTCCGCGCGCGGTCGTCGGGGTGCAGCTGCTCCAGCCAGCCGTAGCCCAGGTGCTCGGCCTCGCTCTTACCCGTGTATCGCATCCATTGCGGGCTCACCCACTCGCACGGACCCTCGGACGCACAGGTCCAGACCAGCTGCGGCAGCGATTCGGCAACCTGGCGGAATCGGCTTTCGCTGTGGCGCAGCGCCTCCTCGGCGGCCTTGCGCTCGGTCACGTCCTCGACCAGAACGACGAACCACCGCGGGGCACCGTCGGCGCGGCGAACGAGCGAGACGCTCTTGCGCACCCAAATGCTCTCGCCGCCCTTGCGAACGTAGCGGTTCTCGACGACGAAGCCCGGGATCTCGCCGGCAAGCAGCCGCTCGGTCAACGCCATATTGGCCGACCGGTCCTCCGGATGCATCAACTCCGGACCCTTCGAGACGAGAAGCTCGTCGCGCGTGTAGCCGACCATCGCGCAATAGGCGGGGTTGACGTCCAGGTACCGATAGTTCGGCCCAGTCATCGCAAAGCCGATCGCCGCGGTGGCGAAGGACACGCGGAAGCGCTCCTCACTGTCGCGCAGGGCCTCCTCGGCCTCCTTGCGCTCGGTGATGTCGATGCCTTCGACGAGGAAGAACTCCACTTCGCCCCGCTCGTCGCGCAAGGCAGTCGCGGTATTTAGCGCATGGCGCAGGGCGCCGTCGCTCGTTCGATACGCGGCTTCGCCGCGCGCCGGACCGGGCCGCGCCAACGCCTCCTCGAACAGGCGACGCCACCGTGCGCGCGATTCCGGAAAATCTCGCCACCAGGGTGCGGCGAGGAAGGGCTCGCCCATCAGCTCTGCAGGGGCTATGCCGATGCCTCTGACGATCGAATCGCTGATCTCGACGACACGGCCCTCCGGGGTCAACAGGCCGCTGTACTGGAATTGGTGGTTGAAGATGGCGCGGAAGCGCCGTTCGCTGGCGCGTAACGCCTCTTCTGCGGTTTTGCGCGCGGTGATATCTTCGGAGGCGATCAAGACGCCGCCGACGGCGCCCTCCGCCCGATACCAGGGCCGCACTTCCCACTTTTCCCATCGCACGGCGCCGTTCGCGCGCACGAAGCAATCTTCCTCGGTCGCAATCGCCTCGCCCGCCAACGCTCGGCGGTGGACCGCCTTCCAGCGTTCGGGGAGCTCCGGAAACAGCACGTAATGCGAACGGCCGACAACCTCCTCGGCGAGCCCGTAGTCGCTCCTCCACCGACGGCTCGCGGCGAGATAGCACATCTCCCGGTCGAGCATCGCGATCGCGCCCGGCGCGTACTCGATAAACAGCCGCAGCCGTTCCTCGCTCTCGCGTAGCGCCGCCTCGGTGCGCTTGCGCTCGCCGATGTCGCGCACGATGGCCCACATGGCGAGCGGGCGTCCGCCCGCATCGCGCTCCAAGACGGTGCGCAGCTCGACGGGGATCACGGTCCCGTCCTTGCGCCGATACTCCTTTTCGTAGACTTGCGAGTGACCGCGGGGGAGGACCTGCTCGGCGACGACGGCGTCTTCGAGCGCATGCCACCGCGCGGGCGTGAGGTCTTTGTAGGTGAGGGTGCGAAGCTCCTCGCCCGTGTAGCCGAGCAGTTGGCAGTACAGCGCGTTGCATTCGACGATGCGCCCGTCCATGGCGACCCGCGCGAAAGGATCGCGCAGGCTCTCGCAGAGCAGGCGAAAGCGCGCCTCCGAGTCCTCTGCGACGTCGTCCCCGCGCGCGGACCCGCGACGGTGGTTCTCCAAGCCGGGCATGGGAGCTCTCGCAATGGGTGGTGAGTGAGGGACCGCGAGCGCTCGGCTCGATCCGGCGACAAGCGCCCGCGCTCCGCCGATGCGCACCCGAGCGTGCGAGCCGCCGCGCCGGAACCGAGATCCCGAATGTCTAGGCGAGCAACGCTATTTGCCAGAAACTGCTACGGCAATAAGTATCGCTACGCATACGACCGAATAGCAGTCATTTGCCGAGCTTGACCGGCGAGACGAAACCCGGCGGCTTCACCGCAAGCACCGAGCACTTCAACCGCCCGAGGAGCACCTCAGCGGTGTTGCCGATCAGCCATCCGGAGAGGCCCGCGCGCGCGATCATACCGATGACGACCAGATCCGCCTGCAGACGCTCCGCCGCCTCGGGGATCGCCTCGAACGAAATAGGGGACGCGAACGAAATAGGGGACGTACCACAATATCCTTCGCCGACTAGCTTCCTTACGATTCTCTGTCAACGAGGCGGACTTCTCTACTGTGTTTCGGGGAAGAGTTCCCATGAGGCGGCACTAACGCCGCTTGAGTGTACGCAGGCCAAGTTTGCAGTGTACGAGCGGGCTGTCGTGCGAACAAGCGGCCGCTGACGCCCCTGCTGCTGCCGCTCGAAAACAATGCACGGGCGACGGCTCCTGGCCGTTTGCCGACGCTCCTGCGATGCTGCCGGTGCGACCGAGAGCCACATCGGATTGCAGTGTGTCGGAGGCGGGCAATGGGTGTCCGTTGTGCAGACCAAGCGGACAAGCGAGCCTGGCGACGACAGCCAGTTTCGATCACTAAGTACTTGCGCGTTCTGCCACCACTCCCTGGGTCTTCACCATGGTCTGCATCAGCTCCATGAAGTGCTGTTGAAAGCGACGCAGATACTTGTCGCGGCGATAGGCCAGGAGTGTCGTCTCCCAGGGGAAGAGGTGGCTCAGGTCCCGTGCTACCAGGTCGCTGTCTGCCGAGAGTGAATAGGCGATGGTGGCGATGAGTCCCACACCCAGCCCCTCGCGCACGTAGGTCTTGATCACGTCCGTATCCGCGGCGCTCAGGACCACCTGGGGCTCCAGGGCGAGCCGGGCGAAGGTGGAGCGCAGGTGGCTGGAGCCGGTGAACCCGAAGACATAGGTGATCAGCGGGTACTCGCAGATCGTCTCCAGGCTCAAGGGCAGGCGGTCCAGGATGGGGTGGCCCAACGGGGCGATGAGGCTGCGGTTCCAGCGGTAGCAGGGGATGGTGGCGAGCGCCGGGTGGGTGCCCAGAGCCTCGGTGCAGATAGAGAAGTCCACTGCATCGGTCTCTGCCATCTCCGCGAGCTGGGGGGGCGTTCCCTGGTGGATCTGGAGAGCGACGTCAGGATAGGCGAGCCGGAACGCGCGGATCACCGGCGGCAGGACATAGCGGGCCTGGGTATGGGTGGCGCCGATCCGGAGCACCCCGCCGGACTCGTCCACATGGTCCCGGCCCACCGCCAGGATGTTCTCCCGGATGGCCAGGGCCTGCCGGGCATAGCGGAGGACCGCCTCCCCCGCCGGGGTCAGGGCCGTGAGCCGCTTTCCCTGACGGACGAAGAGCCGGGTCCCAAGCTCCGACTCCAAGCGGGAGAGGTGCTGGGACACAGCGGATTGAACTAGATGCAGCCCTTCGGCCGCCTGACTCACGTTGAGTCCGGACTCCACAGCGGCCACGAAGGACCGGAGCTCCCTTAGCTCCATGTTCGCGCTCCTTATCTCGTTTTGCGATACATTTTCAAAATATATCGTTTCCAACGATATGCCGTTCCGCCGAGCATTGCCACCCAAGCACTGACGTCCTGTCGGAACCGAGTGGTGGCCCCATGCAGAACAACCGAGCCGCGGCAGCCGAGCCGATTGCGGTCGACGCGCTCCCTTCAAGCCCAGTCCAGGGTCTGCCGCTCCAGCGACTGACCCAGGCGATCCGCGGGTTCACGAGCGAGCAGCTGCTCTGGTCCAGCGGCTATCTCGCCGGACTCGCCGCGGCGCGGCTCCAGCTCGACCCCGAGCCAGCCGCC
>JBGSOR010000559.1:0-5607 GCA_041738985.1 Chromatiaceae bacterium | reverse complement strand
GGCCCGCCTGACCCGCTGGAACGGCCCACGCGCCCTGCTGTTCCTGAGCGCCGTCGCGCTGCCCCTGCTGGGCTATCAATGTTCCGGCATGCCGGCCTTGACCGCCCTGGTGTGGTTCGGCATCGTCTTTGGCTTCTGGTTGTATCGGGACACCAACTGACCATGCTGTCCGACCGGGTCCACACCTTCGGCCAATACCTGCTCCACAAGCACGGCGAACGGGTGCACAAGATCGCCCTGGACGCCGGCTTCACCTGCCCCAACCGGGACGGCAGCAAGGGCATAGGTGGCTGCACCTTCTGCAACAACGCCTCGTTCAATGTAACCGTCGCGCAGCGACACGTGACGCCCCCCTCGCCCGCAGGCGGGAGCCCTAAAGGAGGCTTGCGCACAGGGGCTGGGGGTGAGGGTGGTGGTGAGGGAGACGGGCAGGATTGTTTGCCCGTCAGCCCGAGTGTGGACAAGGCGGCCCGCCAGTCCGCTCCCCTGGCCGACCAGCTGGCCTCCGGCCGCGCCGGCATCGCCCGCCGCACCCGCGCCACCAAATATCTGGCCTATTTCCAGGCCTACACCAACACCTACGCCGACGTGGCCCAGTTGCGCGCCTTGTACGACCAGGCCCTGGCGGTGGAGGGCATGATCGGCCTGTCGGTGGGCACCCGGCCGGACTGCGTGCCAACCGCGGTGCTGGACTTGCTGGCGGAGTACCACGACAGGGGTATGGAGGTGTGGCTGGAGCTGGGGCTACAGTCCGCCTTCGACGAGAGCCTGGACCGGGTGAACCGGGGCCACGGCCTCAAGGAATACCTCCACACCACCCTGGCGGCCCGGCGCATGAACATCCCCGTCTGCACCCATCTCATCATCGGCATGCCCGGCGAAGACGCCTGGCACAGCCGCAAGTCCCTGGACATCGTGCTGGACATCGGCACCGACGGCCTCAAGCTGCATCCCCTGCACGTGGTGAAGGGCACCCAACTGGCCAACGAATGGCGCCGGGGCGAATATCAGCCCCTGCCCCAGGCCGAGTACGTGGCCATCGCCGCCGAGCTGATCGAGCGCACGCCCTGGGAGGTGGTGTATCACCGGGTCACCGGCACCGCCCCGGCCAAGCTGCTGCTCACCCCCGAGTGGTGCAGCACCAAGTGGCCGGTGGTGAATGCCATCGTCGCCGAGCTGGAACGGCGCGACAGCCGCCAGGGCAGCGCCATTTCTGGACACAATTCCAGACATGAAGGTATGGTTAGCGCCTGATTGATGGTCTGCAAAGCTCGATGCCCATGACGCACCCGCTCACCCCAGCCTCCCACTCCCCCCTTTTGCAAAGGGGGAAGGTACCCGCCTCGGCGCGCGTGCCGAGCTCGGCGGCAAACGCTGCGGGCGTCTTTCCACGCTAGCTAAGCCCCACCCATGAACGCCACGCCGCCCCTGCTCGATCTGATCTGCCCCGCCGGCAGCCTGCCGGCCCTGAAGGCGGCGGTGGACCATGGCGCCGATGGCGTGTACCTGGGCCTCAAGGACAACACCAACGCGCGCAACTTCGCCGGCCTCAATTTCGACGCCAACACCCTCAAGCAAGGCCTGCGCTACGCCCATGACAAAGGGCGCAAGGTGCTCATGGCCCTCAACACCTATCCCCAGCCCGCCACCTTGAAACGCTGGCACCAGGCCGTGGACACCGCC
Organism: Chromatiaceae bacterium; assembly: GCA_041738985.1. Classification (GTDB taxonomy): domain Bacteria; phylum Pseudomonadota; class Gammaproteobacteria; order Chromatiales; family Chromatiaceae; genus Thiodictyon. Next base: position 3,924 of record JBGSOR010000559.1, on the reverse strand, counting down.
GCCGAGTCGGGGGTGGACGCCATCATCCTGGCCGACCCGGGCCTCATGGCCTACGCCGCCAAGACCCATCCCGGCCTGCGTCTGCATCTCTCGGTGCAGGGCTCCGCCACCAGCTACGAGGCGGTGAACTTCTACCGCGAGCGCTTCGGCATCCAGCGCGCCGTGCTGCCCCGGGTCTTGTCCCTGGCCCAGGTGGAGAACGTGGTGAGCCACACCGACGTGGAGATCGAGCTGTTCGGCTTTGGTGGCCTGTGCGTCATGGTGGAGGGGCGCTGCCTGCTGTCCTCCTATGCCTGCGGCGACTCCCCCAACACCTTCGGCGCCTGCTCCCCCGGCCACGCCGTGCGCTGGCAGCAGACGCCCCAAGGCATGGAGACGCGCCTCAACGGCGTGCTCATCGACCGCTACGCCGACCACGAGAAGGCCGGCTACCCGACCCTGTGCAAGGGCCGCTTCCAGGTCCAGGGCGAGACCTACTACGCCCTGGAGGAGCCCACCAGCCTCAACACCCTGGACCTGCTGCCCGAGGTGATGGCTGCTGGCGTTGCCGCGATCAAGCTGGAGGGCCGCCAGCGCAGCACGCGCTATGTCTCGGACGTCACCCGGGTGTGGCGCGAGGCGATCGACACCTGCACCCGCAATCCGGCAGCCTTCCACCCCCGCGACGAATGGAAGCAGGCGCTGGCTAAGGTCTCCGAAGGCACCCAGACCACGCTCGGACCCTACGAGCGGACTTGGCACTAGGGAGAAGTGGCGAGTGGCGAGTGGCGAGCGGCGAGGCGGTGGAATGGGTGGAGCGTAGCGAAACCCATCTCTCGGAGAGCCGCCTCGATGGACCCGCGACGGTACGTTGCCCGCTGGCCGAAGAGCTTGGGCGCGGCGCGGAGTCCGTTGGGGCGATCCGCCGCGCGGCCTGAATCTACCAATTGAAGACATATCGAGCGCAATCCATGTCATTGGACCCTAATCAATCCTCCGGCCGGCGACCGCGCCTGTCCCTGGGCCCCATCCTCTATTACTGGCCGCGGGAGCAGGTCCTGGACTTCTATGCGGAGATGCTGGAGACCCCGGTCGAGACCGTCTACCTGGGCGAAGCCGTCTGCTCCAAGCGCCGGCTGCTGCGCCCGGAGGACTGGTGGGAGCTGGCCGAACGGGTGGCCGCCAGCGGGCGCGAGCCGGTGATCTCCACCCTGGCGCTCATCGAGTCCGAGGGGGAGCTCAAGGTTCTGAGCCGCCTCTGCGCGGACCGCCGCTTCCTGGTGGAGGCCAACGACCTGGGCGCACTGGACTTCCTGGAGGGCCGGGAATTCGCCGCCGGCCCGTCCATCAATCTCTACAACCAGGGAACCCTGTCCTTCCTGGCCGCCCGCGGGCTCAGGCGTTGGGTGATGCCGGTGGAGCTGGGCCGGGCGACGGCCATCGAGCTGATCCGCACCCGGCCAGCGGGGGTGGAGTGCGAGGTCTTTGCCTACGGCCGGCTGCCGCTCGCCTACTCCGCCCGGTGCTTCACCGCCTACAACCACGGCCAGGGCAAGGACGACTGCCAGTTCCGCTGCATCGAGTACCCGGACGGTCTCCAGATCGCCACCCAGGAGGGCGCCCCCTTCCTGGCCCTGAACGGCATCCAGACTCAGTCAGCCGCCACCCACAACTTGTTGCCCTCCCTGGGCGAGCTGGGGGGGCTCGGGGTAGATCTGCTGCGGATCAGTCCCCAGTCCCAGCACACAGCCGCCGTCGTCGAGATCTTCGACGCCTGCCTGCGCGGCGATCTGGAGATCGGGGAGGGCATCGCGCGCCTGCGCGCCTTGGTCCCGTCCGGGCTGGCCGATGGCTACTGGACCGGTAATGCCGGGCTCGCCTGGTCCCAAGCCTGATTGCTGTCGGGCGGATGCCGCCGTCGCGGCGATCCGCTATGTGCGCATCGTCTGAACGGCGGGCCCTCGATGTGAAAGGAGCTCCCTCGCGTCACCGCGGGGGGCTTCAATCGGCCGGCGACACCTCCAGACCCAGCGCGCTGTACTGAAGCCGCACGACCATCGAGAAGGCGTAGGCGAAGATGGCCGTCAGGAAGCCGACGATATCGAGGCCCGACAGGACACGGTCCCGATCGAGCACGAACCACATGACGGACAACACCGTGCCGCCGAAGAGGATGAGTAAGACGAAGAGCGGCGCCAAACCGGCTCGCATCGCCTGCAATCCCCGCAGTTGGCGCGAGATCTGCGGTTCGCGCCGCTCGGCCTCGGCACGCGCACGCGCCTGGAGCACCGCACGCCGATGGGTGAGCGCCCGAAAGACCAACCAGGCACCGATGAGGATACACAGGGTCCCGAACCAATATTTCATCGTCGCGTTACCCGACTGTTGTGATCGAAAAAAGGCGGGGCGCCGTCTGCGCCCGAGCAGACATGATCCCACTTGCAGACAGGAGGCTCAACAAGCGGATCGCGTCGCGAATCGGTGCGCGCCTGTCCTATGAAAAGCCAGAGCGCGATGCTCAGCCTACCCGGATCCGTTCCCCATACCCGGTCATTTCCAGATACCCGCGCCCGATCTCCCGGCCATCCTCAGCCACCCGCACCGCGCCTTCCCAATAGACGGCCCCGGTGGAGCGCGAGCTGTCGAGCTCCTGGTCGTCCATGAGGGGTTGGAGAACAAACCGCCGTGCACCGATGCGCACGCGCCATTCGACCGGGTAGTCGATACCGGTGCGTGGCGAGCGCCAGTGACGCAGGGGCTCAAAGGCGACTGCATCGGGCGGCAGCGCCTGCGCATTGCCGCCAGCCTGCCGGGAGCTGGCGGCGGCCCAAATGGTTTGACCGTCGGCCCCGCGCATTCGGAAGGCCATCAGCGCGCTGCCGTCGTCGAGATTCAAGCCCGCCCAATCCCAGCCGTTCGCCCCTGGCGGCAGGTATTCGCTCGACCATTCGTGATCCAACCAGGCGTGCCCCGCCACTTCCTGCTCGCGGCCATTCAGCGTCACGCTACCGGCGACTCCGAGCTGCGGGCGGCTGTAGTAGTAGCTGGCTTGGCGCGGGTCGGGGGCCTTGGTGCTGAACCCGGCGGATCCGTTAAGCATGGGCGGTCCGTCGGGGACCAGCGATAGGGTGTAGGTGAACCCGTCGGCGCGGACCTCCGCCCGATAGCCGTCGTCCGTCTGCTCGAATCGCCAGTCGCCGATCCATGCCCCGGTCCGCCCGATCTCGTAGCCGGCAAGCCCGAAGCCGGCCCGGGCGGCGCGTTCGTCGTGACGGAGCCGTCCCAGGCGTGGGTCGGCAATGGCCGCGTGGGCGAGGATCAACTGGCGCGGCGCAAACGCGCTCGGGTTCTGCTCCCCGAGGCCGGTGCGCACGCGAAAAAAGGTGGTCTGGAACCCCAGCGGGCTGCCATCCGGCAAGGCGAGCCAGCCGGTGGCGTACCACCACTCGGTGCGAAACTCGGGATGGGCGCCGTGATCGGTAGGAAAGACCAGGGTCCGTCCGGGGAGCACGGGGGCAAACCCGACCTGCGGCGTCTGTGCCTGCTCGGATTCCGCTGCCCGTGTCGCCTTGACCCGCAACGCGGGCGCACTCGCCAGTGCAAGAAGGCAGACGCGCCTATTCATCACCAGTCCTCCCGCACCGCCAGCACGGCATCCTGGCGCATGGCCTGACGCCCGGCGAGCACCGCGGCAAGCGCTGCCAGCGCGATCAGGCCTGAGGCAAACCAGGCCAGCGACGCCCAGGGGATGTGCAGGTCCATGCTCCAGTGGAAGCTCTGTCGATTGACGACCTCGATCAGCACCAGGCCGATGGCCCCGCCGGCCAGGAGCCCGCCCAGCACCCCGACACCAGCCGCTAAGGCCCCCTCCTGGGCAAGCATCCAGCCGATCTGGCGGCGCGTCACACCGAGATGGCGGAGCATGCCGAACTCGCGTCGCCGCGC
>JBGSOR010000551.1:0-8369 GCA_041738985.1 Chromatiaceae bacterium | reverse complement strand
GGCCCGCCTGGGCGACACGCTGCTCTCGCTGATGCTGCGCCGCGACCTGCGCCAATCCTATCGTCACGAGATCGGCGAGCGGCTCGCCGAGATCTTCGCCGGCCAGGAGCTGGCCGGGGTGCGGGAGCGGCTCGCGGAGATCCACACCCGGGTGCGGGACTCCCGGCTCTTCGTCGCGCTGCACATGCATGCGGGCGATGGCAACGTCCACACCAACATCCCGGTCCATTCCGCCGATTACGCCATGCTCCACGAGGCGGACCGGGTGGTGGACCGCATCATGGCCCTGGCCACCGAGCTGGACGGGGCGATCTCGGGCGAGCACGGGATTGGCATCACCAAGCTCCGCTATCTGGAGCGGGAGAAGCTGGATGCCTTCGTGGACTACAAGCGCCGGGTGGATCCCCAGGCCCACTTCAACCGTGGCAAGCTCATGCCCGGCTCCGGGCTCGATGGGGCCTATACCCCGTCCCTGCGACTGGTCCAACAGGAGGCCATCATCCTGGAGGAGACCGAGCTCGGCGCGCTGAACGACGACGTGAAGCACTGCCTGCGCTGCGGCAAGTGCAAGCCGAAGTGCATGACCCACGTCCCCCGGGCAAACCTTCTGTACTCGCCGCGGAACAAGATCCTGGGAACAGGGCTCATCGTCGAGGCATTCCTCTACGAAGAGCAGACCCGCCGCGGGCTCTCGCTCCGACACATGGAAGCGATGAACGACGTGTCGGACCACTGCACCGTCTGCCACAAGTGCCTGGCCCCCTGTCCGGTCGATATCGACTTCGGCGATGTGACCATGCGTATGCGCCGCATCCTGCAGGACCGTGGCCAGAAGCGCTTCAGCCCGGGTGCCTGGGCGGCCATGCAGTTCCTCAACGCCACGGACCCACGGGCGGTCAGGCTCCTGCGCCGAGGCCTTGTCCAGTGGGGCTTCGCCGGCCTGAACCTGGCCCATCGCGCCGCCCGCACCCTGGGCCTCACCGAGAGGCGCAAGGCCCAGCCCGCCGCGACCACCGGTCGCCCGGCGATCCTGTCACAGGCGGTCGACATGGCGACCCGGTCCATCCGGGTCGACCTGCCCCGACGCACCTTTCGCCAAGTCCTGGGGCTGGAGGACAAGACCCAGGTCCCCATCCTGCGCGACCCCCAGGTCGCCGCCGAGGACGCGGAGGCCGTTTTCTACTTCCCCGGCTGCGGCTCCGAGCGGCTCTTCTCGGATGTGGGGCTGGCCACGCTCGCCATGCTTTACCGCCAGGGCGCCCAGACCGTGCTGCCCCCGGGCTATCTCTGCTGCGGCTACCCCCAGCGCTCCGCCGGCCTGGAGGCGGGCGGTCGCCGCATCGCCATGGAGAACCGGGTCCTCTTCCACCGGGTCGCCAATACGCTCAACTATCTCGACATTCGCACCGTGCTCGTGTCCTGCGGGACCTGCATGGACCAGCTCCTGAAGTACGAGTTTGGGCAGATCTTCCCGGGTTGCCGATTGCTCGACATCCACGAGTGGCTGATGGAGAAGGGCGTGACCCTGAGCGGGGTCCACGGCGTCCGCTATCTCTATCACGACCCCTGCCACACCCCCATGAAGACCTATGCCCCAGCCAAGGTCGCCGGGAGCCTGCTGGGCCAGGAGGTCCGACTCTCCGACCGCTGCTGCGGCGAGGCGGGGACCCTGGGCACCTCCCGCCCTGACATCGCCAACCAGGTCCGCTTCCGCAAGCAGGAAGAGCTGACCGCTGGAATTCGTGCACTTACGGGCCGGGATCGCATCCAAGCCGGGGAGGTCAAGCTGCTGACCTCATGTCCGGCCTGCCAGCAGGGCCTCGCGAAGTACACGGACAATACCGGGCTTGCGACCGATTACATCGTGGTCGAGCTGGCCAGGCGGATGCTGGGGGAGGGGTGGCAGGATGCCTTTCTGAAGCAAGTGAAGGACGGCGGGATCGAGCGGGTGCTGTTATAGGACCTCGATCGACACGACGACGGAATTGATGCCGGGAGCATAGCGCCCGGATCGCTCCGCTACAGGACAGGCCGCATCCGGCGAGCCGGGGAACGGCCTGACTGTCGCCACGTACTCCGAGCAGGGGGCACTCCATGGGACGAAGATTCGGCGAGCTATCCGAGACTCATATCCGGTTCATCGCCGAGCAGAAGATCTTCTTCGTCGGTACCGCGACCGGGAACAGCCGCGTGAATGTCTCTCCGAAAGGGCTGGACTCGCTAAGGGTTCTGGGTCCGTCTCGGGTTGCATGGCTGAACGTCACGGGCAGCGGCAACGAAACCGCCGCCCATGTACAGCAAGACCCGCGCATGACCCTTATGTTCTGCGCATTCGAGGGCGATCCCCTCATTCTCCGCGTCTACGGCTCCGCAAAAGCGGTTCACAGAAAGAACCCCGAGTGGGGCGAGCTCTTCGCGCTTTTCAAGCCTTTGCCGGGCGCCCGCCAGATCTTCGACCTCTCGGTCGAGCTGGTGCAGACCTCCTGCGGAATGGGTGTCCCGCAATTCGACTGTGCCGGCGAACGCGATGCGCTGTCCGACTGGGCCAGAAAGAAGGGCGAGGACGGCATCCGGCGGTACTGGGAAGAGAAAAACCGAACCAGCATCGACGGTATCCCGACCCATATCGTCGCGAAGAACGGCTAAGGAACCGTTCAAGAACGGCTTAAGCGACCGTCGCCTTGCCATATCGCTCCAAGAAAGCACGTGGCGTAGGATCGGGATGCCGTGGAAGGGTGAGAGCAGTTGACCCAGGCCCCCTTATTGTAGACTCGGGCGGCTCGGTCGCTGACATGAATCGAGATCGCGCGTAGTGGCATGGTCAACCCTGCTGCGAGAACCGGGGCCTGTGGAGCCGCGATCCTGGGTATCTCTCTTACCGAGAGTGTCTTGGAGCCGCGTTGGCGCGTCAGGGGGCGGGCGGGATCGCGTGCGACGGCGCCCGCACGAGCGCTTACCCTTGTCGGCGACGACCGCCGACCTGGTGTTGGTCAGCGCCGCCTCCGCATGGGAGATCGCGATCAAGTGCCGCCTGGGAAAGCTCGACTTCCAGGAGGACTTCGAGCGGGGCGTCCGGGAGAGCGGATTCGAGCGGCTGCCCATCGGCTTCTCCAACGCAGCCGAGACCCGCGCGCTTGCCGATTACCACCGCGATCCCTTCGACCGCATGCTCATCGCGCAAGCCCGTGTCGAAGGGCTGACGATCGTTACCCAAGATCCCCTATTCGGTCCCTACGACGTTCCCCTCCTTCGGACCTAGGTCCTGGCTTCAAGCTCGAATCGTGATCGTTCGTCGGGCGACGGAATCGGGGGGACAAAGACGCGGGGCCGGTAGCGGAGGCCGGGGTTTGGGATAAGCAATCGATCCTGGTGCGTTTTCACATGCGCGCAGCCTGTCTCCCTTCGCGCCGCTGGTCCCCCTGAGTCGCGTGCCATGCCCTCCTTGTCCGGCGGGGGCAGCCCTTGGATAATCCCTCAGACCAACTTGAGACGAGATCAAGACGTGAAAACAGATCGGGAAAACGGCGGACCGACATTGTGACGCCCCAGTCTCCGGCGTGTTTTGCAGACAAGGGGGCGCGGCTCTTTCTGGCGGTCATTGGCCTGACGCTGGCGATATCCGGCGTCGCGTTTTTTTTATCGGCCAGCGGCGCCGATCCGGGGCAGCTCAGCGGTAGCAGGAGCAACGTCAGCGAGCAGAGGTACCCGAACGTGCAAGCCGGCCATCGCCACATGCAGCTCCTGCTGGACAACGCATTCGAATATGCGAATCCAGCGCATGGGATCGTTGACCCGGTGTCCGGGTATCCCGCGGAGGGCTGGAACCAGGTGCCGGAGAATGGACTGTTTCTTCGCTCCTTCACCCAGCTCACAGCCATCGGCGCCTGGATCGAGCTGCTGGCCAACGTCTCTGCAGGCTATGCGGACAATCCCTATCTCTCCAAAGAGTCTGCACTGAACGGACTCTCGCTCGCGGTAGCGACCCTCCTGGCGGATCAAAGGAATCCAGCCCTTGCGGCCAAGGGGCTGCTCGTGAATTTCCTCGGGGTGGAAGGCGGGAAGCGGGCAGGGCCCCTTCTGGAATCCATCGAGCGCGCCCGTTTTGTCGAGACCTTCGGCGATCGGGCTGGCGGTGCCATCTGGCGGGCCCTGGTGGAAAAGGGCTGGCTCCTGGAGGAAGACAACGGGCTGAAAGGGAGAATCCGCCGAAGCGCAGATTATGGTGCAAACCATTTCGACGGGGCGCTTGCACCCTATTCGGCGGGGTCGGTGCGATCGGAGATCATGGGGCTTCTCGACCGGAGGACAGTCACCATCGTCTTCGGCGACAACGCCAATCTCACCGCCGCTCTTGCGCGCTCGGTCGGCGCGCTCTTGCGGCCGGAGATCCGGGACGATCCAAGGGCCGCGGCATTGAGAGAGCAGATCGAGCGTTTTATCGAGGGTCAGAAAGAGGGCTATGCCCATCTGTTCGACCCAAAGACCGCCACCTTCGTCTTCGGTTGGGATGCCGCCACGGATCGCTTTATGGGCTGGGGCGACGGCCGTGGCAACTGGGTGACCGGCCAGATGAACTACTTCATCAACGAGTTTCGCGGGCCTTGGACCTTTGCGGTGCTGCGATACGGGCTGCCTGTGGCATCGATCCGGAATGCCGGATTCAAGATCAAGCCTTACCGGCTTGCGGACGGGCAGGACAGCTATGCCCTTGCCGCGTGGGAGGGGTCTGCCTTCCAGCTACTCGGTCTGTCTCTCTTCATGGAGGAGGGCAAGAACCCGGGCTGGAGAAGCAGTCTCGAGACGCTCGTGGACATCGAGCTCGATTTCTCGGGTAGGAACGGCCTGCCGGGCTTCCTGTCCGAGGCCTACAGCGGGAACGGGAGCGAATATACGGGTCTGATCGGCATCCCGGACCTCGCCGTTACGGACAGACCCCTCAACACCCAGGCCCCGTCCCTCTATTCCCTGGGCGTCGCCTATTCGATCGCCCCCGAGAAGGTCGAGCGGTTTCTTCAGGGCAATTGGCCTATGATCTCGGGCCTGTTTACCCCGCACGGCCCTTGGGAAGGATGGGACATGTCGACCCAGCGGGTCATTCCCTATCAGACGACGGTGCATACCCTGTCTCTGATTCTTGGCGGCATCGACTCCGCCCAAGAAAATATGCGTCGGTATCTCGAAGAGAAGGGGCTCGTTGGCGCCCTTGAAGCGCTTTACGCACCGGGGGCTCGGCTGAATTTCCTTGCCGAAGGCAATCGGGTCTTCGCCTGGACCTCGGATGGGGATTCCTTTGCATTCTCGCGCGAGAACGGGACCTGCCGCTTTGCCTCCAACCTTGCCGGAAACGGGGGCCTGGCCTTCGTTGTCCCGGAGGGCCGCACGGTCAGCCTGTCGAACGGGAGACTGTCGATCCGTTTCCGATCGGAGACGGAGGTGAAGGACGCCGTCATTGCCTTTAAAAGGGCGAAGGACGATCCCCTTCCGCCGCCGGCTTTCCCCGTGGAGATCTTCGCCCGATTCAAGCAGACGCAAGACGGCGCGATCGAGATCGACCTGCCCGCAACCCCGGCCTTGAGCGGAATCCAGGAGGTTTCGCTGGCCTTTCGAGGCAGCGGACAGCGGACGCCCGTAGACCTGTCTATTGTCGCGCTCGACTTCGTGCCTTTTGCCACTGCGCCCGATTCGCCGAGGTAAACAAGGCAATGCAAACCGCCGAGTGCGCCGGGACGCCTCGGACCAGGGCGCGGAAGTCCTCGTGGGTGTCGACTCGCAGCAAACCCCGGCGCATGGGGCCGGCGGCTCGCGCGGTTCAATCCACGCGAGGTAGCCGCCGATCGGGTAGGTTACGCAGACCGCTCGACTTGCCGCTCGACCTCCCAGTTGCACTGGCGAATCAAGACCTCGACGTACCGGGCAAGGCGGACGCTGTCCCTCAGCTCGAAGGGCTGGCCCCGGTCCCACTGATCCGCCGCCTCGTCGGCCTCCAGGGGGAGTCCTTGGCGGCAGAGCTCCCAAAGTGCCTGCAGTTGATTGGTTGTCATCGCTGCGTCCTCGGAATCGGGTGTTTGGCGCCGGGCTGGCTCCTTGGCCCCGGTCGAGCCTAAGGAGCGTGCCGATTGCATGCAGCCCTTGGGGCGAGCGCTTTGTCGTTTTTTTGCTACCGCCCGTCGAATAGCTTGCATGGTTTCTTACAGTTAAAAGAATAGCTTAAGACAGCTCACGGTCGCGGCTTTCGGTTGGGCTGTTATTTTTCCGCGACAAATGGCATGTTCCCTCCGATTCGCCGCGATCGGAGCGCCAAGTCAGCGAGGCGTATCCACCGCAGCCCACGCCGCCGAGCCCGCCAAGGGCGCGTCGGATCCGAGTATCTTGGCGCGCGACTTGACCTGTCTGCCTAGCGACCTAATCATGCCCCAGACCGTCTACCTCTTCGGCACCTGCCTGATCGACTTGTCTTTTCCTCAGACCGGACTGGCCGCCATCCGGCTCCTGGAGCGGGCCGGGGTGCGGGTCGTCTATCCCCGGGGACAGACCTGCTGCGGCCAGCCGGCCTATAACTCGGGCTATCGGGACGAGGCGCGCACCGTAGCCCGGGCGCAGCTTGATGCCTTCCCGGAGGACTGGCCCGTGGTGGTGCCGTCCGCCTCCTGTGCCGGGATGCTCAAGCATCACTACCCGTCGCTTTTTGCTGGGACGCCCGATGCGGTGCGCGCCGTGGCCTTCGCCGGGCGGGTGGTGGAGCTGTCGGACTTCCTGACCCGGGTACTGGACCTGCGGCTCGAGGACCGGGGGCCGCCGACGCGTGTAGCGGTGCACATCTCCTGCTCGGCGCGCCGGGAGATGGCTGTCTCTGGGGCCAGCCTAGATCTGCTGGGGCGGCTCGCGAACGTGGAGGTGGTGGAGCCGGAGCAGGCGACCGAATGCTGCGGCTTCGGCGGCACCTTCGCGGTCAAGCAGCCGGAGATCTCCGCCGCGATGGCCGCGGACAAGGCGCAGGCCGTCCTCGCCACCGGGGCGGAGGTCCTGGTGGGTCCGGACTGCGGTTGTCTGATGAACCTGGGCGGGACCCTGACCCTCCTGGGCGGCGGCCCCCGCGTCTGCCATCTCGCGGAGTTTGTCTGGGAGCGTACCGCATGAGCGCCGAGACCACGGAGCTGCGTACTGCCATCGCCCGCTCGCTGGGCCAGACCCGGGCGCGGGGCAATATCCGCCGGGCTATGCTGGGGCTTCAGCAGAAGCGCGCCCGGGCCTTCCCGGATGCGGCGGAGCGGGAGCGGCTGCGCGACCAGGGTCAGGCGATTCGCGCCCATGCGGTGGCGAACCTTCCAGACCTGTTGGAAAAGCTCGAGCGCAACTGCATCCGAAACGGCATCCGCGTCCACTGGGCCGAGACCGGGGACGAGGCGAATCGGATCGTCCTGGAGATCCTGCGGGCCGCCGAGGCGACCGCGGTCCTCAAGGGAAAGTCCATGGTCTCGGAGGAGATGGGCCTCAACCATTTCCTCGCAGAGCAGGGGATCGAGCCGGTCGAGACCGATCTGGGCGAGCTGATCATCCAACTGGCCGGCGAAGGGCCGAGCCATATCATCGCCCCGGCCGTGCACAAGGACCGTGCGGAGATCGCGGCGCTATTCCGGGAGAAGTTTCCGGATCTGCCGCCCGCGGAGCGGATCGAGGAGCTGACTGCGCTGGCTCGACAGGTCATGCGCCAGCGTTTCCGCGGCATGACCGCCGGGCTCTCCGGGGTGAACTTCGCGGTGGCCGAGACCGGCACACTCTGTCTGGTGGAGAACGAGGGCAACGGGCGTCTGTGCACCACGGTCCCGGATCTGCATATCGCGGTCACGGGGATCGAGAAGGTCGTCGCCCGCCTGGATCAGGTGCCGACCCTCCTAACCCTGCTCACCCGCAGCGCCACCGGTCAGCCGGTCACCACCTATGTGAACATGATTAGCGGGCCGCGTCGGCCGGGGGAGAAGGACGGACCCCGGGAGGTCCATCTGGTGCTGCTGGATAACGGGCGCTCGCGCATTCGCTCGGACCCGGAGCTGGCCGCGACGCTGCGCTGCATCCGCTGCGGCGCTTGCATGAATCACTGCCCTGTCTACACGCGACTGGGCGGCCACGCCTACGGGACCGTCTATCCGGGCCCCATCGGCAGCATCTTGGAGCCTCAGCTCCAGGGGCTCGCCATCCGCGGAGAGCTCGCGCAGGTCTCGACCCTGTGCGGGGCCTGCGCCGAGGTCTGCCCGGTGCGCATCCCCATCCCCAGCCTACTGAATCGGCTGCGCCAGGAGTCCGTCCGGACCGCCGGCACCGGGCTCGGGGGCGCGTCGATCCCCGGTCAGGGGAGCCGGCGGACCCGCGGC
>JBGSOR010000526.1:0-5081 GCA_041738985.1 Chromatiaceae bacterium | reverse complement strand
CCGGATCGCCGCCGCCGGCCCCGTCCGCTACGAAACCTTCCGGGCCGTACCCGAGGGCCTGGTCACCCGGACCCGCTACCGCGAGCTTTTCTGCGCCGACCCCGAGCGCGCCGGGCTGGCCCCGGTCGCCGAGGTGCGGTTGCGCTCGCGCCCCGGACGGGTCTACGCTCCGCTGTACCGGCTCGAAGCAACGATTCCGACAACGTTCTAGGCGCTAATCGTGCTGCGTTGGGTCCATCCCGAGAAGCGGCGGTACTACCAGGCGGATCTGATCGAGGATCTGCTGGGGGATTGGTCGGTGGTGACCGCCTGGGGCGGCCTGGACTCGCACCGCGGGCAGGTGCGCCGGGCCTGGGTGCCATCCTACGCGGACGGCATCGAGCGGTTGCGGGAGATCGGGAAGCGGCGGCGGCAGCGGGGATATCGCAGCGTCGAAACGGACTAACTCCTGTCGGTCCGAATCCCGACCTGTTTCGCTCTGTTGGGGTGGGCTAAGCAAGCAAGTCGTAGTAGCCGTCCCGTAGCGATTTCCTTTCCCCGATCATCCGATCGGCTGGCGGGCACCCTTGTCGGCCACTCCGGCACGGCCCGCCGATTTCCAACTCAACCCACCGGTAGCATCGTGACCCGCAGGGCGGCAGCGCGCTGATCCCCGGTCGCGTACTGACAGGCATCCCAGCATATTTTGCCGCACCTCCAACGCACGCTGCGAAGGAAGCCACTGACACAACAAGCTACGTCTTCTAATGGCTACTGCTGCTTAACTACTTAGCATCTGGTTCTCCGCTGATCTTGCAAAGGATTAGCGTTAGGTACTGTTCCAGAGGCATGCTTCTTTATCTATATCCTTGGCGATAAGGTTTGATACAGAGAAAATCGGACGAATATTAAAACTCTAAAAACTTACTTGACGCAGGGTCACCGACGGCCTTACCCTAGCGCTGCTGGTGCGCTATGCCCCGGCACAAAAGCGAAAGCCCGCTTGCAGGCGGGCTTTCTTGGGCCGTAAACGAAACCGGGCCGGTGGGGACCGGTGGACGGCAGCGCGTACGGGTGTCGCAACCTCAGTGTAGCGCGGTCGGGTCACCGAACCAAGTCGGCCAGCTGACCTACTAGAGGTTCTTGACCATGATTCAGCAACCAACCGCCCAAGCTCAGGGCGCTTCGGGCGCGACCTATCCGTTCCAGGTCTTTGTTTGGGGTACGCAGTTCCAGCCCTGCGGCGCCGTCTATCTGGTGCTGCGCAAGCTCCCGAACGGGAACCACGCCATCCTCTACGTCGGCCAGACCGGTGACCTGAGCGAGCGCTTCGAGTGTCACCACAAGGCCCTGTGCTTCCTCGTGCAGGGCTGTACCCACATTGGGGTACTGGCGGAGCCCTGGGAGCGGCGGCGCTTAGTGATCGAAAGCGACCTGATCGTCAAACACCAACCGTTCTGTAACGGGTAAGCGGCCGGGACCGGGCACGATCATGACGGCCACGCATGTCCCGCTCGGCGAGGTCGTCGCGGTTCTGCCCGGTTACGCGGTCAAAGGCCGCGTTGAGCCGGACCCGGACGGGCGGTATCAGCTTATCCAGGGCCGGCACCTGACCCCAGGCGAGCCTTACCGCTATGCGCCCGAACATTTTCTGCGCATCAACCCGGAGCGCGCGGCAGAGCCCTATAGGGTGCGGCCCGGTGATGTGGTGCTCGCCTCCCGGGGGAACGTCAACTATGCGGTCGCGGTAGTAGAGGTCCCGGAGCCGACCATCGCCCCGGCCACCTTCTACATCCTGCACCCCGAGCCGACCGTCAACCCGGCCTATCTCGCCTGGGTGTTGGAGCAACCGCCGGTGCAGATGCAGATGGCGCAAATTCGCACCACCGGCGCCGCCACGCCGATCCTCCAGCGCGAGGACTTCAAAGCGGTGCGCATCCCGCTCCCGCCGTTGGCCCGGCAAGCACAGATCGCCGCGATGGCGGCCCTCATGGGGCGCGAGCGCGGCTTACTGCGCCGACTCGATGCGGCCACCGTCCGCTATCACGACGCCATTGGCCGCGCCTTGCTCACCGGGCGCGTCCAGTAGCCTCGCACCCATAGCGAAACGCTAAACCGCTGTACGGGGTCGAAATTAGCTGCATCGCCGCCCCGCCCCGCCCCACCGACGCCACGGACCACCGATATGACCGCGCAACCCGAGCCGACCAAAATCCAGCAAAGCGAGATCAACGACATCCTTTGGCGCGCCTGCGACAGCTTCCGCGGCACCATCGACGCCTCCGATTACAAGAACTACGTCCTGGTGATGCTGTTCGTGAAATACATCTCGGATGTCTGGAAGGACCACTACGCGGAGTACAAGCGTCAACTCGGCGACGACGAGGCGCGCATACAGCGAAAACTCGCGCGCGAGCGCTTCGTGCTCGCGCCCACCTGCACCTTTGACCATCTCTACGCGCACCGCGAGGCGCCCAACCTGGGCGAGCGGATAAACATCGCGTTGGAGCGCATTGAAATGGACAACAAGGCGAAGCTCATCAACGTCTTTCGCAACGTCGACTACAACTCCGAGGCGCTGCTCGGCGACACCAAGAAGCGCAACCGCATCCTGAAAAGCCTGCTAGAGGACTTCGCCGACCCGCGGCTCGATCTGCGGCCCTCGCGCATCGGTACCCTAGATGTCATCGGCAACGCGTACGAGTACCTGATTGGCCGCTTTGCCGCCAGTGCCGGCAAGAAGGCCGGGGAGTTCTACACCCCGCCCGAGGTCTCGTTGCTGATTGCGGAATTGGTCGCCCCCCAGCCCGGCGAGCGCATCTGCGACCCGGCCTGCGGCTCGGGCTCGCTGCTGCTCAAGTGCGCCGACCAGGTCGGCAGCGACAACTACTCGCTCTACGGGCAGGAGGCTATCAGCGGTACCTGGGCCTTGTGCATGATGAATATGTTCCTGCACAGCGTGAACAACCCGCGCATCGAGTGGGGCGACACCCTGCTCGATCCCAAGCTGCTGGAGCGCGACCACCTTATGCGCTTTGAGGTAGTGGTCGCCAATCCACCATTTTCGCTCGATAAGTGGGGCGCTGACCATGCCGCCCAAGAGCAGAAGCGCCACAACCGCTGGCACCGCGGCGTCCCGCCCAAGAGCAAGGGCGACTACGCCTTCATCAGCCACATGATCGCGACCACCACCGAAGGCACCGGTCGCGTCGGCGTGGTGGTGCCGCATGGAGTGCTGTTCCGCGGCGGCGGCGAGGGCACCATCCGCCGCGCACTGATCGAGGAAAACCTGCTAGATGCAGTCATCGGCCTGCCGCCCAACCTGTTCTACGGCACCGCTATCCCGGCCGCGATCCTGGTCTTTCGCCGCGACCGCGGCCACGGGCCTGTGGCACGTACCGACGTGCTGTTCATCGACGCCAGCCGCGAGTTTGCGCAGGACAAGAACCAGAACCGGCTACGGGCCGACGTGGACGTACCGAAGATCGTCGCTGCCTACCGTGCACGCGTGATTGTGCCCCGATACGCCTATCTCGCCAGCCGCGAAGAGATTGCTGAGAACGATTTCAATCTGAACATTCCGCGTTATGTCGACACCTTTGAGGACGAGGATGACATTGACATCGGCGCGGTGCAGGATGAAATCGTGGGGATCGAGGCGGAGTTGGTGAAGGTTCGGGGGGAGATGGCGGATGCACTGAAGGAGGTGGGGTTGTGAATATAACATGGAGAAAGGAAGAACTCGGAACTCTTGTGACCTTTCGCTCAGGCGGTACGCCATCTAAGACGAACAGCGCTTACTGGGGCGGAGATTTCCCTTGGATCACAGCGAGGGACCTAAAAACTTTCTATTTAGAAAATTCCCAGGAAAGAATCACAGAGCTAGGATCACGAAACGGAACCAGAATAGCAAACGAAGGTAGCTTGTTAATCCTTGTAAGAGGAATGACATTAAAAAAGGATGTCCCAGTCTGTCTTGCTACACGCCCCGTTGCATTCAATCAAGACGTTAAAGCTCTCGAAACGCGCGGCATTAATCCCGTATATCTCGGATATTTCTTGGTGTCGAGAAAGTCCGCGTTGATGCGCCTTGTTAGCGAGGCCGGGCACGGGACCGGAACGCTTCAAACAGACCTATTGGCGTCTTTTCCCATATTGTTCCCCTCATTAAGCGAACAAGAAGCGATTGCGGGATCGCTCCGGATTTGGGACTGCGCCGTCGCTATCATTGAATGCCTGATCGCCGCTAAGCTCAAGCTGCGCAAGGGTTTAATGCAGAAACTGCTGACCGGGAAGCGACGGTTTCCGGGCTTCTCCGAGCCGTGGCGCGAAATGCGGTTAGGAGATGTATTCACGAATCGCGTAGAGACGAATCGTCCCGATTTAGCGTTGGTCGCAATCACCAGGAAAAACGGCGTCGTTGATCGCGATTCGCTCAACCGTAGGGATAGCTCGAACGAAGACAAGAGCAAGTATCTGCGTATTGCCCCCGGTGACATCGGCTATAACACGATGCGCATGTGGCAGGGCGTCAGCGGACTTTCGTCTATCGAAGGTATCGTCAGCCCCGCCTATACCATCGTCACACCCGACGACGCAACGCTGGTGCCGGAGTTCATCGCTTTGCTCTTCAAATCGCCCCCGATGATCCATTGGTTTCATCGGTATTCGCAAGGGCTCGTCAACGATACGCTAAGCCTTAAATATCAGAATTTTGCAAAGATTTCTGCGTTGCTGCCGGAGCGCGCAGAACAACAACGCATCGCGGACGCATTCCGGCCTCTCGACCGCGAGTTAGCCTTACTCGATACCCAACTCGCCGCCATCAAGACCCAGAAAAAGGGCCTAATGCAGCAACTCTTGACCGGCAAGCGACGGGTTAAAATCGCCCCGGAGGCCGCATGAGTACGAACCTGATTGAGGCCCTGCGCCGCGAGGCCGAGCGGATCGACGAGGACACGCAGTATTCCCACAAAGGCCATTACTGCGCTGCCGAGCGCTGGGGCCGTTGGCGTTACCGGCTCGGCCTGCCGACGACGCTGCTATCGGCCGCAGCCAGCGCCGTCATCTTCTTTGCCGAGCCGCTGGTGGCGGCGGTCCCG
>JBGSOR010000524.1:0-9673 GCA_041738985.1 Chromatiaceae bacterium | reverse complement strand
GCGCGCTCCGTTGGGCTTAGCCCTCCCTCGGGTCCCACCAGCAGGGTGATCGGGCCCTCGGGCCTCCCCAGACCAACCAGGGGCTGCGACGCCTCCGGGTCGAGCAGCAGGACCCCGGCCGGTGCTTCGGAGAGCCAGTCCGAAAAGGTCCGAGCGGGCTCGAGACCCGGGAGCCGACGGCGTCCCGACTGCTCGCAGGCGCCGATCGCGACCCCCCGCCAGTGCGCCATACGGCGCTCCAGGCGCTCGCCAGCAAGCTGCACCATGCTGCGCTCGGTGAAGAGCGGGCGTATGCCCGAGACCCCGAGCTCGACTGCCTTCTGGATCGCGTAGTCCATGCGCTCGCCCCGGGAGATGCCCAGCGCGAGATAGATAGTCAGGGGCGGCGTCGGCTCCGGCTCCCCCCCCTCCCCGATGTCCAGGATCACCCCTGGGCGGCCCATCCCGGATACCCGGGCGCGGTAGTCCCGACCGTCGCCGTTGAATACCGCAATGCGGTCGTCGATGGCGAGCCGCAGGACTTGGCTCAGGTGGCGGGCGGCACCGTCCGGCAGGCGCAGGGTCTTGCCGGGGGCGAGGGGCTGATCCACGTAGAATCTGGGAAGACGCATCGATCTCAGATTAACCGGCGGTGCCGAATGTGCCAAGGTTTCCAGCCAAGGGGCCGATGGTTGAGGGCATCAGTATCGTCTAATACAGTGTTTTATACGCGTCGGTCGGCAGAATAGTGATCGGGCTCCGACGCAGTCAAAACAGTATTCCCGTCGTGCCTGCGCAACCATTTGATGCTCAACGAGAAGCTGGCCGGCCGCGGCCCCGCCTTGCGGTGCCCCGGCCTTCCTCCTCGGTCTCTTCTAGGACCTGTCCGCCGTGCACCTGCTTCCTCCCCGTCCCCGGTATACTCCGAATGACTCAGGCGGCAGGGATGCGCCCCGCGAGCGGCGCATCCCCCGACCTTTGGCCCCACTGCCTATCCCGCCCAAGACCCCGGAGAGCCAGCACGTGAACGACGAGCTTCCGCTCCTTGCCGCCCTGACCCAATGCTTCGAAAAAGACGAGGTGCTGGGTGGTTACCAACTGCGCACCGTCCCCTTCCAAACCGAGGCCATCGCCGAGACCCGATTCGCGGCCTGGTGCAACGAGGCCAGCGCCTGGCTTGGACCGCCCGTTGGGGAGGATCGGGGGGACGGCTGGCAGCGGGTCTGGTGGCCGGACCTGCGGATCAAACGCAGCCGCCGGGGCGTCTCGCTGTGGATCCGCACCGCCCATGTCGGGAGCTGGTGGAGCAACCCCGACCTCTGGCAGTGCCCGGGACTGGAGGGTCTGTGGAGCTGGGACCCTGAATGAGCCGGCTAAGGCGGGATGGGCTTAGGCCATCGTTCTGGCCGAGAATATCGGGAAAGACGTGGAAGCAAGCCGATGAAACTTCTGCATGTGTAGGTAGCCGAGCCGACGGCTGACCTGCTCGAGCGTGCGCGTTGCGTCATGGACTCACTGAATGCCGGCAACCTGCCGGAGCCCTGCGTCGGCATCGGTTTAGAGTCTCTGCCGCAACTGCTGGAGATCTTCTCTCCGAGGCGCTGAGCCTTGATAACCTATCTGAGTCCAGCGAGATTCGGGTTCCGGCAATCCGATAGACGCCGTGCTCGTGGTGAACGTAGTTGGATTGCATCGGTTCGGCCCTTGGGTCTTGTGGCGTCGCGCCGGTTCCCATCCGCTTCGCGGAACAACCAGCATCTCGAGATCCGCGGTTGCCGGCAGCTTGGCCGGCAGGTCTTGTGGGGGGGGGGGGGGAGCGCGCTACGTGATCGCAACTCGGCCAACGGTCTGGCGACAGGAGCGGTCGTGCGATGTGGCGATTTCCCTCCTTGCGCATGGATAGGTTCTGCGCTCGGGTTTGGACAATCGGGATGACCAAGCACGAATACCAACTCGACCCCCGAAGCCGCAAGCTGCTTCAGCCCCTCGTTGATCAAAGAGCCGCCAACACCTTGGCGCTGATACTCTTTCGAGGCTGCCAGTGGCGCCAGGAGCTGCGCGGCAATCGATTGGCGACTGGATTGAAGCCGTACTGCGGTGAAAAGGATATGACCGACGATCCGCTCGCCCATTTCTGCTACAAAAGAGAACAGAGGCATGGCAGTCTTGTCGCCGAGGAGTCCGCTGACCAAGTCGACGATTTCGGGACCCTGCTCCGTGCCGAAGGCGCTCTCATGGACCTCGAAAATCTCGGCGCGATCTGCATCTGTTGCGTACCTGATCCTCAGCATATGAGCCTCATGATCCCTGCCAACGCCACGGGACAGCGGCGCCTACCCCAAAAAAACCTGGCGCAAACCGCGGCGGCTTCCGCTTCATCCGGGGCTGGCGGAGTCCGATGCAGGACAGCGTTGCGCCCCCTCTGCGCCGACGACCTTCACGCAACGCGGCTGTCTGCAATCGGAGACTCCACGAACGGGGGCTCGCCCCGGACGCTGGTGCTTGGCCCCAGCAGGGGCGTCCCCACCTATTGGTCAGTCCGAATCCAACAGCGCACCGGCCCCCCATGACTCCCAGGGTCTCCTCCCCAGTGATCGCGGTCCTCATGCTGGCCGCCGTCCTACTGCTCAGCGCAATCCCAGCCATGGCCACAGAAGAAGCGCCTTATACCGTGGTCAAACAGCATCCCGGGTTCGAGCTGCGCCGTTATCCGCCCCTTCTGGTCGCCGAGACCCAGGTCAGCGGCGACTTCGACGGCGTCGGCAATGCGGCATTCCGGACCCTGGCCGACTTCATCTTCGGCAAGAACCGGACCGGCGAGTCCATCGCCATGACAGCGCCAGTCAACCAGCGCCCGGTCGTGCCCGCCGCGACCGGGCCGGACCCCAGCCCGAAGCCGAGCCCGGAGCAAGGCGACTACGTACTGACCTTCGTCATGCCCAAAGGGTTCACTGCCTCCACCCTGCCGGCGCCGACAGACCCGCGCATCGAGATCCGCACCGAGCCCGCCCGGCTCATGGCCGCCCGGCGCTACTCGGGCCGCTGGACGCTCGAAAACTACCGCGCAGAGGAATCCGCCTTGCTCGTCGACGTGCGCGACGCCGGCCTGGTCGCCACCGCCCCGCCCGTCTACGCTCGCTACAACGCCCCCTTCGTCCCCTGGTTCATGCGCCGCAACGAAGTCCTGGTGGAGGTGAGGGACGAGGCCGCGCCGCCCGGCGCCGCGCCCTGATGTTCTTTCCCTTCTTGTATGTCGGGATGCCGTAGGCCATCTCCTCCTCCACATCGCCGGCAAGGACGAGGATATGGGCACGGGGCGATTGCAGCTACTCGCGTACGTCCTGCGGAAACTTGGCGATGTACGCGTCGACATCAGGACTCAACGGCATTTTCTACTCGCACGGCGGGGAAGCCCCCCCGTGACGCGTAACGTTAAGCAAAGCGCGCGCCTTGGAGCAGCCTGAGCCAGAGCGAAGGCTGCTCCAAGGCGTCGCAGCTTGTGCGCGCGTTAGGCATACATTAACTTGCCGCGGGGTTCAGGTATTGGACGGCCAAGCTGCTGCGCTGTTTCAATCCACTCTTGAATGATCGCTTCGCTCCGGCTTCCACATAAGCACCCACTCGGATGATCGAAGACCCGCAGGGTCACCGACAGCAAATCTTTGGGTAAACAACGGCATGGATAAATGAGCCCCAACGGCTTGGCTTTATCGGCACGCCCGTGGCAGTGACCCAAGCCGCGGCAAGTAGCCCGGCGCGCGCGACGGATAAACGTCTGTTGAACTAATCCGACCCCGGGACGGGGCTGAGGGCGGGCACGGTCCACCTTAGAGAAAGGGGATTGTATCCGCAGGCCCCCGGCAAGCAGCGCGCGCGGGGTCGGGAGTGGGGGCGAACGGCGATCGGCCAGACGTAGAGGCGGCATCCGAGCGGCGTGCGATCAGGGGGTTGGGACAAAAGCTTAGGCGATTTCCGGTTTCGACGCGAGAGCGACCGCAGGTCGCACGCGTCCTGTCCGGGGCGGCGGGTGACAGCGCACCTTAGCCACCCGCGGTCATCGTCGGCATTCCCGCGCGAAACGTTGCGGAGCTAAGTGCGCAATCGGGGTCAGGCGTCCCGTACGGCGGGCGAGCAGGGACAGCCGTCTGAAGCTGCCGCCGCCTCGGGTTCCTCGGCCACGGCGGACGCGGGGGCGTCCAGCGCCGTGCGGATCTGCGCCAAGCGCTGCGCCCGGCAGCGGTTCGCGAAGAAGCCGAAATAGCGCACCGGCATGAACCCCATTATGCAGTGCAACGAAGTCTTCGTCCGTCTCGCCCGTCTCCGGTCGGACCCGCGGCCGGCCGTGAGGGGGGTGCGGCAATGGCTGGCGTTGGTGGCGCCGAGGGCGGCGCTCCTTAGGGTCCGCTGAGGAATGGCACGAATCGCGGTCGCTTTGGCGGACATTCAAGGTCGGCGCGCACGGGATCGTGCTCAATAAGGCCGGCAAGCGGGCCGTCTATCTTCCGGAGTTGGCCACCGCGCGGGGCTGAACCCGGGAGGAGACCCGCTCGAACCTCGCCTTCGAGGCCGGATTGCGCGGACGCCCGGCGCTAGGGGGCGAGCTTCGCGGTCTTCAAGCGCATCAAGTGCGGGGGTGCCATATGCGACGGTCGGGAAAGGGGTCTCGACGCCGTCCAAACCGACCTAGGCACGGCGGGGTGCGCGCGACGCACCCCGCCCCTGACCAGCCTGTGTTATTTCTTCCGCCGCATCGCCGACATGAAGTTGGTCATCGACGACTCGGCCACGCCCCACCAGGCATCCGAGGTCTGGCGGAATGCCTGCTGGGAGTCGTACAGTCCTTTGAAGATGGGGTTCTCGGCCGCCTCTTCCGCGAAGACAGTCTGGGCGATCTCATAGGCCTTGAGCAGCACGTCGTCCGGGAAGCGCTTGATGATGGCGCCGTTCTGCATGAGCCGCTGCATGGCCGGCGGGTTCTTGGCGTCGTAGGCAGCGAGCATCATCAGGTGCGCCTCCTGGGCGGCCACCTCGAAGGCGGCACGGTAGGCAGGCGGGAGCGCCGCCCACTGGTCCTTATTCACGTAAAAGACGAGCTGGGTCCCCGGCTCCCACCATCCCGGGTAGTAGTAGTACTTCGCCACCTTGTAGAAGCCGAGCTTCTCGTCGTCGTAGGGGACTGTCCATTCCGCCGCGTCGATGGCCCCGCGCTCCAGGGCCGGATAGATCTCCCCGCCGGGCAGCGACTGGGGCACCGCGCCCATGCGGGAAAAGATCTCGGCGCCGAACCCGGGGATGCGGATCTTGAGCCCCTCGATGTCTTTCAGCGACTTGATCTCTTTGCGGAACCACCCGCCCATCTGGGCGCCGGTGCTGCCGCCGGGGAAGTTGAGGATGTTGTAGTCGGCGAACATGGCCCGCAGCAGGTCCATGCCGCCGCCGTAGTAGGTCCAGGCGGTGAGCTGGCGGGTGTTGAGCCCGAATGGACAGGTGGTCTCCAGGGCCAGGGCTCGATTCTTGCCGAAGTAGTAATAGGAGGCGGTGTGGCCGCATTCGACCGTGCTCTGTTGGACGGCATCGAGCACGCCGAAGGGCGGGACTATCTCGCCGCCGGCGAAGACCCGGATCTCGAAGCGGCCGTCCGTCAGCTCGGACACGCGCTTCGCCAAGGTCTCTGCACCGCCGTAGATGGTGTCCAGGCTCTTGGGGAAGCTGGAGGCGAGGCGCCATTTGATACTCGGGGCCTCCTCGGCCCGGGCGGCCAGGGGGAGGCCGGCGGCGGCGGCGCCGACCCCGGCGGTCTTCAGGAAGTCACGTCTCTGCATGATTGGCTCCTCCTCCGTTACGCTGCATGGATGGGAACGCGGGCGACCGAGACCGGATCCGGCGCCGGTGGCCTCGCCCGGGTTCTTGGCAAAGGGCAGGCAATGGGGACTCACTATAACCCTCGCGCTAAGGGGTTTACAGCGTCTTCAAGGGGGCCCGACCCGCGTCGGCGCCAAGGAAAGGGCAGGCGACGGCGCGGCTTTACCGGGGATAGCGCCAGGTCTTATGCTCCGCATCCCGCTCGCCCGAGTCCGCTCGGATTGCCGCAGTACCCGGGGCGGGCAACCGCCAAGACCGCTGGCGCAGACTCGAGCGCCTTGTCGCCGCTCGCGGACGCACGCAGGCCAGCAGGGCACAGGCCGGGCCCACCCCAACCCCCAAATCCCCGATCGGCGCCCCGCGGCGCCCGGACCTCGAATGAAGCTCCTCATCGATTTTTTCCCCATCCTGCTCTTCTTCATCGCCTACAAGCTCGCTGGGATCTACGTGGCCACGGGCGTGGCCATCGCCGCCTCGGCCGTGCAGGTGACCTGGACCTGGGTCCGGCACCGCAGGGTGGAGAAGATGCCTCTGGTGACCCTGGGACTCCTCGTGGTCTTCGGCGGGCTTACGATCGCGCTGCGCGATCCCATCTTTGTGATGTGGAAGCCAACCATCGTCAACTGGCTCTTTGGCGCCGTATTCCTGGCCAGCCAATGGATCGGCGAGCGATCCCTGACGGAGCGCATGATGGGTCACGCGGTGGAGGTGCCGACACCCGTCTGGACCCGGCTTAACCTGAGCTGGTCTCTGTTCTTTTTCCTGCTGGGTCTCGCGAACCTCTATGTGGTCTATGTGTGGAGCGGCTTCTACGATGCCCAGCAGGCGATGATCCTGGCCACCGGAAAGCAAGAGATCGACCTCGCCGACTGTGCCGCCCAGTACGCCGGGAACCTGCTCGGACTCTGTCAGGACGCACAGTCCAGGGAAGAGGTTTGGGTCAACTTCAAACTGTTCGGTATGATGGGCCTCACCATCCTGTTCGTGATCGCCCAGGCGCTCTATCTGGCCCGTCACGTGAAAGAAGAGCCCGAAACCGCGGAGGCCGACTGACGTGCTCTATGCGATTATCGCCGTCGACCGGCCCGACAGCCTGACGGCCCGCCTGGCCGCCCGCCCCGCTCACCTGGAGCGTCTGCGCGCGCTGCAGGACGAGGGCCGGTTGGTGCTCGCCGGCCCCCACCCGGCCGTCGATAGCCCGGACCCGGGTGAAGCCGGATTTACCGGGTCCTTGATCGTCGCCGAGTTTCCGGACCTGGAGACTGCACGGACCTGGGCCGAGGCCGACCCCTATCGGGCCGCGGGGGTCTATCGAGAGGTCCAGGTCAAACCCTTCAAGCAGGTCTTTCCGGCCTGACGGGGCCCGCCCAGACCCCTCGGCCATCCCTGTCGGGGAGAGCGCTCCCGCGACCGTACTGCCGCACCCCCGCATCCAGGATTCCACTTCACCGTCCATTACCCTGAGGGAACGATCCCCATGACCAAGACCCGCATCGCATTCCTGGTCGGCGCCCTGTTGGCCGCCGGCACCTGTCTGGCGGAGGACGCCAAGTCCCCCGCTACGCCCGTCCTGGACGGGAATGCCAATATCGCCGTCGTCAACGGCAAGCCCTATTCGTTGGACCTGTTCCGCATCTTCTACATCGAGCGCATGCAGGAGACCCAGGGAAAGAACGACTCGGACTTCCAGCAGCAGGCGTTCAACGAGTTCATGAGCATGATCGTCGCCGCCCAGGAGGCGGATAAGCGCAAGCTGGACGAGCGCCCGGACGTAGCCACCGCAATGCAGCTCCAGCGTCTCAAGGTGATGTCCAACGCGGCCCTGGCATCTATGGCCGAGGATCTGAAGATCACGGACGATGAGCTCAAAAAGGCCTACGACGAGGTGAAGAAAGGTGCAACCCGCACCGAATACAAGGCACGCCATATCCTCGTCAAGGATGAGGCGACGGCCAAAAAGCTCATCAAACAGCTGGATAAGGGCGCCGATTTCGGGGAGCTGGCCAAGAAGAACTCCGAGGGGCCCACCGGCAAGAATGGCGGCGAGCTCGATTGGTTCGACAGCGGCCAGATGGTGAAACCCTTCTCCGACGCGGTCGCCGCCATGAAGCCCGGCACCTACTCCAAAGAGCCGGTGCAAACCCAGTTCGGCTGGCACATCATCAATCTCCAGGAGAGCCGCACCGCCGAGCCGCCCTCCTTCGAGGATTCCAAGCCCCAGCTCAAGGCCCTGGTTCAGCGCCAGAAGCTCGGCGGGGAGATCGCCAAGCTGCGCGACAGCGCGATGGTGGAGCTCAACGAGGAGGTGGTGAAGGTCACACCCAAGGACGAGGGGGGCAAGGCGCCCGCACAAGACGACGGGAAGAAGTAGTCATCCCCGCCCCCGGCCCGGGCCGGGCCGGGGGCAGCTTCGATCGTTGCTTTGGATTCGGTCGCGAAACCCAGCCCCGCCGCTCGGCATCAATAATCGAAGCGTGCCCACACCGGACAATGATCCGAGGGTCGCTCCATGGCACGCACGTCGTAGTCGATGCCGGCGTCCACCAGGCGCTCCCGAAGCGGTGCGGTCACCAGGATCAGGTCGATGCGCAGGCCCCGTCGCGGCTCCCGTTCGAATCCCTTGGAGCGATAATCGAACCAGCTGAAACGGTCGTCCGAGTTCGGGTGTACCACGCGGTACGCGTCGTAGAGACCCCAATCCATTAAGGTCTTGAGCCAGCCTCGCTCTTCGGGCAGAAAGCAGCATTTGCCTTCCTTGAGCCAGCGTCGGGCATTGTCGGCACCGATACCGACGTCCAGATCGAGCGGAGCGACATTCATATCGCCCATCAGGACCAGGCGCTGGTCCGGGCTAAAACGACGCAGCAGATGCTCGGTCAGATCCGCGTAGAAGCGCGCCTTGCCGGGGAATTTCACCGGATGGTCGCGATTCTCGCCTTGGGGGAAATAGCCGTTGATGACCGTGAGATCGCCCCCGTCCAGGGCATAGCGGTCCGCAATGGCGCGACGTTGTACGTCGGGCGACTCGTCTGGAAACCCCTTACAGGTCTCGATGGGCTCCCGCTTGCTCAGCAAGGCCACCCCGTAATGCCCCTTCTGGCCGTGGAAGCGGGTGCGGTAGCCGAGAGCCTCCACGGCTTCCACCGGAAACTCGGCGTCTGCCACCTTGCACTCCTGGATTCCCAGGATGTCCGGGTCCAACCCGGCACGGATCGCCTCCAACTGATGTGGGCGAGCTCGGATACCGTTAATGTTGAACGAGCAGACGGTGAGCATGAGGGGAGTCTCCCGGATCTCGGCGCTGTATCTTGGGAAGAATACTCGGATGCAGATGCATGCAACACAGAGTCGGCGCAGGTTTCATTTGCGTCGAATTGCATTCAATTGCGAGAAATACTCATCGAGGCTTCATCGACTTGGCCCTCTGGCGCCGGCTCGCGCCCGATCAGCCCGAGAACCGCCAGTGCGGCCTCTCGGGCTGCATGATGGCGCATGCCGGCATGGATGCGCGCGTATTCGGCCTGGATGTCGGCGACCCGATCGGGATCGTCAAGGAAGGCCAGCAGGGCTGGGGCGATAAGCTCGGCCCGGCAGCGGTCCTGGAGAAACTCTGGGGCCAGCTCGCACCCGGCGAGCAGATTGGCCATGGCCGCATAGCGGACCTTCACCAGCCGCCGCGCCAGACGATAGGTGAGGGGATGGACTCGATAGCCCACCGCCATGGGCCGCTTGAGAAGGAGCGCCTCCAGGGTGGCCGTGCCCGAGGCGGTGAGCACGCAGTCCGCGGCGGCGATCGCCTCCCGGCTGCGCCCGTCCAGCAGGGTCGCGGGCA
>JBGSOR010000498.1:0-8084 GCA_041738985.1 Chromatiaceae bacterium | reverse complement strand
GGTCCGCCCGCGCAGACACGGCGTGCAAGCCGCATGGCCCAGGACCCGTGCCGCCGCGCGGCGTGCGCCCCCTCGTTAACTCGCGTCAACCCCAAGAGACGACCATGGCAAAAATGTTTGAAGCAGCGGGCTCCGGGAGCTCCGTCTCGGGACCACCTTCCGCGCTGGACTACGCGAGCGACCGTATCTTCCGCGGCCTCGCCTGGAGCGGCGCCTTTCTGATCATTGTCCTGACCGGCTATATCCTCTGGGAGATCCTGCGAGAGGCTTACCCGGCGATCAGTACCTACGGGCTGGGCTTCATCACCGGGACGACCTGGGACGTCAACAGAGAGACGTTCGGGGTGCTGCCCGAGATCTGGGGCACGCTCTACTCCTCCCTGCTGGCCCTCGTCCTGGGCGGCGTCTTCGGCATCGCCATCGCCATCTTCCTGACTCAGGACTTCCTCGACCACCGCCTCGCCACGATCTTCCGCACCATCATCGAGATGCTCGCGGCTATCCCCTCCGTCGTCTTCGGGCTCTGGGGCATTTTCGTGCTGATCCCCTTGCTCAAGCCCATGGCCGAGTGGCTGCATGGGCAGCTCGGCTGGTTCCCGCTCTTCAGCACCGATCTGGCCGGTCCGGGGATGGCCCCCGCCGCCCTGGTGCTGGCGATCATGATCCTGCCGACGGTGGCGGCCATCTCGGTCGACGCCTTCCGGCGCATTCCTTATAAGGTCAAAGAGGCCGCCTACGGCATGGGCACCACCCGCTGGGAGGCGATCCTCAAGGTCATGATGCCGACCGCCTCGTCCGGCATCCTGGCGGCCCTGGTGCTGGGATTCGGCCGCGCACTGGGTGAGACTATGGCGCTCGCTATGTTGATCGGTAACGCCAATCAGATCAGCCTCTCGCTCTTCTCGCCGGCCAATACGCTCGCCTCGTTGCTCGCCTCCACCTTCCCCGAGGCCGGCCAGATCGAGGTGCAGGCTTTGATGTACGCGGCCCTGGTCCTGCTGGTGATCACCTTTATCGTGAACGTGGCGGGTTTGGCGGTGCAGCAGTACACCATTCGCAAGTTCGAGGGCAAGCAATGAGCGACATCGATCTCACCCTGTCGGCGGACGCGATGCGCCCCGTCCCTCAACTGGGTCGCAAGGGTTTCGAGGCCCGCGCACTCAAGAGCGGCGTTCTCACCGGGTTGACCTGGATTGCCGCGCTGCTAGCCGCTGTGCCTCTGTTCTCCGTGATCTACCTGCTCCTGGTGAACGGCGGCAGCCGCCTCTTCGGGAGCGATTTCGCGGAGGTACTGACCGGGCTACCACCGGCCGGGTTCGAGATGGGCGGCGGAATCGGGCCCGCCATCGTCGGAACCCTGGCAATGGTGGGCATCGCCTCCGTCATCAGCATCCCGATCGGGATCCTGGCCGCCATCTATCTCGGCGTGTTGGAGCCCCGCAGCAAGGTGGCCAACACCTCGCGCTTCCTGGCCAAGGTACTGACCGGCTTCCCGTCCATCATGGCCGGTGTCTTCGTCTACGCGGTGCTGGTGATCCACTGGGGCTATTCGGCCTGGGCGGGTGGTATCGCGCTCGCCGTATTGATGTTGCGTACCGTGGTCCTGGCCGCCGAGGAGGCCATTGCCCAGGTCCCCCAGCGTATGAAGGACGCCGCCTATGGCATGGGCTGCACCCGCAGTCAGGTGATCTGGAAGGTGGTGTTGCCCACCGGGCTGCCTGGCATCCTGACCGGCGTCCTGCTGGCCGTCGCCGGCGCGGCGGGCGAGTCTGCCCCGCTCTTGTTCACGGCGCTCTTCAGCAACTACTTCATCTCCGAGCTTTCGGAGCCAACCGCGTCCCTGTCCATCCTCATCTACAACTTCTCGGGCATGCCGTTCCCCAACCAGATCGAGCTGGCCTGGACGGCATCCCTGGTGCTGGTGCTGATCGTGCTGGGGTTCAACATCCTGGCGCGCCTGATTGGCCAGCCCAAGGTTTGATTTCACAGAGCTAAGGTATCCGAACCATGAACGCACCAGCAGAGTCGGCCTTCGTCGCGGAGCCGTACAAGGCCACGGGCGACGTGATCATCGATTGCAGCGTGGATAAGATCTTCTACGGGGACTTTCTCGCCGTGCGCGACAGCAAGGTGCCCATCGAGAAGAAGAAGATCACCGGCTTCATCGGCCCGTCCGGCTGCGGCAAGTCCACGGTCCTGCGCAGCCTCAACCGGATGAACGACCTGATCCAGGTGTTCCGCTTCGAGGGTCGCGTGATCTATCACGGACAGGATGTGTATGGGGCCAAGGTGGATCCGGTCCTGGTGCGCCGCTACATCGGGATGGTCTTCCAGCAGCCCAACCCGTTCTCCATGAGCATCTACGACAACGTGGCCTTCGGCCTGCGGCTCAACCGTTTCAAGGGCGACATGGACGAGCGGGTGCAGAAGGCCCTGGAGCGGGCCGCCCTGTGGAAGGAGGTCAAGGACAAGCTCAAGAACAGCGGGCTGTCGCTCTCCGGCGGTCAGCAGCAGCGCCTGTGCATTGCGCGGGCCATTGCTACCGAGCCCGACGTGCTCCTGATGGACGAGCCCTGCTCGGCCCTGGACCCCATTGCCACCCGTCAGGTGGAAGAGCTGATGCTGGATCTGAAGAAGAACTACACGCTCGCCCTGGTGACCCACAACATGCAGCAGGCCACGCGCGTGGCGGACACGACCGCCTTCTTCTCAGTGGACATCTCCCACGGCGGTCGCACCGGCTACCTGGTGGAGATGGGCCCCACGTCCCAGATCTTCGAAAGTCCCAGGGAGCAGCTCACCAAGGATTATATCTCCGGCCAATTCAGTTGATCGGGTCTCAGTCGATCGGAGCTCACAGGGGGCGCCATGAAGCTTTCACAACGGTTCGCAGGGACGGTCCTGGCGGTGCTGGCGGTCTTCGCCGCTTCGGCCGCACAGACGGCCGAGGCCCCGGCCGCGGGGAGGCTGGTCATCACTGGGGCGGGGGCGACCTTCCCGGCACCACTCTACGAGCGGTGGATCGAGGCATACCGCAAGGTCCACCCGGATCTGACCTTCATCTATGACGCGGTGGGCAGCGGCGAGGGGATCAAGCGCTTCCTGGACGGCACGGTGGACTTCGGGGCGAGCGATGCAGCCCTTTCCCCCAAGGATCAGGCCAGGGTCGACCCCAAGCGGGGCGCCGTGACCATCCCCATGACCGCCGGGATGGTGGTCCTGGCCTATAACATCCCGGGCGTGCCCGAGGGACTGACCCTCGATCGGGATGTCTACCAAGACATCTTCGCCGGTAAGATCCGCTCCTGGAGCGACCCCCGGATCGTCGCCGCGAACCCCGGCCTCAGTCTGCCGAACAAGCAGATCCTGCCCGTGGTGCGGCGCGACTCCAGCGGCACCACCTTCGCCATGACCAGCCACCTGGGGGCCGCCGACCCCTGGTGGTCCAAGGAGGGTCCGGGGATTGGCAAGCTCGTGGACTGGCCCGGCAGCGCCATGACCGCCGTCGGTAACGAGGGGGTCGCCCGACGGGTCCAGATCACGGACGGGGCCATCGGTTATATGGAGTACCAGTTCGCCAAGCGGTTGGGACTGCCCTTCGCGACCCTGCAGAACAAGGCCGGAGAGCTGGTCGCCCCCAGCCCGGCCGCGGGCCAAGCGGCCTTGGCCTCCGTGACGCAGATCCCGGAGGATCTGCGGCTCTTTATCCCGGACCCTGAAGGCGCTGACTCCTACCCGATCGTGACCTACACCTGGATCCTCCTGAACGAGCGGTATCAGGACCCCGCGAAGGCCGTCGCCCTGAAGGGTGCCCTGACCTGGGGGCTCGGTCAGGGCCAGGCGATCGCTGAGGAGATGGGCTATATCCCACTGCCCGAGGCCATGGTCGCCAAGGCCACCGTAGCGCTCGCCGGGGTCCGCTAGAGATTTGGCCGCGCCAACGGGTGTGACCGGGGAGGCCGTCCCCCTCGGGCTCGACGAGGGGCCGCGCCCCGCGTTCGAGCGATCAGGGAAGGGTCCGAGGGAGCCGGCAAAGGCCAAGCCTAAAGGGCGTGGGATGGGCAAGGCGCGTCTCGATCTCGCCGCCGTCGAGCGATCCCTGCGGGACGTACAACGACACTTCGACCGCATCAATGCAACCCTGGCGACGCCTCGCGACCCCCTGAGCGACCAAGTCCTCGATAACATGCTGGCGGGCTACGCCTATCTGAACACGCTGCTCGCTGCGGGGCTAGATCCGCTCGCGATGGGTAACTCCAGGCACCTGCTGCAGCTCAACCATCTGGTCCTGTGCGGGACCGACGAGTCGGCCATGAAGGACTATGCCGTGCATCTCAAGGAAACCGAGCGGCGTTTCTATGACGATCCCAGCCTCGGCGGCGTCAAGGAGCTGATGAATACCTTGGCCGCCCATGAGGGCGAGCCCGTCTGGCGCCGCGCCGCCCGCGCCTATATCCACGTCCTGAGCCGGCCCCAGCTCTTCATCGAGGGCAATCACCGCACGGGTGCCTTGATCATGAGCGCGATGCTGGTGTGGAAGGGCGAGCCGCCCTTCGTGCTCTCGGTCAAGAACGCGAAGGCCTATTTCGATCCCTCCTCGCTGGCCAAGGATTCCCGCAAGCACAGCCTTCAGCTGCTCCTGCGCCAGCCCGGTCTGAGCAAGCGCCTTGCAAAGCTCCTTAAGAACGAAGCGGATCGGGACTACCTGGAGCGCTAGCCCGGATCTCTCCCCCGTCGTTTGCGGCGTCGAGTCTCGACCGCAACTTCTGGATCTTGGTATGCCCGACGCTGCGTGCTGGTAACAGTTCTGCAACCCGCAGGCAGGCCCGGGGGATTAGGATTGCCCCCAGCGTCCTATCAGTCCTGGAGGCTCTTCATGCGCAACACTGCCCTCTCCTTTGCCCTCGCGTCAGTCTGCGCCACGCCCGCCCTGGCGGACTGTCCTGGCGGCGCGCCCCCGGCACGGGTGGAGCTCACCGGCATGCCAGCACCGGCCACCGCTGACGAGAAGGCGGACCTGTATACCCGCGCCACCCTGCGGATGACCTGCGCCGACGGCAGCACGACCGACTATCCCCTGCACTACCACCGGATCTTCGCCACCGCCGACCGTGTCGGCGAGGCGGTGGTCGGCGGGCTGTTTGACGCCGCCGGGGCCCCCCTGACCGACCGTGACGGCCAACTGGCCTCCGACAGCCCGGACGGGACCTCCCTCATCAAGGTCGAGGGTCTGACCGTGCCCGGGGCCGTCGGTCATCCCCTCGCGCTGGTCACTCAATTCGAGTACCGGGAGCTGCCCCCCAACGACGGCACCAGCTCCGGCTCGTTCTGGTCAAAGCTGCCCGCCACGGTCGGGCTGGCCCTGCTCGATCAGGACAAGGAGAGCGGGCTGCTGATGGCCAGAGGCTATCGGGCCATCGATCTCTCCGGGGTTCATGGCGGCTGGATCCACTGCGGCGCCACCCTCTCCGGTTGGAACACCCATGTCGGCGCCGAGGAGTACGAACCCGACGCCAAGGTCCGCGGCGGCGGCGCCAAGGCGGCCGACTCGGACGACAAGACGGACATCGCAAGCTTCAGCCGCACCTACTTCGGCGACCCGGCAGCCGCCAACGCCTACCGCTACGGACTGCTACCCGAGGTGACCGTCGCGGCGGACGGCACCGCCAGCGTGGTCAAGCATTACGCCACCGGCCGCTACGCCCGCGAGATGCAAATCATGGCCGCGGACGACCGCACCGCGATCGGCGGGGACGACGGCAAGAACACCGGACTCTTCATGTTCATCGCCGACCAGGCGCAAGACCTCTCCACGGGCACCCTTTATGCTGCCAAGGTCACCCCGGCCGGGCCGGCGAATGGCGACCGCTTCAATCTGCAATGGATCCGGCTCGGCCACGCGAGCGACGCGCAGATCAAGGCGATGGTGGACCGGGGCATCCGTTTCAGCGACATCTTCGACGTCGCCAACTCGGACCCGAACGACCCCAGCTATACCAAAGTCGTGACCTATACGGGTACCGAGTGGCTCAGGCTCAAGTCCAGCACGGAGCTCGACACGGCTCAGGCCGCGGCCTTCTTGGAGACCCGTCGCTATGCCGCCCTGTTAGGCGCAACGACCGAGTTCTCGAAAATGGAGTACATCGCGTTCAACAAGGCTGACAAGAAATTCTATGTGACGATCTCGCGCGTCGAGGCGGGCATGGCCGACGCGGCGGGCACGATTCAAATGGCTCCCAACGACGGGGGCGCGATCCTGGAGATGGCCACCGCCGACGGCCAGACGGATAGTAGCGGCGCAGAGATCGACAGCGCGTTTGTCGGCGTCAGCCTGGCGCCCATCCCCGAGTTGACGGGGGGATGGTTGGGCAAGGACAAGACGGACGCCGAGGGCAACGCGTGCAGTCAGGACAAGGTCTGCGGTCCGGACAACCTCGTCTACGTCGATTCCATCCGCACCCTGCTCATCGGCGAGGACACCAACCGGCGCAACAACAACTACCTCTGGGCCTTCAACATCGACACCCGCAAGCTCGCACGTATCCTCTCGGTGCCTATGGCCGCCGAGGTGACTGGCCTTTCCGTTGCGCCGGATTACAACGGTCACGCCTATCTCATGGCCAACTTTCAGCATCCCGGCGACGAGAGCATCAAGGCCTACAAAGGCGCCGACAAGGACGAGGTCATCGGCAAGATCGACGCCAAGTGGGGAAACCGCAAGCAGGCCGCGATCGGCTATATCGGCACCGAACGGGGTGCACTGCCGGCATTGCAATGAAAGGCCGGGCAACGAGCGAGCTGATGCCTTGGCGGAGATGTCCCGCGGCGGTGCGTGGTCGGCAGCCATTCTGTCGCTTCTTGGGCTTCGCCCCTTTTCCGCCGCGACTGGACGCGCGGCGATACCGCGGTGGGGTGTCGAGCGTCAAAATCGTTATGCCTAACAGGAGACGCCCGTGACCATTGCTCATCCCCTGCTGCGGCGGGTCTTTCCCTATTTCAAGTGGGCGGTCTACGTCCTGCTGGGCATCAATGTTGTCCTGTTCTTTACCCACCAGACCTTGGCGGAGGGCCTGGACGCGCTGGCCTGGGTGACCCTCCTCATACTCTTCGAGTGGGAGACCAGCCAGCTCGATAAGCCCTATAGCTCCAGGTGGGAAAGATGGGGTATACACGCGGGGCGTCTCCTCGTCTACGCGGTGATCCTGCACAGTGCCTGGGAATACGCCTCGGCGGACTATATTGCCGAGCACGGGGCGGTGGACATCTGGAACGCCTCGACTTGGCTCGCCATCGTCCTCTTGCTGGAGTACGACGTCTATTCCCCAGGCGAGTATGCGCGCTGGGAATGGCACTTGCGTAACGGTGCCAAGGTGGTCCTGTACGGCGCCCTGTTCGTCTATGCCTTGCTGTGGGGCCTGCGCGGGGATTGGCTCGACACCTATGACGCCCTGCTCTGGATCCTGTGCTTCTTCGCCATCGAGATCAATGTGCTGGAGTTCGAGGAACAGATCCCCTATGCCGACGACCCGAATGCCGAAGCGACTTAGAAGACCGTCACTCAATCCCCGCCGCCTGCTTGAATCGGAATACTGGACCTGATGGCGCCCAAGTGATTGGTGAAGGCAAAGGTGGTGCCGCTGCTGTCCTGGCGCGCGACCACCTGGATGAGCTTGGGCGGCAGCTTCACCCCCGGATTGGCGGCGGCGATGCGCGGGTCGTCCCAGCGGAAGATCTTGCCGAGGAAGATGTCCGGGCACCGAAGGACGCCATCCACTTCTTGAAGAGCGGCGCGGCGAAGGTGGAGCCGGTGCCGTGGATGGCGAGCCCGCTGGCCGCGTCCTGGGACGGGGCGACCGGGCCGTCGGGGGCGCGTCCGATGGAGGCGAGTTGGGTTAGCAGCAGACCGGCGGCGACCGAGAGGGCGGCGATGCGGGCGAAGGCGTGCATGGGCTTCTCCAGTTGCGGTCAGCGGTGTCCTGGCCGGTTCGCCAGCAAAGTACCTGAGCTTCCATAGAATTCAGTTGCGGTCTGATTACTGGCCCGGCCGCGCCGCCGCGGGCGCGGCCGGTTACCGGGGGGCGCAC
>JBGSOR010000493.1:0-3077 GCA_041738985.1 Chromatiaceae bacterium | reverse complement strand
CCCGCCGCTTCAGGCGGGCGTAGTCCAGCCGCAGGCTCGCAGCGACCTTGGACACCCCATGGGTGCCGGCCAGCTCAACCGCCCGCGACCAGAGCGCTTCGGGAATGCGCGCACCCACCGGGGTGCTCTCGCGCCAACGCGCAAAGGCGGCGGCCGTGTCCGCGAGGTTCGCAGTCGGAGCGACGGGGGAACGTGTTTGCGACATCGCGGGGCCTCCGGTACACCATGAACGGGGCTCCCACGGTACCGGGGCGCCGGAGGGAATTCATGCAGCCTTACCGGAAGGACACAATCGTTGTTGGCGGCTACCCCCTGCATGTGATCGTGCGCGGGATCGACCGGGCGGCCATCTTTTTCACCGAGTCTGATCGGCAATCCTTCCTCGGGCCGCTCGGTGAGGTGGCTGCTGCGGAGGCGGTATCGGTGCATGCCTATGTGCTGATGACCAACCACATCCATTTCCTCGTCACCCCGGCAACCGAGCGGGGGGCGGGCCGGTTGATGAAGGGCCTCGGCTTCCGCTACGTCCAGTACGTCAACCGCGCCTACGGGCGAACCGGCACCCTGTTCGAGGGCCGCTTCCGCTCGTCCCTGATTGAAGGCGAACGCTACCTCCTCACCTGTCAGCACTATATCGAGCTCAATCCGGTGCGAGCGGGTCTCGTGGAAGAGCCCGGCGCCTACCCGTGGTCGAGCTACCGTGCCAATTCCCTCGGCACACCCGACCCCTTGCTTACGCCGCACCCGCTGTATGTCGGCCTAGCAGAGACCGACGGGGCGCGCCGAGCCGCTATCGAGACCTATTCGCCGAGGCGATCCCCGAGGACATGCTGACGGAGATCCGAACCGCGACCCATGTTGGCTTTACCCTGGGCGGCGAGCGGTTCCAGCGGCAGATGGCGGTCATGCTCGGGCGCCGCACGTGGCGCGGCCGACCGGGTAGACCGAAAAAGCCAGGGCCGAAAGCAGGCCAGATCAAGCTCCCAGTCTGAAGAAGACGACGTAACTTCTCAAAACGTCACGGTATGCCTAGTTCGGGTCAAGCCGGGTAGTACCCCCTCATCGAGCACCTGGGCGACCGAGTAGGGGCACTCGGCAGGGAAGGTGTTCTCTTCGAGATCGGTCTCCTTGATCGCCAGAAGCCGGCCCAGGCGATAGGCACGGAGGAGCTGGTCATCGAGGGCGGGACGCAGGCTTGGGTTGTCGTCCAGCAGGTCCTGAAGGGACAGGCGCTGCTCCCGAATGGTGGCGTCCCAGCTCCGGGAGCGCAGCCGTGGTTGGCACTGCCAATTGAGGAGGTGCGCTATCAGGACCTTGAGGCGGTTGGTCAGCTCGCGACGCTCCCGTGCCCCCATGCTCTCCAGCTCCTCCACGAGGTGCTCCACGTCCAATGCGGCCAGCCGCCCCCTGCGCAGCAGCTCCGCCTGGTCGCGGGTCCACTGATAGAAGTCCCGGTCATAATTCGATGCGGTCATGCGATGCCTCGAGCCGACGGCTCATGCGGACTGATACTCCGCGAACGATGGTAGCATCCCGGAGGTGCTTGAGTGCTTCCACGAAAAATCCGGGGTCGGTAGCGCATCGCTGCCGATGGTTACGAGCGCTGCTCAGGATGCGCACGATCCTCCACTGTGACCGCGTCGGGGTCGAACAAGACCGCGACGGCATCGGCAAGCTTGATCGGGTCCGGGTCGTTCCGAGGCCAGAATAAGGAACCGCGGTCCATGCGCCGGCGTTTGGCTGCGTTGGTCTTCCGTAGAGTCGGAAGGCTCAAAGTCAACAACGCCGCCCACTGGAACCCGGCGCATCGCGTCTCCTCGCCAAGGCCAACGCCAAGACGACCAGCCGCCAAACGATTGCGATCCCCCCGCCTCGCCCACAACATGACCCATCGCCCAAACCGGCGACCCACGCCGAACAGCCCCGAGGACCCTCCAAGCCATGCCCGAGCTTCCGCGTCCACCCGCCCCCGCCCTCATCCTGCTTGCCGCGCTCGTCTCCGCGCCGGTCTCCGCCGCCCAGGTCGCGGAGAGCCCCGGCCACGAACCGGAGCTGCTCGCCAACACCCGCCAGCTCATCTTCGAAGGCCGACGCTCAGGAGAGGGTTATTTCAGTGCGGACGGCCGACGGATGATCTTCCAGAGCGAGCGGGACCCGAATAACCCCTTCTACCAGATCTATCTGATGGATCTGGAGACCGGAGATACCACGCGGGTCTCGACCGGAGCCGGCAAGACCACCTGTGCCTGGATCCATCCTTCGGGCGAGCGGGTCCTCTTTGCCTCGACCCACGAGGACCCGGACGTGCAGAAGAAGCAGCGCGACGAGCTGGAGAAGCGGGCCTCCGGTCAGGGCAGCCGCTATTCCTGGTCCTTCGACGAGCACTACGACATCTTCGAGGCCGACACCTCAGGGAAGATCGTCCGCAGGCTCACTGAGGCGCCGGGCTACGACGCGGAGGGCTCCTGGTCGCCGGACGGCCGGACTATCGTCTTCGCGTCGAACCGCCACGCCTGCGGCAAGGACGCACTGGGCGAGGCGGAGCGCCAGGTCTTCGAGAAGGACCCCTCGGTCTTCATGGAGATCTACGCCATGGACGCGGACGGGGGGAATGTCCGGCGGCTGACCGAGACGCTGGGCTATGACGGCGGTCCCTTCTTCAGCGCGGACGGCAGCCGCATCGTCTGGCGCCAGTTCGATCTCGCGGGCCATGTGGCCGAGATCTGGACCATGCGGCCGGACGGGTCCGACAAGCGCCAGATCACGCGGCTCGGCGTCATGTCCTGGGCACCCTATTTCCACCCCTCGGGCGACTACATCGTCTTCGCCAACAACGCCCAGGGCTACAGCAACTTCGAGCTCTATCTGGTGGACTCGGCGGGCGAGCGCGAGCCGGTGCGCGTGACCGACAGCGCGGGCTTCGACGGATTGCCGGTCTTCACCCCCGATGGAAAGCGACTGGCGTGGGCGAGCGGCCGCACGCCGGACAAGCAGGCCCAGATCTTCATCGCGGATTGGAACGATGCGGCGGCCAGACGGCTGCTCGGGCTCGACGCCAGCGGCCCGAAACCACCCTC
>JBGSOR010000487.1:0-14684 GCA_041738985.1 Chromatiaceae bacterium | reverse complement strand
GGTGGAGGCCCCGCGGACGTCGCGGGAGCGCCAACCAGCCACGGGCGGTCCCCACAACGAGGGTCGCCGCCGGTCTGAGCTGGAGGCCATGCGCGCCGAGCAGGAGGCGCGTCGGCTCGCCGATCAGGAGGATCAGGAGCGCAGACAGCGCGAGGAAGAGGAGCGCCGTCGCGAGGCCGAGGAAGCCCGCCGCCGCGAAGAGTCGGAGCTAGCGGCCCGTCGTTTGGCCGCGGATGCCGTCGCGCAGGAAGCCGGAGACGTCCTAACTGTCCCGGTCTCGGAGCCGGAGGTCCTGATCCCGGACGAGATCGAAGAGACCGTCCGGCGCCGCGGCGAACCGGCCAAGCCGGCGAAGAAACCGCCGGTGACTGCCGTGGCCCCCAAGAAGGTCGCGGACCTGTCGGAGAAGGAGCGCTCGGTCAAGAAGGCCGCGCGCAAAGACTCCCTGCGTGCCCGGGATGCGGAGGTTCCTCGTGCCGAATACGAGGAGGTGGACGCCGACACCGCGGGCGGTCGCGCCCAGCGCAAGAAGAAGAAGATGGGCAAGCCCCAGCTTCAGGACAAGCACCTGTTCCAGCGGCCCACTGCGCCGGTGATACGCGAGGTGGAGATTCCGGAGTCCATCGCCGTGGGCGAGCTGGCGAGTCGGATGTCCGTAAAGGTGGGCGACGTGATCAAGGCCCTATTCAAGCAGGGCATGATGGTCACCATCAATCAGATGCTGGACCGCGACACGGCCACATTGCTCGTGGAAGACATGGGGCACAAGGCGGTCGCCGAGGATACCCGCACCGCGGAAGACGCCCTGATCGAGGAGGTCGATGCCCAGACCGATGAGGCGCAGGCCCAGCCCCGCGCCCCGGTGGTCACCATCATGGGCCACGTCGACCATGGCAAGACCTCCCTCCTGGACTATATCCGGCGCACCCGGGTCGCCTCCGGAGAGGCCGGCGGCATCACGCAGCACATCGGCGCCTACCACGTGGAGACCAGCCGCGGGGTCGTCACCTTCCTGGATACCCCCGGGCATGCCGCCTTCTCGGCCATGCGTGCCCGCGGTGCCAAGGTGACGGATATCGTGGTCCTGGTGGTGGCAGCGGACGATGGCGTCATGCCCCAGACCATCGAGGCGATCCAGCATGCGCGGGCATCGGGAGTCCCGATCGTGGTCGCCGTCAACAAGATCGACAAGCCGGATGCCAACCCCGACCGGGTGATGCAGGAGCTCTCCCAGCACGAGGTGCTGACCGAGGAGTGGGGCGGCGACACCATGCTCGTCAAGGTTTCGGCCAAGACTGGCGTGGGGATCGACGATCTGCTCGACGCCATCCTGCTCCAGGCCGAGGTCCTGGAGCTCAAGGCCCCGGTCGACGGTCCCGCCCGCGGGGCCATCGTGGAGTCGAGTCTGGACAAGGGCCGCGGCCCGGTGGCCACCATCCTGGTCCAGTCCGGGACCTTGCGCCGCGGCGACATGATCGTCAGCGGCGGCGAGTACGGCCGGGTGCGGGCCATGTTCGACGAGGCTGGCAGCCCCATCGAGGAGGCGGGACCCTCGATCCCGGTGCAGGTGCTCGGGCTCTCGGCCACGCCCAATGCGGGCGACGACGTGCTTGCGGTGGCGGACGAGCGCCGCGCCCGGGAAGTCGCCGAGCTGCGCTCCACCCGTTTGCGCCGTTCCCGGATGGACGAGCACAAGGGTGCGAGCCTGGATCAGCTCTTCTCGCAGCTCAAAGAAGGAGAGGCCAAGAGCGTCAACCTCATCGTCAAGGCCGACGTGCAGGGCAGCTTGGAGGCCCTGCGGGACAGCCTGCTCAAGCTCGCCAACGAGGAGGTCAAGGTCAGCCTGGTGGCCACTGGAGTGGGCGGCATCACCGAGTCCGACGCCAATCTGGCGGTGACCTCGAACGCGATCATCCTCGGATTCAATGTCCGTGCGGATGCCGCGGCGCGGCGGGTCGTGGAGGACAAGGGGATCGACCTGCGCTACTACAGCATCATCTACGAGCTGATCGACGATGTGAAGAAGGCCATCTCCGGCCTGCTCAAGCCCGTGATCACCGAGGAGATCATCGGCATGGTGGAGGTGCGCGACGTGTTCCGCTCCTCCAAGTTCGGCGCCATCGCCGGCTGCATGGTCGTGGACGGGGTCATCAAGCGCAACAATCCGATCCGTGTCCTGCGCAACAACGTTGTGATCTACGAGGGCACGCTGGAATCCCTGCGCCGTTTCAAGGACGATGTTGCCGAGGTCAGGGCGGGCACGGATTGCGGTATCGGCGTGAAGAACTACAACGACGTCCAGGTCGGCGACCACATCGAGGTGTTCGAGCGGACCGTGAAGGCGCGCGTCCTATAGGATGAAAGAGTTCGATCGTACGGAGCGTCTGGGCGCGGAGTTTCGTCGCGAGCTCGCGCTCCTGGTGCGGGACGAGGTGCGTGACCCGCGACTCGCCAATATCACCATCCAGGAAGTCCGGGTGGCCAGGGACCTGGCGCACGCCAAGGTCTTCTTCACCTGTTTCCCGGGTGCGGGGGAGGGCGGCGACGAGCCCGCCGCGCAGGAGCGCCTGCTCAACGGGCGGCTCGCCGGATTTCTGCGCCACGGCCTAGCCCAGCGGGTTAGCCGGGTGCGGGCCATGCCTCAACTTCATTTCGTATACGACGAGTCGATCCAGAGCGGCGAGAGGCTCGCCGCCTTGATCCAGGATGCGGTGAGCGGTTTGGACGCGCAGTCTGAGGGCTATCCGGCTGCCGAGCAGGCGGCCGACGCCGAGGCCGACGAAGACGCCGATCCGAATCGGGACCCGGAAGGGCTCCCGCAGCCCAGGACCTAAGGAGTCGAACCCCCATGGGACGCCGCCGTAACCCGGGACGTAACGTCACCGGAATCCTCCTCTTAGATAAGCCCTTGGGGCAAAGCTCGAACGAGGCACTGCAACGGGTCAAACGCTTCTACCGTGCCGCCAAGGCCGGACATACCGGGAGCCTGGACCCCCTGGCGACCGGACTCCTGCCCGTTTGCCTGGGGGCCGCCACCAAGTTTTCCGCCTTCCTGCTGGATGCGGATAAGCATTACCGGGTGCGGGTGCGACTTGGGGTTACCACGACGACCGCGGACGCGGAGGGGGAGGTCGTCGCAACCCGCCCGGTGGAAGGAGTCGACGCCGCTCGGGTGCGCGAGGTGCTAGCTCGCTATATGGGTCCCATCGACCAGCTTCCGCCCATGTTCTCGGCGGTGAAGCACGCGGGCGAGCGGCTCTACAAGCTGGCCCGCCAGGGGCTTGAGGTGGAGCGCACCCCGCGTCGCATCCAGATCTTCGCCCTGGATCTGCGCGACTGCCAGTTGGGCGAGAGCGGGCCGCCCGAGATCGAGATCGACGTGCATTGCTCCAAAGGCACCTATGTCCGTACCCTGGCCGAGGATATCGGTCGGGATCTGGGCTGCGGCGGTCACGTGAGCCAGCTAAGGCGCACTGGGGTCGGCCCCTACTCGGAGCCCTCCCAGCACTTCGTCACCTTGGACGAGGTCCGAGACCTGGCGGAGCGCGAGGATGGGGCCGCGGAGCTGGACGCCCTGCTGCTTCCGCTGGATACGGCGCTCGGCCATTGGCCGGCGGTGCGGCTCTCCATGGACGCCGCCTTCTATCTCCAGCAGGGCCAGGCGGTTTTGATCCCCCAGGCCCCGACCCAGGGGTTGGTGCGGCTCTACGATCCGTCCAAGCACTTCTTGGGCGTGGGCGAGATCGCAGAGGACGGCAAGGTGCAACCCAAACGGCTGGTCTAGGGACGGTGCAGGCGCCGATTCCATTACATGAACCCATTTGGACGCGGACCCGGTTACCGGTAAGATTCCGCGTCCAAATTCACCAGGTCCGATCCCCTGAAGTCATTGTCGGGGCGATCGCCCGGCCGGCAGGTGCCGCCGGGATCAGGGCCTTTCCCTGTCCCCAATCGAGATGAAGGAGACCTTCAATGACTATGACCGCAGCGGATAAGAAGCAGATCGTCGACACCTATGCCCGGGGCGAGAACGACACCGGTTCTCCCGAGGTTCAGGTCGCCCTGTTGACGGCGCGCATCACCCAGCTCACCGAGCACTTCAACATTCATAAGCACGATCATCACTCCCGCCGCGGTCTGGTGCGGATGGTCAACTC
This sequence comes from Chromatiaceae bacterium, assembly GCA_041738985.1. Lineage (GTDB taxonomy): Bacteria > Pseudomonadota > Gammaproteobacteria > Chromatiales > Chromatiaceae > Thiodictyon. The sequence goes on along the minus strand of JBGSOR010000487.1, from coordinate 10,527 downwards.
CCGGCGCAAGCTGCTCGATTACCTCAAGGGCAAGGATGTGGAGCGTTACCGCGAGCTCATCGGGCGCCTGGGCCTGCGCCGCTGAAGAAGGGCCGAGGGCCGAGGATTCGCTCGACCCTTGGCCCTCGGCCCTTCCCATCCGATGCCTCGGCGGCGCACGCCCGAGGTCAAGAACTAAGGCCAACGCCCGCGGCCCACACCTGAGGTCATACCCGTGATTCCCACCCCAAAACGCAAAGAATTCAAGTTCGGCAGCCAGACCGTCATCCTGGAGACCGGCGAGATCGCTCGCCAGGCCGACGGGGCCGTGCTCATCAGCATGGACGACACGGTGGTGCTGGTCACCGTGGTGGTCGGAAAGGGCTCCGGTCCGGAGCGCGATTTCCTGCCGCTCACCGTGGACTACCAAGAGAAGACCTACGCCGCCGGACGCATACCGGGCGGGTTCTTCCGTCGCGAGGGACGCCCGAGCGAGACGGAGATCCTCACCGCCCGCCTGATCGACCGCCCGATTCGGCCCCTGTTCGCGGAAGGCTTTACCAAGGAAGTCCAGATCATTGCGACGGTGAAGTCCCTCAATCCGGCGGTCAACCCGGAAGTCCCGGCCATGATCGGCACCTCCGCCGCACTCGCGGTGGCTGGCGTGCCCTTCAACGGACCCATCGGTGCGGCCCGGGTCGGATACAAAAACGGCGAATACACACTGAACCCCGCCGTCATCGGCCTGGGGCCGGATAGCGACCTGGACCTGATCGTCGCTGGCACGGAGCACGCGGTGCTCATGGTGGAGTCCGAGGCGCGCGGGCTGTCCGAAGAGGTGATGCTGGGCGCCGTCCTGTTCGGCCACGAGCAGATGCAGGTCGTCATCCAGGCGATCCGCGAGCTGGCCGCCGAGGTACACAAGGCACCCATGCCCTTCACCCCCGTGCTGCCCGATCCGCACCTCGCCGAGGCGATCGCCCCGTTCGAGAAGCAGATCGCCGAGGCCTATACGATCAAGGAAAAGATGGCCCGCTACACCGTCCTGGACGCCATCCGCGCCGATGTGATCGAGCGCGTCCGCGGAGTCGAGGGCTGCACCTGGAGCGAGCAGCAGATCCAGGGTGCCATCGAACGCATGGAGGCCCGGATCGTCCGCGGCAACATCCTGGAAGGCCGGCCACGTATCGACGGGCGCGACACCAAGACGGTGCGTCCCATCTCTATCCGCGTCGGCGTGCTTCCGCGCACCCACGGCTCGGCGCTCTTCACCCGCGGCGAGACCCAGGCCCTGGTCGTCACCACTCTGGGCACGGAGCGCGACAGCCAGATCATCGACGCCCTGGAGGGCGAGCGGCGTGAGCACTTCATGCTCCACTACAACTTCCCGCCCTTCTGCGTGGGCGAGATCGGGCGGGTCGGCAGCCCCAAGCGGCGCGAGATCGGCCACGGGCGGCTGGCCAAGCGCGGCGTGCTTGCCTGCATGCCCGGGATCGAGGCCTTCCCCTACTCGGTGCGCGTCGTCTCCGAGATCACCGAGTCCAACGGCTCCAGCTCCATGGCCAGCGTCTGCGGCACCAGCCTGTCCCTGATGGACGCGGGTGTTCCGGTCAAAGGTCCGGTGGCTGGTGTCGCCATGGGCCTGATCAAGGAAGGCGACAAGTTCGCAGTGCTGACCGACATCATGGGCGACGAGGATCATCTCGGCGACATGGACTTCAAGGTCGCCGGTACCGCCGAGGGCATTAACGCCCTGCAGATGGACATCAAGATCGAGGGCATCACCCGGGAAATCATGGAAGTCGCCCTGGCTCAGGCCAAGGCGGGTCGGCTGCACATCCTGGGCGAGATGAGCAAGGTCATCGACGTCCACCGCTCCGAGATGTCCGAGCATGCCCCGCGCATCATCGAGATCAAGATCCACCCGGAGAAGATCCGCGACGTCATCGGCAAGGGCGGCTCTGTCATCCGTGCCATCACCGAAGAAACCGGCGCGACCATCGACATCACCGACGACGGGGTGGTCAAGATCTTCTCCGTGGAGAAGGCCGCTGGCGAAGAGGCCAAGCGCCGTATCCGTCTGATCACTGCGGACGTGGAAGTGGGCAAGGTCTACGAGGGCAAGGTCGCCCGCCTGATGGACTTCGGCGCCTTCGTCACCATCCTCCCCGGCCGCGACGGCCTGGTCCACATCTCCCAGATCTGCGAAGAGCGCGTCCAGTCCGTCAGCGACAAGCTGAAGGAAGGCGACGTGGTCCGCGTCAAGGTGCTGGAAGTGGATAAGCAGGGCCGGATCCGGCTCAGCATGAAGGCGGTGGAGGTCGGCGAGTGATGGGCTCGGCGCATCACGCCAGCCATCCACGGATGGCTAGGTAAAAAAATGGGGCCGTCAGGCCCCTTTTTTTGTACTCGCGGCGGGGCCTGCCGATAGGGCACACCCTCAACAGGTCGGGCTTAAGTCCGACCGGCCCGCATCCGGAACGGGTGCGGATACCGGGCTCAAACCTCCCGCCGCAGATAGTCTCCGAGGATCGGGATGCCCAGTGCTCCGGACTCGGTGAGCAGGCCGCGGCGGCGCAGATAGCGGCGGGTCGGCGGGTCCAGTGACGCCAGGTCCGGGCCAGCGCCGCGAGCGAGCGACTCTAGTACGCTCCGTGCCGGGTCGGGGGCGGCGGCTACCATTTGGCTGAAGTAGGTGGGGCCCGCCTGATCGATCACCTGGGGCTCGGCCGGCGGCGTTCAGACGCTCGACGATTCGATCGACTCATTGAATGCCCGGCGCTCCGGCTCGTCTTGGAGAATCGCCAGGAGCGCCGAGGGGTCGATGACCATCAGCCTGGCAGGCCGTTGGCGTCGTAACGGAGTATCTCGTCAGCGGACCTTGAGTCGAGCAGGGGGAGACTCGCAGCATGGCAGGCAATCGCGTCGAGCTCGTCGGCCAGTCGGCGCGCCGCCGGTGCCCGCTCCAGGGGCTCCAGGCGCTCGCGCAGGGCCAGGGTAACGGCTGTCGTCTTGGTCTCGCCGGTCAAGGCGACGACTCGCTCGGCGAGGCGTTCGGCCTCTGCGTGACGTATGTTGAGCGCCACGAAACTCACCAATGTTGTTATCGATGGGGCAGTGTAGATCTTTGTGCCGCGGGCCTGCATATCTGCATTGGCGCGCTGGCCCGTGCCCGCGGCTCCGAGCCTTTCGCTCGCGCCACCACCCCAGCGCTGGTCTTCATCGCCTTGGAGATGAAGCAGGACAGCCAGATCATCGACGCGCTGGAAGGGGTCGCATCCGGCTGAGCATGACGGTGGTTCGCGCCCGGCGAGTACGTGTGTCAGGCCCCGGACGTCCGTTTCAGGGCCGCTGTAAAATCCCCATGGAGATAGCCCTCGACGATCTGGATGTCAGCCTCCAGATGGCTGGTCCAGTCGCGCACGTCGGCCGGCATGCACAGGTTGTAGCTGTAGGACGTGTCCCGGCCGCATAGCAGGTTGAATACGAACCCCCGGGTCGAGGCGGCGAAGCAGCGCTCGATAAACTCGCGGGTTTCCTCCCTGGTCAGCGTATTCATGGCCCCGCTGCAGACGTAATAGTCGGCCTGGGGCAAGGGGTCGTTGAGAACGTCCAGCAGCAGGATGGTGCAGCCGATGCGGGCGCGGGCCGCCTCCACCATGGGCTCGACCACGTCGATGCCGATATAGCGCTCGGGCTTGTCCCCGTGCTCTTCCAGGAAACGGTACAGGTCCCCCAGTCCGCAGCCCGCATCGGCGATGCTGACCTGCGATAGGTCCTCGGGCAGGAGCTTGCGCAGGGCCTTGAAGCGCGTGCGCTGGCTGTGCTCCGAGTGCCACTGCACTCCTTCGGCGGTGTGGCCGTGGGTCTCCAAGGAACTGCGATAAAAGCGGTCGGTATCGACTCTGGGCATAGCGGACTCGACGAAGCTCAAGCGGCAGGGAGCGTGCAATCGCTCCCCCGGTACGATAACCCCCCAATCATAACGGGAGTCGCCCCGCCCGGTCTTGCGGCGATGCGGAAGGCCGGGCCAGGCGTGGGGAGGCGCGGTCGGCGCCAGGGTCGGCGGGATCCTTGGGCTCCGGGTGTCGTGTCCTTGGCCTCGTGTCCGGCGGCCGGTTACAGTGCCCCGGTCGTCAAACTCAGGAGCCACCCCATGCCCGTGCCCGTTACCCCTCTGCTTGCCGCGGATGCTATCGTCGAGCTTACGGACCGCCCGGGGCGCCCCATCGTGCTGATCGAACGTCTCAATCCGCCCTATGGCTGGGCCATTCCGGGCGGCTTCGTGGACCGGGGGGAACGGGTCGAGGGCGCGGCGGTGCGCGAGGCCCAGGAGGAGATCGGACTCTCGGTGACCCTGCGGGCCCTGCTCGGACTCTATTCGGACCCGGCGCGGGACCCGCGCGGGCATACGGTCACGGCGGTTTACGTGGCCGAGGCGAGCGGCGAGCCCCGGGCCATGGACGACGCGCGGGCCTTGGGGATCTTCCTGCCGGATGAGCTTCCGGCTCCGCTGGCCTTCGACCATGCCCTGGTGCTGGAGGACTATCGGGGCTTCCGGGCCACCGGAGCACCTGCACCGCTGCGCATCGAGTAATCTCCGGCCGGCGAGGGCGCTTCGGAACGGTTTTCCGGTCGTTGCGGCGATGCGCCGATGACGGCCTTTTTGGGTGCGTTGTCGGGGCTGTGCAGGCGCGCTACATCGACCGCGATCTACCGCGCCGAGGACACGGCGGGACACGACCATCTCCGAGGCGCCAATCCGGTCTAAAGGGTATCGAGCGATAGCGGTGCTGGGGGACGTGCCCGGTGAGCGAGCCCGGCGATGTCATCGCTGCCCCTGTACTTGACCGGGATTTCGCACCTGGGAGCAGTCCCGACCCGATCGGCGATGGCACATTGAGGGCCGGACAGGGGCAGAAATATTTCCGGCCCCATCGGCGGCAGGCCGAGCATTTCCAGTGTCACGGCATCCATGACGCCCTCCGTTGTCCGCAGTCCGTTGCGTAGCTGGAAGGCGTTGAGTGCGGCGATCGTCGCCTTATCCGCCTTGCCTGCGAAGGGGACCGCCTTGTAGGCGACATGCCTCTTGCGTTTCTTGTCGCGCCAAACGCTTTTCTTGATCGGCTGTGTCAGGAGACCCTGCGCTACCAGGGCCTTCTGCAGCATGGCAATGTGAGGCGCCGCCGCCCTCTTCAAACCGGCCGGCATCTTTGCGATGCGCCTCAGGTCAGGGGCGTCGCCGAAGGACGCCTGTTGGCAGGCCTGTAATGCGGCAAAACGTGCGAGGCGCTGGTCGTAGATCTCCAGCGCGATGCGCTCCGCGGGCATCAGCCGGTTGAAGTGCCCCGGATCGTCTGGCTCGTCCTTGCCAACCTTCTCGCGGAACCTGTGCAGGGCCTTTTGCACCTGCGGATCGGTGGTGCTGACCGCTTGCACCGTTGGCGGCAGCAACTTGAGGTGCTGGAGCGCCGACAACGACTCCGGTGGCAGGGTCTCCGTCGGCTGGTCATCGCCCTGGCTCACCAGTGCGGCCAGGCGCTGCTTGTAATACCCGGCTTCGTCCCGGCTGAGCGGGCCTGTCACCAGTGCCTCAGGCGCGAGCACGGTCCGCCCTTGCTCATGGCGAAACTCGGCGGATTCGGCGCCCTGATTCGGATCGAAGGCCCGCTCCGGCAGGTCGCCCCCTTGCAGCCTGAACCCGACGCCATACTTGGCCCGAACCAGGGCAGGCTGGCTATCCGCCCGGACGCGTCGGGCCAGATTGTCGACGAATTCCGCCCAGGTATAGGGTTGCGTTTGTCCTTTTCCGTCACGGTAGAACATCCCAAGGTTTCCCGTCACGGTGGGCGAATCTGCCGGCAACCCCCAGTCCGACGAAGCCTGGGCCGGCGCATCGGGGGTCAGCGTGGAAAAGAGCGCAGGCTCGGCGGCAATCGCGGGCAGCCCCTGAAGATCGGCCCTGGCCCTCACGATGGAGATTGCGCCAATGTCCGGTGGCCGTGTCGGCCTTGTGTCGAGCCCCCGCCGAAGCGAGCCTGTCAGGGGGCGATAGTTGGCGATCGGGGATGCAAAGGTCGGCTGAGCGGGGAGCACAGGGGCGGTCTGCAGGACGGACTTCGGTCTCAGGCTTGCGATTCGGCCATCTCCGGCCTGAGGTTCGGCCTGAGGTTCCAGAGATGGAAACGGCGCCTCGACAGGCTTGACGCACAGGGTATCGCGCGTCGCTCCCTGCGCCAGCGCCAGCACCCTTCTGCCCTGTCTTTCGCCCAGAAAGTGGAACAGATAGTCTTCTTCCGGGCTGGTCGCGCCCGAGTCAAGGCTGAGATAGTGTTTCGCGAAGGCCAGCACGCCGAAGTTGTGACGCAGCAGCTGGAGATCCTCATCGTCTGCCCCCCGCTTGCCGCCCACCGTTTCCCGAATGAGGCTGCGCACCTTCGCATCGGTAAACGGACCTTCCCCGAGATCCAGGCGCTCGCGTCCCGTCGTCGAATCCGCCTCGCTCGCGGCCAAGAGCCGAGCTCCGAGCTTCTTGACAATGCTATAGAAGGTCGCGGGCTGGAACTGCCAGACCCCCGTCGCGGACCCCAGATTGCCGGTTGGCAAGGTGGGGCGGACATGGTCGTTCCAGGTACGGGCGCTTTCCTGCTCTCCGGTTGCGAGCGCTTGACCCAGACTGGCCCCGGTGCGCTCCGATACTTCCAACAGCATGACCATCTGCTGGGGCGAAATATCTTGCCTCTTATCATAGTTGCGGGACTGACTGGCCGACAGTGTCCGATACGCCGCGAGCGTCGCGTCCGGCGAGCTGGCGGCTTCGGAGCCGATGGCGGACATGACCGACGGATCGGCAGCCCAAGCCGACGGCAGGGCAAGAGCGGCAGCCGCCGCGAGCCTACGAATGAAAGGTGCGCGTGTGATGACGGTTCACCTGAGTTTTCGCATTTTCAACGGATGACGGCCCAAGGGAGATCAAGGACGAGACGAGCGATGGCCGCCCCGGGGAGCCTCCGTCGTCCGCGATCGGCGTCCTGCTGCGACCCTCACTCAGCGCGACGCGAGCCGCACCGGCTCAGGCCAGTCCGATGGCCGGGGTATTGCGATGCAGACCCGATGGTACCGCTCGAGGCGCCTCGCGGTCAGCAGGTCCTCGAAGTGGGTCCCAGGCTGACCTGAAGCCGTTCCCATGCCGTCCCGTCGCTCTTTCCAGGCGGCCTCCAGTGGATCCCTGTGCACAGAGACCCAGCTCACGAAATCGCGTGAATCACGAAATATCGGGACGGACACTACCCGACTATCGTTACTTGATACAAGCGGTGTGGCGTCATCGCCACCGAGGTGCGCCAGACCCCCGGTTGGCCGGCTATGCCGACCTGGGGCTTGCCGAGAAGGTATCGCGACTCCTGCTTGGACGAATCCCGGCGCCGCGAAAGAAGGCGGTTTTCTTGGGATCGGCGGGGAGCGGGTCAGGCGTGGCCGAGCAGGGGTATCTCGACGAGCTCAAGGGCACCCTGAAGGTCTAGGCGCGCGTATTCGCACAGAGCCGAGTGGCGCGAGCCATGAGTCAGCCCGGCGCGAGCGGACCCCTGGGATCCCAAACGGCCACGTTGGCCCGCGGCCGACGGCGGCTTGCGGAAGTAGCCGCAAATATTTCGTCCAATCGGCTAAGCTGAAGCTCGACCCCAACGCCGTTGCCTTCCTGCACAGCTCGATGGGCATTGCGTAGTGATCCGGATCGCGACCGGCTTCATGCGCCAGACGCAGACACTTCAAGACGTCCGACCCCACCACGGAGCAACGACATGAAAAAGCAAATCCTTTTGGCCCTGGCGGTCGCCACCGGCCTGGGCCCGACCGGCTGCGGACAGAGCGAGGAGCCCAAGCAGAAGACCGTTGAGCCAAGCGGCGCGGCCCAGACCGGGCAGACTATGGGAGAAAAGGCTGTCGAGGCCGCCAAGGAGGCGACCCGAGCCGCCGACGAGAGAGTCAGAGAGGCCGCGGACGCCGCCAAGGAGAAGGGCCAGGAGCTTGCCCAAGCCACGGTCGACAAGGCCAACGAGCTGATCCAGCAGGTCAAGGACTACATCGCAGAGAACAAGCCCGATCTCGCGGAGGGCGCCATGGAGCAGCTGCGCAAGCTAAGGGACTCGCTGCCCGAGGACCTGAAGTCCGAAATCGCCAAGCTGGAGGAGATGTTAGGCGCGAAAGGCGGGGGCTGAGGCCTTCCCCGCCAAGGCCCGCCGGGTACCGAGAGCGAGGAGCCCCCATGCTGCTGACGAACCTGGAAGGCGTACCCGGACGCCGGGTGATCGAGCACCTTGGCCTGGTACAAGGCAGCACGGTGCGCGCCAAACACCTAGGCAGGGACATTGTGGCGGGGATCAAGAACGTCTTCGGCGGGGAGCTCAAGGCCTACACGGAGCTGCTTCAGGAATCCCGCGAGGAGGCGGTACAGCGGATGGTGGCGCAGGCTGAGGCGCTCAGCGCCAACGCGGTCCTCAATATCCGCTTCTCGACCTCCTCCATTGCCCAGGGCGCCGCCGAGCTTTTCGCTTACGGAACGGCGGTGCGGCTGGACGATGTCTCATGACGGATATCCTGGTCGTGTGTGTCCTGCTGGCCTTGGGCTTCGGCTTCGGCACTCTGGCGGAGCGGCGGCACTACCGCTCGATCCGTCGGCGGGAGGAAGTGCTGCGCCCAATGATGGTCTTCTCGGCCAAGTTCCCACCGGAGCCCGAGCGCCGCCGGGAGAGTCGCCTGGTGTGCGGCAGCGTCGTGATCTCGGTGGATTACTTCAAAGCATTCGTCGCCGGTCTGCGGAGCCTGGTCGGCGGGCGTGTCACCAGCTATGAGGGCCTGCTTGACCGGGCACGCCGCGAAGCGATCCTACGTATGAAGGAGGATGCGCGGGACTTGGCCCCCTGTAAGATTTTCAACGTGAAGCTCGAGACCGTCTCCATCTCCAAGAGCGGCGGCAATGCCCTCGGCACCGTCGAGGTCCTGGCCTACGGGACAGTCGTGGCGGACTGACCGTGCCCGCGTACCGCAATCCCCGTCTGACGGAGGGCATCGACAACAGCGAAACCCGTCCTTTGAGGGAGCTCTGTGGCTGACGGCCGGGGTTCCAGGGCTCTTGGCGCTTGCGTTCGCGACCCTCGCCCTGGCCGCTAAGTGGCTGGCCCCCCGCATCCCCTTCGAGTACGAGCTGGGCATCGCAGCACCATTCGTCGAGGCCCTGGCGCAAGAGACCGGGGACTCGGATCCGCGAGTACAGCTCTATCTTCAAGGAATGCCGACGCTGTAACGAGCCTGGGATGTAGTGTACCAGTCTCCTCAGCGCGACCCAAACGTATCGCAGTCGCTTAACTTACCGGTCTTTGCACCCCTGGCGAACCAAAGCACGCGTTCTTTGGAGCTGCCATGGGTGAAGGTATGTGGAATCGCAAAGCCCCTTGCCTGCTTCTGCAACCTGTCGTCACCGATAGCGGCCGCAGCGACCAGTGCTTCCTCAAGGTCGCCCTCTTCCAGAATGTCGAGATGCCGGTGCGCATGGTTTGCCCAAACTCCGGCATAGCAGTCCGCCTGCAATTCCAGGGCGACCTGCATCCGATTCTTCTCCGCCTCCCCCCATGCTTGCTGCTTTGCCATTTCTGCCTGGTCCAGCGTTCCTTCGAGGTTCTGGATGTGATGGCCAACCTCGTGCGCCAGCACATAGGCTTGCGCGAAGTCGCCCCCTGCCCCGAATTCTTTTTCCAGGTCATCGAAGAAACCGAGGTCTACATAGACCATTTGGTCTAACGGACAATAAAACGGACCCATGTGGGAGCTGGCGGGCCCGCATGCGCTGTTGGTCGATCCGCGGTAGAGAACCAGCGTCGGGGCTGGATAGCGAACCCCAGCCTGAGCGTAGATCTGCGACCATACCGTTTCCAGGTCTCCGTGCACGGTCTTGATGAAGGCCGCCCACTCGTTCTCCTGCTGCTCGTCGACGACTCGGGAGCCACCACCCAGGAAAGAAGGCAGAGTCGCAAAGCCACCAAAATACGCGACGGAGTAGGCGATAGCGCCGAAGCCCAGGATGGCAAGGCCGAGCCTGGAGCGCAGAAGCTGTTTGACGATGGGCCAAACGAATAGCAGGGTCCCTATGGAGGGCAGGCCCCCGCCAACTGGCCCGCTTCGATCTCTTCTGTCATCGACATTCGAGCTCTGGTTCCGGTTGCGCCATTTCATGTATCGGTCCTGAATAGGTGCCGACCGATGCCTATGGCTCCAGTCAGCGGACGGTCCGAGGAGCGTGGGCCTCGGATTTCTGCTATCTCGACCACGCCGGGCCAGCTCCGACGCGATCCGCGCTCGCCTAGCCGCCGGGCCGCACGATACCAAGCTTTTGCATCCGCGAGCGCAATGTGGTGGGGTTGATCCCCAGTCGGTCCGCGACGTTGCCGTTGCCGTTGATCCGCCAGCCGCAACGCTCGCAAACCGCGAGGTTATGCTCGCGCTCGACCTCGGCGAGGGTGCGCCAGTCGCTCGGCGCGGCTCCGGCGGACG
>JBGSOR010000479.1:0-10782 GCA_041738985.1 Chromatiaceae bacterium | reverse complement strand
CCGCCGCCGTTGTCGCTGAAGGTCGCCGAGCCCGGCAGCGGGGCGGCGCTGAGCACCACGGGCGCCGGCCCGTCGTCACTGGCGCTGACCGTCACGGCAAGGAGGGTGCCGACCGACACAGTCTGGTCAGCGATGGCGGTTACTTCCGGCGGCTGGTTGACAGGCTGACCGGTCACCTGCAAGGTGGCCGCCATGAAGATCACATTGCCGCTAGGGGTTTCTTGGAGGTAGCGCAGCGTTAGGGTCTGCCCGGCACTGGCGGCGCGGTAGGTGATGGTGACCCGGCGATCGTAAGCGCCGGTGAGATTCTCCACCGTCGGGCTAATGGCCGGGGCGCTGCCGTCACTGAGCGAGGCCTCGATGCGTGCGCGCGAACGGGCCCCGCCCAGATAGACAGTCAGCGTGCGTTCGCTGGTGTCGGCGGGGGCGCTGAACTGGAAGCCTCTACCGATATAAGCAGCGTTGTCTGTCTGTCCCGTGCCGTCTCCTTGATAGAGAAAGGTTCGGGTGGATGCGTTGGCGGTGGGGGTGCCGTCGGTCCAAGCGACGGTCATCCGTGTGGCGGCGGCAGTGGCCCAGCGCGTCGCCGGGCTGGCGACCTGGATCGGATCGCTGATCTGCGGCGTCACGCCGCTCTTGCGGTTGACGCTGGTGGCGCTGGCGAGACCCCAGTGGGCCCAGTCGGCGCTGCCCTCGGCGCTGAGATCGAAGGTGCTGCTCGGCGGCGGGGTGGCGATCGACGCATCGAGTCGAGCGACAACCGAAGCGTTGGCTACGGTGCCGAACCCTAACAAGAGAGCCCACAAAAGGACCCTCGCGACCGTAGCTCTCCAGCAAGGCTTCACCGAGCATCGTTGCCCCAACCCGAAACGTTTCATCATCTTGCGAGTTTCCGTTGCGTGCGCCTCGAGCCTTTGCTGCCGGCTCGCTCAGCCGACCTGACGATCGCTTCATCCCAACTTGGGATCAAAGTGGCCGGCGTTGTAATCGTGTAAAGCCGCCCTGCCGGATCCGCGGACTGATCGCGGAGGTCCGTCATGAGCACGCTTAGCTAAATCTATGCCACCTTCCCTAACAAAAGAAATGAGATCGAGAATTCTGCTGGTTCCGCGGCCTCACTCGCGCTCAGCGCGCCGGTGCGCATCTCCGCACGTTCTCCCCCACTTCTAGATCAGTGACATAGGGGAGTGCTAAGCCCGCCAAACGGAGAAAATCGTGTTCTACCAGGGTAACTGACGGCCTAGGAACAAAGTACTGAGGCCCAGGTATCACCCCTAAGCGCGCAGTCTTAACTGTAACTACTCTGCGACACTTCTACCAGAAATGCGACACTTTCCTAAGAACACAACGGCTCGCCGCGGGAGCCATGATCCTCGGGGGCCAACTTGACGTCTCTTTATGACGCGGTGCCGCACTTGTTCCGTTCGGGAGGGTGACATGCCTCCACCATCAGGAGCTAGCTCAAGGCCCAAGACGCTTGATCCGCACCATCGCCTAGTCGAAGGTATCGACGATTTCAAACGCTTGGCGGCGCGGGCAAAGACGGCCGCAACGCAGTTGATTACCAGTGGGAGGTTACGCAATGGCTAACGCCAGCGCATCTCCTCAACTCTGCCACTCCCACTGACAGAAACTAAGCAACTTCAGCCAACTCCATTCGGCCATTCTTAGAGTGACACACAACCCGCACCATGAATGCGCCTTCCACTCACTGCTTTAGGATTTAGGTTGGATCGAACGTCTTATAGCCCGGGAGACCCTAGTGACATAAGAAACTGGTCCCTTTACGGGCTTCGCAAGAATTATTTGCGCTACTGCGAGCCAACTGAAGTCAAACCCCATCTCCCGACAGGCCCGGGTGTGAAAGCGCCAGAACTCCCTCTCCCTCAGGTCCAGCAAGCTCGTGGCCAAGAAACTATAGTACTTCTTTGATTTCCGCTTAAGATGGTCCGAATATTCTTCAGCCGAAAGGAAGATCGGCCCGTACTTCAGAAAAAGGGCCAGATTAGACACCATTATCTTGTTATACGAAGATGCCTGAGTGGACGTCGCGGACTCCTCATGCGTACGGATAAAAGTAAGAACCTGATGGACAAAACCGAAACTCCACTGCTGAAGAATCTCATAACACGCCTCGACATCCGCGTGGAGATGGCCGCCCCGATAAAACTCCCCTCGCCCCCTAACGATATCCGATCGAATCAGCAACGCGGAAGGCGACCAGAAACAATAAATTCTATTGAGGAGCGTTTCACGACATAGCGCCTCCCCCGGCATCACCTCTATCGCAAGTGGAATCCCGTCTGATACCACCTTCTTGTCCCAGAGACAATAGGATCCGACAATGCCAGCCGCCGGATGCTTTTCCGCCGTCTCGACCATTGCTTCTATACAAGTCGGGAGCAGCATGTCATCAGCATGCACTATCTTACAGTATTTACTCTCCAGGCTGATCTGCCGCAGCGCGAAGTTATGGTTTTCAATAAGGGGTAGCAGCTCGTTTGTACTGACCAGGCGAATTCTAGGGTCTTCCGCAATATGTCGCAACCCAATGTCAAGCGTTCCATCACCGCTACAATTGTTGACTATAATGTATTCCCAGTTTTCATATGTTTGTTCACGTATGCTCCTTATGCAATCCTCTAGGTACTTCTCCCCATTATGAACCGGGGTCACGACACTCACGAGAGGACTCTGACTTTTCTGCATTCGGGTCACGCCACTTATCAAACCCACAGCCGTTACGCCCCGACGCCTGCAGCGTTATTCCCTATTCGCCTTCAGGGTCAACAATACCTCCGAAGCGATAGCAGCCCAGCCATGGCGCCTCAACGACCTAACGCGTTGCTTCATTAGGTCGGCCACCGACCACCGACTCCGCTCCCGCTCATGCACCAGCACGCCCTTACGCACTGCCATCCATTCTCGCCAGCACCCCCTTCGCTGCTCTACGTAACTTTTTCTGAAAGATGCCCAAACGCTCCCGAACCGGTAACCTCATGCAACGACGCCTAAATTGCCTCACATATTCATCCCGATCCCCTTCCGCGGGGAAAAGCTCCCCGAGCTGAGAATCAAGAAACGTATTCGCATAAGTCCAAAGCTCGGAATCTCTCTCCATAAACTTTCCGATCGTATCCCGCTGCATCTCGAAAACGGTGTCGCGACGTTGAGACACATTCAACCGCGTGTATCTGCAGTCACTGAAATCCCCCGGAAACAACCGTTCCAGAAGCACGCAGCATTCGTCAAATCTTTCGGTCGGGAGAAGAATAAGCTGCCCCTTGCTCACACGTTCCCAGATCCGGCTTAACCCTTTCTCGTCTCCGCTACCACCTAAGGTAAAGGTTTGTCCGTTGCGCCACCACGGATTATCAACATCCACCAATGCCTTGCGGACAAAATCCTCAAAACCATGATGCTTCGCATGGCCACCAAGGTAGGTATCACCCCTCTGGAAATTGTAACTCGAAACAAATCGGCTCACCGGTTCGCGAACAAACGCGACGCCAATAACTTGTTCACTTTCCCTCTCATAGGGGAGATCACCGGAAAGCATGTGGCAACTGTAACATCGAAGCCAGTCATGGTAGCCCAACAACCACTCCAGCTGTTGTCTTGACAAGAACCAATTCTGAATCAGCATACTGTCTCGATGAAAGGCTTTTCCAAAGTTACGCCTGCAGATGCTGTAGAAGGAAACCCCACCCGTTTTCCAAATATGTATGTGAAAAAAGACCCGTTTCATCTCATACCTCCATCGCGCACCCAGGAAAAATAGCGAATCAGTAGATTTCTCCAAACACGAAGAAAGCGCCTTGCCGATCTTACCCTCCGTTTACATCATTGTCCTTTCCGCCAATCCTCCCTAGCGCTCAACAATGCTACTGTCCCGCGTCGCCGCCAACTCATCCCGGAATTTTATCACGCGCGCTGCGGGTCCCAACGCTATTGCCCCAGCAGGAACGTCCCGGGTGACCACTGCACCAGCCCCAACCACAGCACCACGGCCGATCGTAACCCCCGACAAGACGGTTACACCGACGCCGAGCCACGCGTCATCCTCCACGACGATGGGACCCCGAGAGGTCAATGCTTGTCGGCGAATGCGCTCGTCCGGTGCCATTCCGTGATCATAGGAAAAGAAAGAACAGAGAGGGGCAATTTGGGCCCCTGAGCCGATGAGAATGGGCTCTACGGCAGACATCAAGAGACACCGCGGTTCAATACTCGTACCTTCGCCCACCGAGATCGCCCCGCCATCAAGCACCTCAAGATGCGTCTCCCGATTGATGCACACCCGATCCTCCAGCTTCACGAACCCCCGCTCGCCCTCCTTGCTGGGGCTCGGGTCTGACGGAACCCGAGATAGACCATGCCAGCGCGCGATGACCACCGCCTCGCCGATATACACGTGTCGCCCGAGGCGGGGAACGATGTCGATGAGCTCAACAGTTGGATCGACATACCCCTTAGACGACATTCTAGCCAACGCGTATCTCGCCCGATACCGATTCACTCCAAAAGCACCGAGGCGCGTCGCGATCCTTCCCCACGGACCGGCGCCTCCGTGCCACAACCAGAACTTACACCACGCCTTTCGGGTTATTGAAAACTTCTTCATCCCTTTTCCCCAACGTACCCGCAGCAATTCACGCCGATGCAGCTCTAGCCCCCGCACTCGCTTCATACTCCAGGAAACGCGAGAGTCTGGCCACTCTCAACCGAGACGCCACAGGTGCCGGGGTCGCTTCGCTGCCGTCGCGAATGAGACAAGCAACGCGAGTATAACTGCCCCTTGTTCCACTTGCTACCCGGATCATGCCGCGCCTCGCCCTAATCCAATGGGCGTAAAGTCAACAGTCGGGTAGAATCTCGCCATGGCAACAATTTTGTCGATCTGACCTTGCGATAAGACCGACCGACCACGTCCGGAGATCCCCTTGTTGAGCCTGGTCTCGTTCTTCCGTTTTCCACGCGTACGCTCTAAGCACGCGCTTATCTCCTGCTCGGAGTAGCGAAGCCCGTAAAAATCAACGACCGCCTTAAGCGCCGCTGCCCAATCTTTGACGACACCGTCGTAGGTCAGCCATAGCGCGTCCAAGGTGCCGAGGCGAGTTGCCTCATACCAAGATACGTAGAAGTTGTAGTACCACGGCAGCCCAAGCTCGATGATGAAGTCGAGCTGCATGCGCTCATCCATATCCGCGAAGCTGTCGTCGCAATAAAAGCTTGGGAACGCCGGACCTTCGTTGAGGATATGGTCCCGAATACTGATGACAATGTCGAAGATGTTTCTGGTCAACACCACCGGACGGATGCCGAATCGCTTGAAAAGCTCCGTATTAGGGCCGGTCGCCCGCACATGTTGATGGGTGACCGTGCCGGAGGTGTATGCGTCAATGAGCTTAGGAAGGTAAAGATTTTGGTCGTCGCGCTCGTACCCATAAGTCAGTCCGGCGTAGGGATACCCCGTTAGCTCCCCCAGCGCCTTCGCCATAAAGGTCGACCCGGATTTTGGCATGGATGCGATAAATAGGTACTCACCGCGAGGTGACAACTTGCGCCGAACTTTTTCGGAGTAGGCAAGGAGCCGTGATGTTCTTGGGCACAGGTACCCACACCGCGTTTTCATGAGACCACCTTGTTCATTGGTAACGTTGTAGCGCCGCGAAACGATTCTCTTAAAACGATTCGTACTTCTCATTGCCGCAAGTTCACATGGACCCGTGATCGCGGCCTAAGGAAGAGCGGTACTCCACCCTCAGACGACGCGGCAGAGGCTCCCGGGTAAGATCGCGCAAGATAACGATCCGAGAATGTAGTGCCCGAGAAGGATAAGTTCCCGAGGGTGGTTGCAGCGCTTTCCCCTGGAACGCGCTGACTGGCGAGAATCCCCCTAGGTTTAGTACACTTGGACTGTCGGGCTCGCGCGGTGGCGTGGGCGACGCTGAGAGCCCGTCCGCGCGGGAGCTACGCAGTAGCAACCACTGCGAGCAAGCGCGACCGCCGCGCTCTTACGATCAAATGACATCTGCGCAGCCGATCACAGCAAAATCAAACTGTTAGCTGAGCGCGCCTAGCCGCCGGCTACCACCCAAGGTTATCGTTCGCGCTCGCGCAGGCGGCGGCTGGTGCAGGCGCCACATTCTACGATGCGCAGAGATTAAGGCGAAAGTGGCTTTTGGGAGCGACAGCGCCTTGATCCGAGACTTTACGCGGATTTCGCGTTACCTTTTGCTTGTTGTGCGACGAAACATGCAAAAATGTCGACGTGTGGGCTCCATCGGACGAGGCACACCCGTATCATTGGCGCCATCCGACGCCCTGAGGTCAGTTTCGAGTGTTTGAGGCGTGAATCATGAAAGTTGTCATTTTAGCCGGCGGATACGGGACAAGGATCGCCGAGGAGAGCGCTACCAAGCCAAAGCCGATGGTGGCAATCGGGGACCAGCCGATACTTTGGCACATCATGAAGACCTACAGTTGCTTTGGGCTCAATGACTTCATTATCTGCCTGGGCTATAAGGGACATGTTATCAAGGAGTACTTTGCGAACTACTTTCTTTCCGTTTCGGATGTACGGTTCGACTTGCGAAGCAACCGAGTGGAGTATCTAAGCAACCCCGCTGAACCCTGGACGGTGACCCTCGTGGACACAGGCCAGGAGACCATGACCGGGGGGCGCCTGCGCCGTATCGGAGAGTACCTCGACGGCGAAACCTTCTGCATGACCTACGGGGATGGGGTATCGAACATCGATATTCTCGACGAGATTGACTTTCACCGTCAGCATGGCGGCCTTGCCACCGTAGCCGCCGTGCAGCCACCAGGAAGGTTCGGGGCATTTTCGTTGGGGGACGACGAGTACAAGATCGCGCACTTCAGAGAGAAGCCCTCCGGCGATGGCGCCTGGGTGAACGGTGGTTTCTTCGTGCTTGAACCGAAAGTCATTGACTATATAGACGGGGATCTAACGACATTCGAGGCGGAGCCCATGCAGCGTCTCGCACATGACGGACAGTTGTCTGCTTACCGGCACACCGGATTCTGGCAATCCATGGACTCGCTGCGGGACAAAATGTACCTGGAAAAAATCTGGGCCGGCGAGAATCCGCCTTGGCGGCTCTGGGGCAAGCGAGATCGGACGTGACGCCCTGAGCGCCCGGTCGGAGCGGCAGGATGACGATCGGCTCGTTTGCGGAGCGGCGGATTCTGGTAACCGGTGCCTCAGGGTTCATCGGGGCCCGCCTCTGCCATCAACTGGCCGAGCTTGGGGCCGAGGTGCACGGGGTTTCCCGGCGCGTTGATCCTAAAGCGGACTCCTCGTTCCACTGGTGGCAAACCGACCTCATCGACCCGGAGGCCGTCCACCGCCTGGTGGCCACAGTGCGGCCACACGTCATCCTACACCTTGCAGGGGAGGTCGTCGGGGCCCGGGCCTTGGATCAAGTCTTGCCCACGCTTCGGGGCAACCTGTTGAGCTCCGTCAACTTGCTGGTCGCGGCCGCGGCCGGCGGGTGCCGGCGGGTGGTGCTGACGGGATCCATCGAGGAGCCGAGCCAAGGCGATGCCGCGGGTGTCCCCTCCTCGCCGTACGCGGCAGCCAAACTGGCCGCCACCGGTTACGGGCGCATGTTCCATGCGCTCTATGGACTCGACGTGGTGACCCTGCGCGTGTTCATGGTCTACGGCCCTGGGCAGAAGGACCTGCGCAAGCTGGTTCCGTATGTCATCCTATCGCTTTTGCGCGGCGATTCACCCAGCATGAGCAGCGGGCTCAGGCCCGTGGACTGGATCTATGTGGACGATGTCGTCGCCGCCTTCGTCGCGGCGGCTCAGACGAAGGCCGGCGGCGGCGAAGTCCTCGAGGTGGGATCCGGCGAGTTGGTCACGGTGCGGGAATTGGTTGAGCGGCTCGCCCCCCTGGTTAGAGCGGATGCGAAACTGCGCTTCGATGCCGCGAACGACCGTCCCTTAGAGCAGGTGCGCCGAGCCGACACCCGGCGCACCACGGAGCTTCTGGGCTGGCGCCCGCAGGTCGCGCTCGCGGATGGTCTGCGGCGCACCGTGGATTGGTACCGCGCCCTGGCGGCCCAGGACCTGCCGGACCGCCCCTGAGCGACGCCCACCCCAGGCCTAGACCCCGGGATCGACGAGCACCGGCCGACGTGATTCAGCGATTCGACATCATTAAGACCCCCCTTTCGGACCTGCGGCTCCTACAGCGCAAGCCCGTGGGGGATGCACGCGGCTACTTGGAGCGGCTGTTCTGTAGCTCCGAGCTGGCGGAGGTCATCGAGGGCACTGCCATCGCCCAGATCAACCACACGCTCACCCGTGCCCGCGGGACTGTCCGGGGACTGCATTTCCAGCACCCACCTTATGCGGAGATCAAGCTGGTGACCTGCCTCCACGGGGAGGTTTTCGACGTGGCAGTGGACCTGCGCCGCGGGTCGCCAACCTTCCTCGCCTGGCACGCCGAGCGACTCAGCGGCGAGAACCACCGTACCCTTGCAATCCCGCGCGGATTTGCGCACGGCTTCCAGACCCTCACCGAGGATTGCGAGATGCTTTACCTCCATAGCGCCGCCTATCAACCATCGGCAGAGGCCGGCCTAAACCCCCGCGACCCGAGGCTCGCCATCCACTGGCCCGACGAGATCGCCCAATTGTCCGAGCGTGATGCCTCGCACCCTTTCATCGACGAGTCCTTTCAAGGAGTTTCCCTATGAACTGCCGGCACTGCAACAGCCCCCTCGAGCTCTCGCTCGTCGATCTCGGCAGCGCCCCGCCGTCCAACAACTACCTCAGCTCCGCCGCACTCAAGGACCCGGAGCTGTGGTTCCCCCTGCGGGTACTGGTCTGCCGCAGCTGCTGGCTGGTGCAGACGGAGGATTTTGCGCGGGCGGATGAGCTCTTCGACGCCGACTACGCCTACTTCAGCGGCTACTCCGCCAGTTGGCTCGCCCACGCAAAGCGCTACGTTCATGACATGATCGAGCGCTTCGCCCTCGACAACCGCAGCCTGGTCATCGAGGTCGCCGCCAACGACGGGTATCTGCTCCAGTATGTTAAGGAGAACGAGATCCCCTGCCTTGGCATCGAGCCGACCGCCAGCACCGCGGCCGCGGCCCGGGAAAAGGGGATCGAGATTGTCCAGGAGTTTTTCGGGGTGTCCCTCGGCGAACGGCTGGCGGCCCAGGGCCGCCAAGCGGACCTCACGGCAGCCAACAACGTCCTGGCCCATGTGCCCGACATCAATGATTTCAGTGGTGGCTTCGCCCGCCTCCTCAAGCCGACGGGCGTGTCAACCTTCGAGTTCCCCCACCTGCTCAATCTGCTCGAGCAGAGCCAGTTCGACACCATCTACCATGAGCACTTCTCATACCTCTCCCTCGTGGCCGTAAGGCGGATCTTCGCGGCCAACGGGCTTACGGTGTTCGATGTCGAGGAGCTTCCGACCCATGGAGGGAGCCTCCGCGTCTACGCGCAACGCAGCGATGGAGGTACACGGCCCATCTCCGAGCGCGTCGCGGCCCTCGTTCAACGCGAGCTTGACGCCGGACTCACCAGCGAGGACGGCTACGCCGGCTTCCAGGCCAAGGCCGACCGCGTGAAGGACGACTTTGTCGCCTTCCTGATCGAGGCCAAGCGTTCAGGGAAACGCGTCGCCGGCTACGGGGCCGCAGCCAAGGGGAATACCCTGATCAACTATGGCGGCGTGCGCCCCGATCTCTTGCCGTTCGTCGTCGACCGCAACCCGGCCAAACAGTCGACCTTCCTCCCCGGAAGCCGTATCCCCGTTGTCGCCGAGGATCGACTTCGGCAAGAGCGGCCCGACTACGTCGTGATCCTCCCTTGGAACCTGAGCGTTGAAGTTACCGACCAGCTCAGCTACATCCGCGAATGGGGAGGACGCTTCGTGACCGCCGTCCCCCATCTAGAGATCGGCAACCCTTAGAAAAGGATCGCCTAATCGCGCTACTGCCTTCACGAAACGTACGCCGCGTGCTGTTCGTCTATTGACGATCAGCACGCGGCCAAACCGAGGACCTCGTCGCATGTTGATCAAGAGCCAAAAAGGCGCTTGATCCGCTATCCATCCGAGAAACCATGCCCGAGTAAGCGAATTGAGTACATTTTCAGAGATCGCCTCTTCAGATCCCAAGCTCGCCTTACGTATTTCCTGGTTGAATGTTACCGGGAGGATGGGACCACCCAGGCGCCAACCAAAAATCCTGGTGGGTACCCATCACAAGGTATTAACCGTCTATATGGGGCGTGTATTTAGAACATTCGCCTCTGCAAGCTGCCGTAACTTTTCACGTGGCAGGCACAACCGTGTCGACTACACAGCGGACATCTTATTGGACTCCCACTCGCAGTTCGATTTCACCAGACTCAGTGAGCCCTACGTCGGAATGCATGTGCGTCGCGATCCGAGGGACGTCATTGTTTCCTGCGCGAAGTACCACTTAACTTCCCAGGAGGAGTGGCTGCATATCCCACGCGCCGACCTATCCGGCAAGACGTACCAAGAGCATCTGCGAGAACTGCCCACACTGGACGAGCAACTCCTTTTCGAGCTCGACAACGCAGGTGGCCTGGTCGTGCGGCACATGTTGGAGTGGAATTATCATGGCTGTGTTCGCGTTAGGTGTTGGGGCGGACTATACTCTTGATAAGAAAAGAAAAGCACGGAGGGCCTGCCATGCGCGCCGAGGATTTCCGTCGCTGGCTCGCGAGAGCATCCGACCTGACGCTCGCCCAGCGCCAACA
>JBGSOR010000455.1:0-7249 GCA_041738985.1 Chromatiaceae bacterium | reverse complement strand
GCGACTGGGCGGGACCGAGACCGCCCCTGGGCCGGCGGTCGACGCCGCCCTGTCGCAGATTGCCGCGATGCTGCGGGAGGTGACGGATGGCCTACCCGGTATCATTCTGGAGCGTAAGCCCCACGCCATTGCGTTGCACTACCGTCAGGCCCCGGAGCGGGAGGCGCAGATCCGATCGCTGGCCGCGCGCGCGGCCCAGGCCCTGGGCCCGGCCTTTCGCGTGCAGTCCGGGAAACTGGTCGTCGAGCTTCTGCCGACTCAGGCAGGCAAGGGTGCGGCCATCGAGCGTTTCATGGGTCTCCCGCCCTATGCCGGGCGCACCCCTGTCTTCCTGGGCGACGACCGGACCGACGAGGACGGGTTCGCCGTGGTCAACGCGCTCGGCGGGCTCTCCGTCCGGGTCGGGGAAGGGATGCAGACACAGGCTCGGCTGCGACTGCAGTCGCCGGCCGCGGTGCGCGACTGGCTCTCAGGCTTGGCCGCGAGTCTTCAATGATCTTCGTCTCGGTTCCGGAACGGGGCCGATTTGGGGGTGAGCCATGACCGACAAGACGCGAGCCGAGGGTGCCGTAGCGACGCTGCCTGACCAGGCGCACGACGCAGAGTGTTGGCTCCGCACGTCCACCTACCGCGCGTGGGCTGAGCGCCTTGCAGGGCACGGTTTGTGAGCGCCCGGACCATGGCCCGGCGACCGGCAGCGACACCGCTCCCCAACGACCCCCTTTGGTACAAGGACGCGGTGATCTACCAGCTGCATGTCAAGGCCTTCTTCGACAGCAGCGGGGACGGAATAGGCGACTTTCCCGGCCTGACTTCGTGCCTGGATTACATCCAGGACCTTGGCGTCAACGCCATCTGGCTCCTGCCGTTCTACCCCTCACCCATGCGCGACGACGGCTACGACATCTCGGACTATCGCAACGTCTACACCGACTACGGGACGCGCAAGGACTTCCGGCTCTTCGTCCGTGCCGCACACCGGCGCGGGATCCGCGTGATCACGGAGCTGGTCATCAACCACACCTCCGACCAGCACCCCTGGTTCCAGGCTGCCCGGCGCGCACCCAAGGGCTCCCCCAAGCGCGACTACTACGTCTGGAGCGACACCGACCGGAAGTTCCCGGAGACTCGGATCATCTTCACGGACACCGAGACCTCCAACTGGGCCTGGGATCCGGTCGCAAAGGCCTACTATTGGCACCGGTTCTTCTCCCATCAGCCGGACCTGAACCACAACAACCCGTCGGTCGTGAAAGCGATCATCCGGGTAATGCGGTTCTGGCTCGACCTGGGTGTCGACGGGCTGCGGCTCGACGCAATCCCCTACCTCTGCGTGCGCGAGGGGACCAACAACGAGAACCTGCCCGAGACCCACGCGGTGATCCGGCAGATGCGCGCGGTTGTGGACGCCCACTACAAGAACCGCATGTTTCTCGCCGAGGCGAATCAGTGGCCGGAGGACGTGCGCGAGTATTTCGGCGAGGGGGACCAGTGCCACATGGCCTACCACTTCCCGCTCATGCCGCGGATGTACATGGCGGTCGCGCAGGAAGACCGCTACCCGATGACCGAGATCCTGGCCCAGACCCCCGAGATCCCGCCCACGTGCCAATGGGCCTTGTTCCTGCGCAACCACGACGAGCTGACGCTGGAGATGGTGACGCACCGCGAGCGCGACTACATGTACCGGATCTATGCGGCCGATCCGCGTATGCGCGTCAACGTCGGCATCCGCCGACGGCTCGCACCCCTGATGGACAACGACCTCGATCGCATCAAGCTCTTGAACAGCCTGCTGCTGTCGATGCCCGGCTCGCCCATCGTCTACTACGGCGACGAGATCGGAATGGGCGACAACTTCTACCTGGGCGACCGCAACGGGATGCGCACGCCGATGCAGTGGAGCCCGGACCGCAATGCCGGATTCTCCCGAGCGGACCCCCAGCGCCTGTACCTGCCGCCGATCATGGACCCTGTCTACGGCTACCAGGCCGTGAACGTGGAGGCCCAAAGTCGCGAGCCGTCCTCGCTTTTGAATTGGATGAGACGGCTCATCGCGGTGCGCAAGGCGCACAAGGCCTTCGGTCGGGGCGGCTTCACCATGCTCCACCCCGGCAATCGCAAGATCGTCGCGTATCTGCGCCAGCACGAGGGCGAGGTCATCCTCTGCGCCGCCAACCTTGCCCGCTCCGCCCAGCCGGTGGAGCTCGATCTGGGCCGCTATCGCGGCTGGGTGCCGGTCGAGCTGATGGGTGGGACCCCGTTCACACCGATCGGCGAGCTGCCGTATCCGCTGACCCTACCCGGACATGCCTTCTACTGGTTCAGGCTGGCGCCGGAGGCGGAGGTGCCCGACTGGCACCGGTTGCCTCTGCCTCCGACGGAGCTGCCGGTGCTGGTGCTCACGGCGGGCTTGGCGACCTTCTTCCGGGAGCGGATCGGTGCGGCACGCGCGCCCCTGGCGGACGGGCTACGCCGGCAGCTCGAGCGCGACGCGCTGCCGCGCTTCTTCGCAGGCCAGCGCCACCTCGCCAGCAAGGAGGTGCAGGTGGAGAGTGTCAGGATCGCGGAGATGAGCGAGTGGTCCACCCGCGCCGGCAGCTGGCTGCTGACCATCGTCTCCGTGGAGCTGCGTGATCGGCCTCCCGAGCGTTATGTCCTGCCGGTCGCCCTGGCGTGGGAGGGAAAAGACGGGGAGCTTCCGAGCGGGCTTGCCGCCACGACCCTGGCCCGCGTGCGGCAGCGCGCACGAATGGGCATCCTTTACGACGCCTTCGCCGACGACACCTTCTGTCGCGCGGTGCTGGAGGCCATGGGTCGCGAGGAGCATGTGCCGATTGGGTCAGACACCCTGATCTTCTCCGCCACCTCCGCTTACCCCAGGTTGATCGCAGAGCTGCCGGACGAGCCGGAGCTGCGCCGCCTGAGCGAGGCGAGCAACGATGCCGTGGTCTTCGGCGAGCGCCTGTTCCTGAAGGGCTCCCGGCGTCTGCGCGCCGACGTCAATCTCGATCTCGAGATGGGTCGGTTCCTGACCGAGCATGCGCCGGAGGTTCGCACGGTCCCGATCGGCGGATCGGTCGAGCTAAGGATGTCCGACGGTGCCCTGATGGCCATGGCCTCGCTGCAGGGCTATATCGAGAACCAGGGAGACGCCTGGTCCTATACCCTGGGCTATTTGGAGCGCTTCCTGGACCACGCGCTTGCAGCGCCCCCAGGCGGCCGCCTGGCGAACGGCGAATTACACGCGGGCTACTGTCTGCTGATGGGCGCCCTCGGCCGGCGGATCGCCGAGCTGCACAGGGCCCTCGCCCCGGCGGAGGTGGAGAGGGCACGGCTCGATCCCGTCTTCGCCCCCGAGCCCATCGCGCCGGACGAGCCCGCGCGCTGGGTCGGATCATTGACCGAGGAGATCGAGGCGACCCTCCATCTTGTCCGGCAGCACCTCGGCGATCTGTCGGGGGATGCGGTCGCCGCCGCGGGCGCGTTGCTGGCCAGAGCCGACCACCTACCGTCCCGAGTGTCCGCGCTTGCCGCCCCGGTCGACGCAGTCAAGTCGCGCGTGCACGGCAACCTGCACCTGGGTCAGGTGCTGATCGTCGGCAGCGATGTTGTGCTGATCGGTTTCGGGGCCGAGCCTGGGGATCTGGGGAGGCGATCCAAGCAGTCGCCCCTAGTGGACCTGGCTGCAATCCTGTTCTCGATCGACAGCGCCGCTGCCACCGCCCTCCACAAGGTCGTGGCCGAGCGTACGGCGGACCTGAAGGGCCTCGAGCCGCTCGCCCGCGCCTGGGCCGCGGCTGCCCGCGACGCCGTCATGGCCGGCTACCGCGAGCATATTCTCGGCTGTCCCAACTGGCCCGCGGCCCCAGGCGAGGCGGAACGTCTGATCGCCCTGTTCGCCCTGCGACGCGCCTGCCACGAGGTATGCGAGGCGCTGACCAACAAACCCGACTGTGCCGCGATACCGCTGGGCGGGCTGCTCGGACTGTTGGACGCTTTGGGATAGATACCGCGATGTCGGGAGAGGCTGCCGTCCAAGACAACACGGGGCCCGTAACGACCGGACGTCAAGGCACGGGGTCTGAAGCCGCCGACTAGGCTGGCAGCCGCCCCTTATGCGGCCGCGACGCGTGGAAACCGCCGCTCCTCCGGATAGGGGAAGATGTCCTCCACCTGCCCAGCACGGATGGCCGCCTGACGGGCCCGCCACCAGGCGGGATCGAGCAGCTCCCCATGAAGCTCCAGGAAGACCCTGCGTATTCGCGGGTCGGTTAAGAGGAAGGTGGCGAACTCCTCCGGGAAGACGTCGCTGGGACCCACCGAGTACCAAGGCTCCGCCGACATTTCCATTTCCGGGTAGGGGGGCTCGGGGATCTCCCGGAAGTTGCACTCGGTGAGATAGCAGAGCTCGTCGTAGTCGTAGAAGACCACCCGACCCTGGCGAGTAACGCCGAAGTTCTTGAAGAGAAAATCCCCGGGGAAGATGTTGGCGCGGGCAAGCTGCTTGATGGCGTCGCCGTATTCGCGCACCGCATGGCGGATCTCGTCCTCGTCCGCGGTATGTAGATAGAGATTCAGCGGAGACATGCGCCTCTCGATATAGAGGTGCGTGACGACAAGCTGGTCCCCGTCGAGCTCGATGCTCCCCGCGCATTCGCTCTCGAGCAGCTCCCGTAGCTCCGGGGAGAAGCGTGCAAGCGGAAAGGCCACATGGGAATACTCCCAGGAGTCTGCCATGCGCCCCACCCGGTCGTGCATCTTCACCAGTAGGTACTTTGCCATCACCGTCTCCCGGGATACCTCCTTGGGAGGCGGGAAGCGGTCCTTAATGACTTTAAAGACATAGGGGAAGGACGGCAGGGTGAAGACGCACATGACCATGCCGCGAATGCCGGGTGCGACCACGAAATCGTCTGCCGAATAACGCAGGTGCTTCAGGAACTCCCGATAGAACTCGGCCTTGCCGAACTTGTGAAAGCCCAAAGCGGTATAGAGCTCGGCCTTGCCCCGGCGCGGCATCAGGGGACGCAGGAAGTCCACGACTGCCGCCGGCACCGAGGTGTCGATCATAAAATAGGCGCGGGAGGCGCTGAAGACCTCCGAGATCTCGTCCTGCCCGGCAAGCAGGGCATCCACGTAGAGCCCGCCCTGCTCGTTGTTCAGGATAGGGATGACGAAAGGGATCTGATCCGCCCCGTTGATTGCCTTGCCAATCACATAGGCGGCCTTGTTCCGGTAGAAGGGCTTGGTGAGGACCGCGAGCTGGAAGTTCTGCTGCACCGCCCGATTCGCCGGGAAGCGCTGCCGTACCGCATGCGTGAGGTTACGGATGTCCCGACGGCGGTCCGAGAACGGGATCCTGAAGTCAAGCCCGTCCAGGATGGTACAGATAATCCGCGCAAACCCATCCCGGGACGGGTAATAGGGCTTAAAGATCGGGATCTCTGCCTCCACATACTCGGTGGAGATGAGGGGCCAGACGAAGATATTGGCGGTATTATAATAGCGACGGTCGAAGACCCGGCAGAAGACCGAATTATAAAAGGTCTCCGCCAGCTCCGGCTGTCGGTGCTGAGGCAGCAGGCGCAGATACTCCACCTTGACTCTGCGCCACAGTCGCTCGTCGCGATTGAATAGATTGAACTCCCGGCGCAGGAGCGCTACGGTCTCCTGCACCCGGGTGTCATACATGCCAATGCGCTCCCGGGCGGCATTCTGAACGGCGAGCCATTGCGCCTGCTCGAAGCGCTGCTTGGCCCCGGCGGTGATCTCGCGGAACAGGCGGTAATGTCGGTCGAATCCGTCGAGGATCGCCTCGGCGATCTGCTTTGCCTCGGTCCAGGCCATGGCTCTGGGATCCCAGGTCAGGCGACCGGGGAGAGCCGGCGCTCTGCCACCAGGATACCGTCCGCATCGGCATAGACCCAGTCCCCGGGGACGAAGCGCACCCCGGCGAAGGTTACCGGGCAGTCGCGCTGCCCCTCCCCCTGACGTTGGCTCTTGCGCGGGTTCGCGGCGAGCGCCTTGATTCCCAGCTCCATGGCGGCGAGGGCCTGCGTATCGCGCACGCAGCCCCAGACGACGACCCCGGCCCAGCCGTTGGTCGCTGCGCTCCCGGCGATCAGGTCCCCGAGCATGGCGCAGCGCAACGATCCTCCAGCATCCACCACCAGCACCCGTCCCGCGCCGGGCTCGGCCAGGGCGGCCTTAACTTGGGTGTTGTCTTCGAAGCACTTGACGGTGGCCGCCGGGCCGGCGAAGGCGGTGCGGCCGCCGAAGTCGCGGAAGATCGGATCGCAGACCCGCAGCTCGGTCTCGAATCGGTCGTAGAGGTCGGCAGTCGTGTATTCCATGGGGTCTCGTCCGGGGTCGCGGGCATTGATGGGGAACAGGCGCACCGAGCTAACCGGTCAGAGCGCCACATGAATAAATCAAGGGGATTTTTTAGGAGGAAGCTGATCGCGAACAATGAAAGGCGGAAATCTCGACTATTGCGTCAAGGAATCTCGGGGTCTAGCCATCTGGAAGAACCCTAGGTGGCCCCTGAGCTTGGAGAGACCGCGAGCCCGAGTCGATACGAGCCGGCACATCCTGGTCCTCCGCGAATTCCCGGCGGCGCATCGAGCGCGCGTGCAATAAACCGTGATCGGCGCGGGTCTCCGAGGTCGGGGGCCGGAGCGCCAAAATCTGGCGCACGGTTCTTGTGCGCCAGAGTGGGGCGAGACCCCAACTTCGAGCGCGCATCACGCGCACCGGATGTCGCGCAATCCCCGCAGATCAGACGCAACGGATTGAATGGAGACTAAGAAATCGAATGACCAATAAATGGCATCGTTTATGCTTAACAATCAATCAAACGGATCTTAGCGACGGTTTCCGTTCTCAGACCTCCTCAGTGGTGATTCGCCCCGCGAAAGCGGGGTTTTTTTTGGGTCATTCCCACCTGCCGTGTCTCCTGAACCCTCGGGGACCCTGCCGGCTCAGTGCGGAAGCAGGGCGGCCCCCGGGGCACCTCGGATCCCCCAGCGGGGGCCGCGTCAATCGCGGTTGCCGCGAAACATATTCATGGGATTTGGCATCCCTTTCATGGGGTTAAGTCCGCGGCTGTCGCGGTCGCGGTCGCGTTCCCGCGGATCGCCCCCCGACCCCTGTCCGTCGAGCGGTCCATAGCCTTGGGGGCCCGGCCCGCCGTATGCCGGGGCAAAGGCGGCGGGGGCACCTACCGGATCGTAGCCGTAGGGCGCAT
>JBGSOR010000444.1:0-4599 GCA_041738985.1 Chromatiaceae bacterium | reverse complement strand
GCCGCCCGACTCGCCGAGACCCTGGCTCGGTCCGAGGCCCCCAAGCTCCGCCGTGTCTTCAACCTCACCGGCACAGTCCTGCACACCAACCTGGGCCGCGCGCCTCTGCCGGAGGAGGCGGTCGATGCCCTCACCCTGGCCGCCCGCGAGCCCTGTGCCCTGGAGTACGACCTGGACGGCGGCGCCCGCGGCGACCGGGACAACCTGGTGGAGGGACTGCTCAAGGAGCTGACCGGGGCGGAAGCGGCGACCGTGGTCAACAACAACGCGGCCGCCGTCTTCCTGATGCTCAACACCCTGGCGCTCCGCAAGGAGGTCCTGGTCTCCCGCGGCGAGCTGGTGGAGATCGGCGGGGCCTTCCGGGTCCCGGACATCATGGCCAGGGCGGGTGCGCGCCTGCGGGAGGTCGGCACCACCAACCGCACCCATCTGCGGGACTTCGCGGAGACCCTCGGCCCCCGCACCGCGCTGATCATGAAGGTCCACACGAGCAACTACGCCATCCAGGGGTTCACCGCCTCGGTCCCGGAGCCCGAGCTTGCCGGGCTCGCCCATGATCGCGGACTGCCCTTCGTCATGGACCTGGGGAGCGGCACCCTGGTGGACCTGGCCCGCTACGGACTCCCCCACGAGCCCACCCCGCAGGAGGCCATCGCCCAGGGCGCGGATCTGGTGAGCTTCAGCGGCGATAAGCTCCTGGGCGGTCCCCAGGCCGGCATCCTGGTGGGCCGGGCCGACCTGATCGCCCACATCAAGAAGAACCCGCTCAAGCGGGCACTGCGTCTGGGCAAGCTCACACTGGCCGCCCTGGAGGCCGTGCTTCGGCTCTACCGGGACCCGGACCGGCTGGCAGAGCGGCTGCCGACCCTGAGGCTATTGACTCGACCCGCAGACGAGATCCTGGCCTTGGCCGAAGCCCTGAGACCCGCCTTGGCCGAGGCATTGGCCGGCTGGCCCGTCATCGCTTCCGTGGAGTCCGTCCAGAGCCAGATCGGCAGCGGCAGCCTCCCGGTCGATCGGCTCCCCAGCCATGCCCTGGCGGTACGCCCCACTGGGCGGCGATCCGGGGTGCTGCGGGAGCTGGAGGCGGCGTTGCGGGCGCTCGCGATCCCGGTCATTGGGCGGGTCGCGGACGGTGCCTTGCTCTTTGACCTGCGCTGCCTGGAAGACCCAGACAACTTCCGAAGTCAGCTGGGGGCGCTGCTTCGATCGCCTCGAAGCCCGACATGATTGCGAGGGCCCGGGCGGCGGATGTGCGGATTCTTCCGGTCGGCTCCCCGCGGAGACCTCCCCAGGGCTTATACATCGTAGCGCCAGATGTGGCTGGCGCGCTTGGCAAGAAGCTCCTGCCGCCGGCTCAAGGCATCCGGATCCCATGAATCTTGGACCAGACTTCGACTCAATACGTATTCGCTCTCGGCATAAACACGGCGCTTGGCGGAGAAATCGCTCCCTTTGAGGTCGCGGTTCTTGCCAGCTTCGAGCAAGGCCTAATTACCCAGGCGATCGATATACGCGTCCTGAACGTCCACCGGAAACGCGTCCGACCACTCCTTTCCAGGGTTCTCCGGCAAGATATGCTCGATTGTCGCCGGGTGATCTTCGAAATCGTGCGGCTGCTGTTTGCTTGCGTCCGCTTCGAGCTGGAACAGGATGTAACGCACCAGTTTCTTTCTGCGCGCCGTGCTGGGGATCTGGATCGTTGCGAAGTCGTTGCAGAATTTATCGTCCGGCACATAGACAGATCGTAGCGCATCGAAGATCTGCGCCATGTTGGTCAGCCCACCCTGGTCGATACCGATGGCGGCGTGGTTGTAGACCTTCTCCAGCTCGTTGGCATTCAACCTGCTGATCATGTTGTACCGGAACGAGATGACCACGCAAAGTCTCAGGAGGCGGCCGAAGGTCGCGGAGTCCAGACGCCGATAGGCGGCCAGTAGCAGCGGCAGAAGCTGCTTGACGTTGAACACCCGGAGTACGCGGATATGCTCTCGGAGGCCGCGGTCCGCACGCCAGCGCTCGTGGCTCGGGTCGCGTAAGGCGGAATAGACATCCGCCTCGCGCTCCAGCCGGTCCAAAAGGTCCAGGGCTGTGGGTCCGTCTTTAACCCTATTTTTCAGTACCTTGAACAGCCGCTCGGTGCGGATGAACGCCTGCTCCGAGTTGATCAGGTGGCGAAGAAACTCGGGGAAGCGGTCGGTGCCGACCGTGTTGGCGATGCGCATCCATTGGAACTGCACTTGCTTTAGGTCGTGCTCGGACGGGATGAGCGAGAGCAGATAATTCTTGAGTAGATCGGTCGCCGTGAGATCTACGCCCCGGGCGTTAAGGGTTTCGAATACCGAGAAGGCGCTTAGCTCGTCCTCAACCAAGATGCGTATAAACAGCAGCCGACGGGCGACCGTCTCGGTGAGAAATTCCGCGAGGGTTTCTCCACTAGCGACTACGTCGGGCAGCTCGGATAGCTTCTTGTCGAAGTATTGCAGACCTTGGTAGAGCAGCTTGTCGGTGTCGCTTAGGCGATGTGGGTTCGGGGGCTCCCGGAGCTGAAGGATATAGTGTTGGTAGAAGTCGTCGTTGTTGGCGTTGAGAAAAAGCATGCTTGAGTAAAGTAGGGACTTGGGATCTTTATCTCCGAGGTAGGTCCGACGCAGGATCTCCCTGCGCTCCAGGTTTCTTTCCCTGTCGATATGCCGATCGGCGAGCTCGCCCAGCTTCTTGATCACGCAGATGGCAATGAGGCTCAGGGTCGCCAATCGCTGCTGCCCGTCGATCACGTAAAACTCCTTGTCGCTTCGGGACTGGAAGACGAGCGCGCCCATATAGTGCCGGCCCTCTTCGCGCGACCGCAGCGCCAGGATGTCGAGCCAAAGGTCTTCCCAGCTCTCTTCCCGCCAGGAATAGTCCCGCTGGTAGGTCGGGACGCGGCAGACGCGTCCGTTGCCGAGCAGCTCGGCCAGGTTAACAGTGCTGGTGTCAAGAAGGGTCTGCTTGCTCATGGGGTTGAACCCGCTATGCGACTAACGCGAGGCGGTCGATGCGTGATCGGATCTTGGCTCGCTGGCGGCCGCGGCCCATGCGCAAGGCCCCGGTTCAGGCAGCAGAAGCCTCTCCCCCGACTTCTCGAGTGGCAGCCGTTGGTAGGCGAGCTGTGCCCTTCGGTGGGCTGTAACTCTAGCACGGCAAGTAGGCTCGGATCGGATGCCCAATCGCCGTCGGACCCCTTGCCGGCGGTCGAGCCGCGGACTGACGAGGGCATGCTGCCGTTGAAGAGCGCGCCGAAAACGACTGTAATTACCGGAGTGATTACAACCCTGGAGCAAAGTCGATGATCGAGTTGAAAATCGTCAAGGTGGGTAACTCGCTTGGAATGCGCCTGCCCCGCGAGGTTCTGAGCCGCCTGCAGCTCGGGGACGGCGACCGAATCATCCTGACCGAATCTCCCGAAGGCGGGTATCGACTCACCCCCTACGATCCGGACTTCGAGCGGCAGATGAAGGCTGCCGAAGAAGGCATGCGACGCTATCGCAACACGCTGAAGGCATTGGCCGAATGAAGGAGCCGGTCTGGATCAGGGCGGATGTTGTCGCTGCCGTTCACGAGCGCCTGTTAACCGATCACGGCGGGCCCTCGGGACTGCGCGATGGCGGGCTCCTAGACTCGGCGCTGGCCAGGCCGCGCCAGATCCTGGCCTATGCGGGGGGCGACCCCGATCTGGCGGCCCTCGCCGCGGCCTACGCGGTCGGGATCGTGCGCAATCATCCCTTCGTCGACGGCAACAAACGCGTTGCGTTCATGACGGCCTATGTCTTCCTGGCCTGCAACGATGTCGTGCTGACCGCCGCAGAAGCCGACGCCACCGCGGCGATTCTGCAGCTCGCTGCCGACGAGCTCGCAGAAGCTCAGTTTGCCCAGTGGCTCCGGGACAACACCGAGCCGGTTGGCGGCCGGGAAGATTCGGGAGGCTTGGGATGAGCACCGCGGTTCGCCCCCTGGCGCGCTCACGGCGCCTCGATGTCGCCGAAGACGCGCGCGTGGCCGAGTCGCTCGATTAAGCCGGCATGCCAGTCTGAATCCTCTAAGAGCACCTCGAGAATAGGCATCGCACGTCCATGATCGTAGGCACCGCCGGACACATCGACCACGGCAAGACCTCCGTGGTGCGCGCACTAACCGGGGTGGACACCGACCGCCTGCCCGAGGAGAAGGCGCGCGGTATCACCCTAGACCTCGGTTATGCCTACCAGCCGCTCCCGTCCGGCGAGATCCTGGGCTTCGTGGATGTGCCTGGCCACGAGCGCCTGGTCCACACCATGGTCGCCGGTGCGGCCGGGATCGATTTCTGCCTGCTGGTGGTGGCGGCGGACGACGGACCCATGCCCCAGACCCGGGAGCACCTCCAGGTCCTGGACCTGCTGGGGTTGCTGGACGGGGGCCAGGGCGCGGTGGTCCTAACCATGGTCGACCGGGTCTCGCCCGAGCGGGTCGACGAGGTCGAGTTGGCGGTGCGGCAGCTTCTGGCCGGCAGCGGCCTGGCGGAGGCCCCAGTCTTTCCGGTTAACGCGCTCTCCGGGGAGGGCATCGAGCCCCTGGCCCAGC
>JBGSOR010000415.1:0-2572 GCA_041738985.1 Chromatiaceae bacterium | reverse complement strand
CGATCATCTCCGCGACGAGCCGCCGGGCCAGTGTCTGGGCGCGTAACCGCAGCGCCCGGGCGGCCGGACTCTCGTCGGTGTCCTCGTCGGCGCGGTCGGCATCGATGATGCGCAGCAGTGCGTGCGCCTCCGCGATCATGTCCGCACGGATCCGTTCTTCGTCATCGGTCGTGTATTTCATTGCACTTGGGCGGGTGCCGTAACTATGCACATGCCCTCAAGCATAACGCGATCCCCTGACCGGGCCACGACCTGGGTCACGGTCCTGTCTCTGGTCCGACGTTGGCATCGAGGCCTCTCGCAGTGGCTCGCCGCCCCCTGACGGCGCGGCGAGGTCCCTGCTCGAGGGGAAGCGTCTTATGCGCGGCGCTGTACGCGTTCTTGTCGTTCTTGTCGTAGCGGGCGCCGCTGGCGGTGCGCCGAACGTGGAAGCGGTCGCTGTCGTAGGTAGCCATCCCGGCCTGGAGAAGCCGTTCGGCTCCTGGGCAGCGCTCGCGTACGCGGTGTCGGCAACGAGCATCTTGGCCGCTAGGGCGGAGGGGATCAGGGGATGTCGATGCACAGTTAAGTCGACTGAAGTCGACTTGTCTAAAGTCGTGCGGAGCCCCTCGTTCGACGGCCCCGGAAACAAGAAGGCGGCTTGCGCCGCCCTCCGGTTAGACCCTAGGGAGCCGGGTACTTAGGCGCCGGTGCCCCGCAAGGCGTAGGGGACGAGGGGCAGCAGGGTGATGGCAACGGCGAGCCAGATCACCAGGTTGTTCCGGGAACGGAGAGTTGCGTCGCTCATGTTGGTGGCCTCAGGTTGGATGGTTGAACGATTTCTAGATGGACAAAGGTTGGTTGAGGTTCAGTGGCGTCGCTAACGAAGTCGTTGCCAATAGTGTCCCTAAGGCACCGAACCGCTGTCCCTTTGTCCATCGCTCCACGGGACAGAGAATAGTGTCGGCACAGCGAAGCGCAAGGAATACTCTGTTCACTACATGGACATAACCTAGTGTTGCACTAGGTCTCTGGTTTTAGCCGACCGCGCTACCGTTTCCGGTCCGAGCCGTCCGCAAGTCGGCGTCCCGGGATCTCCCGTCCCCGGACCCCCGCGCGGCCGCCCGGGACGCGGCCTGGCGGCGGGTTTCGAGTACACTGCGGCACGTCGGACCGCGAACCGGCGCCCCGCCGACCGGTGCCCCTGCCTTGCCCTGCGACGGAGCCGAGCCATGACCCCGGAGCCAACCCGAGCCACCCAGTCTCCCGGTGCGGACGACCCGGGGCCGACCGTCCTACGCCCGGCCCCCGTGCCCGCTTATGGGATCCCTCCGGGGACCCTCCTGGTCAACACCTATCGGGTGGAGCGCCTACTCGGCGGCGGCGGCATGGGGGAGGTCTATTTGGCCAGGCACGCGGGGATCGGGACCGAGCACGCCATCAAGGTCATCCGCCCCTCAATGGCTGCTAATCAGCAGGTCATGGACCTCTTCTACCGGGAGGCGAAGGTGCTGCGTGGGGTGCGGCACGACGCGGTGGTGAGCTACGACGGTTTCGTGCGCGACGATCAGGGCCGGGACTATCTGGTGATGGAGTTCGTGGAGGGTCAGCCGCTCTCCGAGCACATGAAGCGCGGGCCCCTGCGCCCCGCCGATGTACTCGGACTCCGAGACCGGCTGTGCGCCGGACTCGCGGAGGCCCATCGCAAGGGGGCTGTCCACCGGGACCTCTCTCCCGACAACGTGATCCTTCCCGGGGACCGGATCGAGTCCGCCAAGCTCATCGACTTCGGACTCTGCAAGCTCACAGACCCGGGCCAGGAAAGCATCGTGGGCTCATCCTTCGCGGGCAAGTACCGCTATGCCTCTCCGGAGCAGTTCGGGCTCTATGGAGGGGACGTGGACGCGCGCTCGGACATCTACAGCCTAGGCTTGATTCTGGCCGCCGCCGCTCAGGGTCGGCCTCTCGACATGGGCGAGAGCTTCGAGGGGGCCTTGCGGAGCCGCCAGAAAGTGCCCGACCTTAGCCAAGTCCCACCCGTGCTGCGCGATTGGTTGACCGCGATGCTGGAGCCGGACCCGGCAAATCGCCCGGCGAGCATCGATGCGCTGCTCGATCGTTGGCCGGCGGAGACCGTGCTTGCAAGTAAGGGTAAGGCGACCGGGGCGGGGAGCTCGGGACCGGCGCTCAAGGCCCGCGCCGGCGCCGCGCTGGACGGCGCCGCTCCTCGCCGGTGGCTGGTCCCCACGGTGGCTGTGGTCCTATTGGTTGGCGTCGGGGTCGGGCTCTGGCGGGTGCTTCGGCCCCTCGAGATCCCAGAGCCGCCTTCGGGTGGGCAGGGAATCGAGACCCCTGGCCCCCAGTCGGGCAAGTCGGAGCCGACCCGGACGACCGAGCCGAAAATCGACCGACCGCTGGACGCCAAGCCGGATCGGCCTCCCGAGCGGAAGCCCGACGCACCCACGACCCCCAAGGCAGACGATCTGGATGGCCTGATCGCCGCTGGCCGTCTGGACGATGCCTTCGCCTGGGTCCAGTCGCGCGTCGCCACGGGTCAGGCCCCGGAGCCGGATCGGGCCTGGGCCCTGGCAGA
>JBGSOR010000089.1:0-23928 GCA_041738985.1 Chromatiaceae bacterium | reverse complement strand
GGCTCCCTGACCGCGCAGGCGGGCGCTGGTGCCCTGATCGGCGTCGGCGTCGGCGCACTTGGCGGCTACCTCTACGACCAACACTTGAAGGGCAACATCGACTGATCCAACTCCCCCGGGACGGCTCGCGCCGGCCCGGGGGCGGGCCGGGATAGCCCGCCGACCGGCCCCCACTCCTATGCCCGCCATGCCCGCTTCCGTGCTCGCCTTCCTCCCCGCACTCTGGCAGATCTTCTTGGAGCTCTCGCCCTCTCTGCTCCTGGGTCTCCCAATCGCCGGTCTGATGCATGTCTATCTCCCCACCGGTTTCGTCCAGCGGGGCTTGAGCCGCCCGGTCTGGACGCAAGCGCGCTCGCCGGACTGGTCGAAAAGGCGGGCTACGGGGTGGGGTAGATCGCCTAAGCCAACCCAAGCAGGACCGGTCTTTTGAAAGCTGCTGCCCAAGCGATCGGATTACGTAGAGTTTTAGTCCCAGCGACAGAAATGGACGTTGGTCAGGGCGCGATTGACGCCTCGTTCCCGATCCACTACTTTTCTCCCTGTTTCCACCGCGGGCAGCTTTCAGGGTTCCGATCGACCGACACCAACCGCCCATCGCCCCTCCGGAGCCTTCCCGGGGCATGTCTTAGGGACCCATCCAGTCCAAAGGCCCAGCCAAACCGACCCCCCGGGTCGCCGGCCCGGCCGGCAGACCGCCTCCCGATCCATCCCCCCGGCACCGCGCCTGGCGACCATGGGTCCGCGTGCCGGACACGCTCGTCCCCGCCCAGCCACGCCGCCGTGTCGTTTACCGACCCGACGGCCACCCCGCGAAGGTTCCTAAGTCTCCGGCGAGCGGACTTGTGTGTTGGTCGCTCGGCTGGGCCCCTCCGATCAACGCACACGAGCGCGAGAGACAGCGATGAGGATCTACGTAGGCAACCTGCCGTACAGCGTCACCGACGAGGATTTGCGCGAGGTTTTCGGCGAATATGGCGAGCTCGCGAGCGCCGAGGTATTAAAGGATAAATTCTCTGGACAATCCAAGGGCTTCGGTTTCGTGGACATGCCCAATAGCGCGGAGGCGGAAACAGCGATCAAGGAGCTGAACGAGTCCGTGTTCAAGGGACGGAAGCTCACGGTCAACGAGGCCCGTCCCCGGGAGCAGCAACGCCCGTCCCGCGGGGGTGGGGGGGGCGGCGGCCGGGATTGGGGCGGCGGAGGTCGGGACCGAGACAGCGGCGGACGCTACTGACCCGAGGCACCGGTCGGGCCGTCGCAACGACGGCCGCAATCGACGCCTCGCGCGTGATCGGGTTTGGGGCGGTCCGGCCCCGGGGCACTAGCCAGGGGGGCGGCCGTCCCAGATGCGGTCCCAAAGTCCGTCCACGCGTTGCCGGACCGCATTGTCCATGCGGATCGGCTGTCCCCATTCGCGTGTCGTTTCGCCAGGCCACTTGTTGGTCGCATCGAACCCGATCTTGGACCCGAGCCCCGACACGGGAGAGGCGAAATCCAGGTAATCGATCGGGGTATTTTCGACCATCACCGTATCCCGTGCCGGGTCCATTCGCGTCGTCATGGCCCAGATCACGTCCTTCCAATCCCGTGTATTCACATCGTCGTCCACCACGATGACGAACTTCGTGTACATAAACTGGCGTAGAAAGGACCATACCCCCATCATCACGCGTTTGGCGTGACCGGGGTATTGCTTCTTTATGCTCACAATGGCGAGTCGATAGGAGCAGCCCTCGGGCGGGAGATAGAAATCCCGGATCTCGGGGAACTGCTTCTGCAGGATAGGCACGAAGACCTCGTTCAGGGCCACGCCCAGGATCGCCGGCTCATCCGGCGGCCGACCCGTATAGGTGCTGTGGTAGATAGGGTCGCGCCGCTGCGTCATCCGCTCGATGGTAAAGACCGGAAAGCGGTCCACCTCGTTGTAGTACCCGGTATGGTCTCCGAAAGGACCTTCGGGCGCCTCGTCGTTCGGCTGGATATGGCCCTCCAGGACGATCTCCGCGCTGGCAGGGACCTGGAGGTCCGAACCCTGGCAGGCCGCAAGCTCAGTGCGGCTGCCGCGCAGGAGTCCCGCGAAGGCATATTCGGACAGGGTATCCGGGACCGGGGTCACCGCCCCCAGGATGGTCGCCGGGTCCGCACCCAAGGCTACGGCCAACGGAAACGGCTGTCCCGGATTGGCACGCTGAAATTCGCGGAAATCAAGCGCGCCGCCGCGATGTGCAAGCCAGCGCACGATGACCCGGTTGCTCCCCAGCACCTGCATCCGGTAGATCCCGAGGTTCTGGCGGGGCTTTTCCGGCCCCCGGGTGATCACCAGGCCCCAGGTGATGAGCCGGCCCGCGTCGCCCGGCCAGCAGTGCTGGATGGGGAGACAACCCAGGTCGACGTCGGCACCCTCGAAGACCTGCTCCTGGCAGGGGGCATTGCGCCGCACCTTGGGTGCCATATCCAGGACCTTCTTGAAGACCGGAAGCGCGGCCCAGGCCTCCCGCATCCCCTTGGGGGGCTCCGGCTCCTTGAGAAAGGCGAGCAGCCGGCCGACCTCGCGCAGGGCCTCCACGGACTCCTCGCCCATACCGAGAGCCACCCGCTTGGGCGTCCCGAACAGGTTGCCGAGGAGTGGGATCGCCGACCCCTTGGGCCGCTCGAAGAGCAACGCCGGCCCGCCAGCGCGCAGGGTTCGGTCGCAGATCTCCGTGACCTCCAAATAGGGGTCCACCTCGACCGAGACGCGCTTGAGCTCGCCGCGCTGCTCGAGCTGATCGACGAAGTCCCGAAGGTCGCTGTACCTCACGCGGCAATGCCCGAATGGCGGAGCAAGGCATCGGTCGTCGGCTCGCGCCCACGGAAGTCCACGTAGAGCTCCATGGCGTCGCGGGAGCCGCCGCGCTCCAGGATGCACTCGCGGAAGGCGCGGCCGCTGTCGGCGTCGAAGACCCCGCGCTCCTCGAACAGGGAGAAGGCATCCGCGGACAGGACCTCCGCCCATTTGTAGCTGTAATACCCTGCCGCATAGCCCCCGGAGAAGATGTGCGAGAAGCCATGGGCGAAGCGGTTGAAGGCGGGTGGACGGACCACGGCCACCCGGTCGCGAACCTCTTCCAGGATCTCGTAAATGCGCCCGCCCCGGGCCGGGTCGTATTCCAGGTGGATGCGGAAGTCGAACAGTGCGAACTCGAGCTGACGCACCATCTGCATCCCCGACTGGAAGTTCTTGGCAGCGATCATGCGCTGATAGAGATCCTCCGGTAACGGCTCCCCGGTCTCCCAATGGGCGGCAAATAGGTCCAGGGACTCGCGCTCCCAGCACCAGTTCTCCATGAACTGACTCGGTAGCTCCACTGCGTCCCAGGCCACGCCGTTGATCCCGGCCACAGCCGGGTAATCGACCCGGGTCAGCATGTGGTGCAGCCCATGGCCGAGCTCGTGAAAGAGGGTCTCCACCTCGGTATGGGTCAGGAGGGACGGCTTGTCCCCCACCGGCGGAGTGAAGTTGCAGACCAGGTAGGCGATCGGGATCTGTTGGCGGCGGCCGGTGGAGATCCGATTGGTGCAGACATCCATCCAGGCCCCACCCCGTTTGTTGAGTCGGGCGAATGGGTCCAGGTAGAACTGGGCTCGTAGATCGCCGGTGTCGGCGTCGCGGATCTGGAAGAAACGCACATCCGGGTGATAGGTGTCGAAGTCCCGGGATTCCGAGATTCGTACCCCGAAGAGCCGCTCCACCACCCCCACCGTTCCATCGAGCACTCGCGGCAGGGGGAAGTAGGGCCGCAGCTCTTCCTGACCGATCCGGTAGCGATGGACCCGGAGCTTCTCGGAGTAATAGCCCAGATCCCAGGGCTCCAATCGGTCCAGGCCATGATGCTCCCGGGCGAAGGCGTGGACCTCTTCAAGCTCCCGAAGTGCCTGATCGACGGAGCGCTCGGCGAGGTCGTCCAAAAAGGCCAGGACGGCTTGGGGGGAAGGGGCCATCTTGGTGGCCAGAGAGCGCTCGGCATAGTTGGCGAAGCCGAGGAGCTGGGCCAGCTCGTGGCGGAGCGCCAGGATGCGCTCCATGATGTCGCCGTTGTCCCACTGGCCGGCGTGCGGTCCCTGGTCGGACGCTCGGGTACCGTAGGCCTGGTAGACCTCGAAGCGCAGGTCCCGGTCGTCTGCGTAGGTCATGATCGGGATATAGGACGGCATGTCCAGGGTAAAGCGCCAACCTTCCAGGCCCTGCTGCTCCGCGCTCTGGCGGGCAAGACCCAGGGCCGACTCCGGTAATCCTTGGACGCGGGACTCGTCGGTCACCAGCTTGCTCCAGGCGTTGGTGGCATCCAGCAGGTTC
This sequence comes from Chromatiaceae bacterium, assembly GCA_041738985.1. Classification (GTDB taxonomy): domain Bacteria; phylum Pseudomonadota; class Gammaproteobacteria; order Chromatiales; family Chromatiaceae; genus Thiodictyon. The sequence goes on along the minus strand of JBGSOR010000089.1, from coordinate 19,592 downwards.
TCGCCGTATTTGCTGGCGAGCTGGGAGAGCTCCTGGCTGATCGCCTTGTAGCGTGCCTTCTTCTCGGGGGGCAGATCGACGCCGGAGAGATGGAAGTCGCGCAGGGCGTTGAACAAGAGCTTGCGTTGGGTAGCGTCCAGACCGTCCTGATCTGCGACCGTCCGGTACGCGCGGAACAGGTCTTCGTTCTGGCCCACCTCCGTACCGTAATCGCTCAGCTTGGGCAGGCAGGCGTTGTAGGCCGCGCGCAGGGCATCGCCGTTCATGACGCCATTCAGGTGCCCAACGGGGGACCAGGTGCGGTTCAGGGTGTCGTCCATCTCCTCCAATGGCTCCACAAAGGTCTCCCACGTGGGGCTCGGCACATCGCGGGTCAGGCGAGCGATCTCGGCGCGGCAGGCGGCCAAGCGATCATCGACCGCGGGCTCCACATGCTCGGGCCGGATACGGGAAAAAGGCGGCAGAGCAGAATGGTCGAGGAGTGGATTGGACATGGATTGAACCTTTCGTGAGCTCGGGATCGGAGGCGGCTGGCCGCGCTGCAATGCTGCCGGAGATGCGGGACTAGGCGGGTACTTCAACCTTATTCGTGTGGGGAGTGGCGCGTGACGGGCAATCGAGAACGAGGGTTGTAACCCCGTTACCAGGGCCAGCACGGACGCGAGACAAGACCGGCTGAAAACCTCGGCCGGTCGTCTCCGGATCGATCGATATCGCTCGGGAGAGGATCTCCTAATCTGCCTGGAAGCCGGTGCTCTCGGTGGCCGAGACCCGCCCGCGCAGGGCGCGGATCATGTCCTTGACCGGACGCGCTTGGGTCTCCCGCGGGACGCAGAAACGGTGGCGATGCAGGTCGTTCCGGTAGGATTCGCTGCCGGTCTCGGCAATCCGAGCCCAGTCCGCGGGCGGTACCCGGTCGAAGCGCCCGTCGATCCCGTAGGCGTAGATCTTGTAGGCGCCCCGCAGGGTGCAATGAATGCCCTCGTGGGAGACATTGCGGGTGCCGCTGGGGGCCTCGATCACCAGTGTGTAGCGCACCACTTCGCCGGATGGGTCCAGACGCAGATTGGCGCTGTCGATGAAATAGCGCAGCTCGGTGTCCATTCCGTCCGGGACCCATTCCACCAGATCGGAGTCCCGGGGCCAGGCGGGAAGTGTCAGCGCACCTTCCGCCCAGGACTCGCCCTCGACGATGTCCTTGGTGCCCACCCGATCCGGGTCCAGCTCGAAGTTGTTTGCCCCCAGGGCCGGCCGACAGGACAGGGTCAGGACGGCAGCAAGCGCCAGGAGGGCAGCGGGGCAGCTTTGGGTCATGGGCGGGACGGGCGCTAAATAGGGTACGCACAGGTTACCAAAGGCCGCTTGTCGCGCACAGCGGGGTGCGCAATCCTGTCCGCTTCATGTCCGGGCTGACAAGACAGGTTGACCCGTGCTAAAGGCAGTCAACGCTGATCCTGATCCAGATGGAGCCCCTCATGCCGAACATCCGACCCTTCGCGGGCATCGCGCCGCGCATCGATCCCTCAGCCTGGGTGGACGAAACCGCCCTGGTGATCGGGGACGTGAACCTTGGTCCCGGGGCTTCCGTCTGGCCCAGGTGCGTGCTGCGCGGGGACATCCACCGGATCGAGATCGGGGCGGGGACTAACATCCAGGATGGCTGCATCCTGCACGTCTCGCACGATTCGCGCTTCATGCCGGGCGGGGCGCCAACCATCCTCCACGACCGCGTGACTGTGGGTCACCAAGCGGTACTACACGGCTGCGAGATCGGGGACCTCTGCCTGATCGGCATCGGCGCCCGGGTCCTGGACCGGGCAATCGTCGAGCCGCGCACCATCCTAGGCGCTGGCGCGCTGGTCCCCCCAGGTAAGACGCTCACCGGCGGCTATCTGTGGGTCGGCACCCCGGTACGCGCCGCCCGGGCGCTGACCGATCGGGAGCTGGAATACCTGGAGTACGTTTCCGGCAGTTATGTGAAGCTCGCCGGGCGTCACCGCGACGAGGCGCGAGAATCGGGGTGATCGAGCTTTCGGTATTGTCCGGGGCTCGACCCCGGAGCGACCGGACATGGCACCGATCTAGCTGAGCCTCGGACGACGCCAAACAGGCAAAAAAAAGCCCGGCGGGGAGCCGGGCTGGAACGTCTCATGTTGAGAGAGACGAGGAGGACTCGGTTGATGTCCCTGGGGCGGCCATAATCGATTTTCTTCGCTTTTGCGGCCGCCACCCTATCGATAACTTACAGACTGCCGATCAATGCATGAAGAGGCCACCGTTGACCGGGATATTGGCTCCCGTAACATAGCCGTTCTCGTCGGCCACCAGGAATGCGATGGCGGAAGCGATTTCAGCCGGTTGCGCCATCCGCCGCATGGGGATGCCGCTGATGATCTTAGTGCGCACGCCCTCATCCATAGCGAGCGTCATCGGGGTGTCAACATAGCCCGGGGAGACGGTGTTGACTGTGACACCTTTCGCAGCACCCTCTTGCGCCAGGGCCATCGTGAACCCGTGCATGCCGGCTTTGGCTGCCGAATAATTGGTCTGGCCGAACTGGCCGCGCTGGCCGTTGACGGAAGAGATGTTGACGATCCGACCGTAGCCTCGCTCCAGCATCCCGTCCCAAACCTGGCGCGTGACATTGAAGACGCTATTCAGGTTGACGCTGATGACGGCATTCCACTGGGCGGCGGCCATCTTCTTGAAGGTGGTGTCTCGGGTGATGCCTGCGCAGTTCACCAGAACGTCGATGGGTCCGTGTTTGGCGACGACCTCCGCGACCATTCGAGCGCTGTCGTCAAAGGACGATACGTCCCCGACGGCGATGTCGACGTTCAGACCGGCGGCGATGCGCTCGGCCTTCCAGGTCTCCGCTAACGCGGTCTCCTGCGGAATATGATTGGCGATTACGGTACAGCCGTCGGTCGCCAGACGGATGCAGATCTCCGATCCGATACCGCCGATGCCGCCGGTAACTAATGCAATTCGTGCCATGCTCTCTCTCCTCCAGGTCTCGATTGTCGTTGCTCTTGACGAAAGTCCGCGCTATGGCGCGGGGTTAGCGAAAGGGCACTAATTATAGACCAACCCGGCAAGAAACGCCCTTGGGAGTCGCGGCCCATCCCTGGCCGCGGGTACTGCGGATGCCGGGCTTAGGCAGCGGCGGGGACAGCCTTTCGCAGGTCGGCACTCACATCGGCCAAGTTTTTCTCGAACCATGCGCGATAGTCGTCGCGAACCTGGCTGGCCAGGGACACATTGGTCTTCGATTCGGCCACCAGGCGCTCGCCCAGCTCTTTTGTGGCCTCGACCTGGCACTTGACCAAGTCGTTGTAGCTCTTCGCCTCGGTGACCAGCTTCATCACGCGAGTGCCCTGCTCCACGGCCAGGTTCGCGGCATCCATCTGACGGGCGGCCAAGCGCTCGAAGACGCGCAGATTGAGGTCGCCCAGGGTCGTCAGGCGCTCTACTCCCTTATTGGCGATCTCGGTGACGGCGTTTATAGTTTGGTTAGCAGACATTTCGTCTCTCCAGAGGTTTGTGCGGTGCAGCATTTGTTGCAGTGCACAATAGTCGGGGGACGTATGCTTGTCAACCTCGAAACGCCCAATTCTCTGAATTTATCCGTTGCCGATGGACTCGCCCGCCGGACTCAGTCCCGATCTCGAGGCGCGGCCTCTTCGTCATCTGTCTTCGTGCACTCGCCACCCACCGGAAATCCCGCCGCGCGCAGCAGATCGTCCTGCATACCGGACCACAGCTCCATGTTGCGCTGGGTCATCCGACTGACAGCGTCGAAAGGGTTCTCCCAGGTCTCGACGAGGTGCTTCTGCTGCTGGGCGAAGATGTCCAAGGAATCTTCCAGATAGCGGGCGAACAGACCGTGTAGGGTGCCGCCGTAGAAGCGGATGATCTGGGCCAGCATGTTGGCGGTGAAGAGCGGCTCGCCCCCAGTCTCCTCCTCCAGCATGATCTGGAGCAGGATGGAGCGGGTAATGTCCGAGTCGTTGGCAGTGTCGAGAACCCTGAAATGGGCACAGCTCATGACGAGGCCGCGCACATCCGCCAACGTGATATAGCGGCTGACCTCCGTGTCGTAGAGACGCCGGTTGGGGTACTTCTTGATGATGCGCGTGCTGCTCATGACACCCTGCCCGTCGGAGTTAAGCGACTCGGTGTACACCTGTCGTTCCGCGGTCATCCCGCCAAACGCGGGAAATTCTCGCACTTGGCGTTGCCGCCCGCCGTCAGGTGCCACGAGTCAATCGCGCTCGACCGCCATGGCGACACCCTGACCACCGCCGATGCAGAGGGTGGCGAGTCCCTTCTTGGCATCGCGCTTCTGCATCTCGTGCAGGAGGGTGACTAGCACCCGGGCACCGGAGGCCCCAATGGGGTGGCCAATGGCGATGGCTCCACCGTTTACGTTGACCTTGGCGAGATCCCAACCTATGTCCTGGTTCACAGACATGGCCTGGGCGGCAAACGCCTCGTTGGCCTCGATCAGATCCAGGTCCGCCGAGGTCCAGCCCGCCTTCTCGAGACAAGCGGTGGAGGCCGGGATGGGCCCGGTGCCCATAATGGCCGGGTCCACGCCGGCGGACGCGAAGGCGACGATACGCGCCAGGGGCTTGAGCCCCAGCTCCTTCGCCTTAGACTCGGTCATGACCATCACCATGGCGGCCCCGTCGTTAATGCCGGAGGCATTGCCGGCCGTGACGGTACCCTCCTTATCGAAGGCCGGGCGCAGCTTCCCGAGCGCCTCCGCGGTGGTCCCGGGACGCGGAAACTCGTCTTGCGCAAAAATGATAGGATCGCCCTTCTTTTGAGGGATGGCGACCGGGACGATCTCGTCGACGAAGCGGCCGGACTTGATAGCCGCCTCCGCCTTCTGCTGGGATGCCGCGGCGAAGGCGTCTTGACCCTCGCGGCTAAAACCGTATTTCTTGGCGATGTTTTCGGCGGTGACTCCCATGTGTATCTGGTTGAAGGCGTCCCACAGCCCATCGACGATCATGGAGTCCACCAGCTTCCAGTCGCCCATGCGCTGGCCCTCGCGGGAACGAGGCAGAACGTGGCAGGATTGGCTCATGCTCTCTTGACCGCCTGCGATGACGATCTCGGCATCCCCGCAGGCGACCGCTTGCATGGCGAGATGCACCGCCTTGAGTCCACTGCCGCAGACCTTGTTGATGGTCATGGCCGGGACCTTGTGGGGGAGTCCGGATTGAAGCGCGGTCTGCCGGGCCGGGTTTTGGCCGGTGCCGCCGGTAAGGACCTGACCCAGAATTACCTCGTCCACCTGATTCGGGGCGACGCCGGTTCGCTCCAAGAGCGCCTTGAGGACAGTGGCTCCCAGCTGGGTCGCGGAGAGGGAGGAAAGGCTGCCGCCGAAGCTGCCGACCGCGGTACGCGCGGCGGCGACGATGACGATGTTGTCGCTCATAGATGCTTCCTGGACTGTGTATTCAAGTGGTCGTAGGCCGCTATCTCGGAGATTCGGTGCCCGGGGGCTCGCGAGGCGATCCCGGGGCTCGCTACCCCGGGGCAGCGGGCGATTGCGGTAACCGCGGGTCTCATGGACGACCCGCCCAGGGTCCACCCCGCCCGGGGATGATACCCAAGTTTGTTGCAGTGCACAATTTTACATGCTAGTTTTCTGGCACCCACACCGAGGAGGTCGCAACGTGAACAAAGAAGGTTACTTTTCGGACGATTGGCTCGAGACCCAGCGGAAATACTGGGAGTCGTGGACAGAGATGAGCCGCAAGGCGATGGGGCTCGAGGGCGGCGACGTCACCTCCCCCTGGCAGGCAGCCCTCGACCACTGGTGGAAGGCCGTTTCCCCGACCGCCCCTGACGCATCCAAGCAGCTCATGGAGCGGATGATGGATCAGGGCAAGTCCTTGTTCAAAATGGTCGAGACCTTCCTGCCCGGCGCCGCCGGAGGCGGTGACGCCTGGGGCGCCTTCAGCAAGGCCCTGGACGACATGCAGAAGGGTTTCATAGGCTCGCTCGGCGGGATGGGCGAAGGCAGTAACGGCTTGCATCGCCGGTTGGCCTTTTGGGAGCTGCCCTACGACAACTGGCAGCGTATGGCCTCCTCCCTGTCGCCGCTTCCCGGCGACCTGTTGCGCAACATGCCCCACGACGCCGTCAAGGAGCACATCGACAAGGTCCTCTCGGCCCCGGGCCTGGGCTACACCCGCGAGGAGCAGGGCGCTTACCAGGAGCTGATGCGCTGCGGCCTGAGGTTCCAGAAAGCATTCCAGGAGTACACGGCATTCTACTCCCAGCTCGGTATCAAGGCGATCGACCGGCTGCGCGGCCACATGCAGGAGTTGATCACGAGCGGCAAGACCATCGACTCGGCCCGCGCCATCTATGACGATTGGGTGAATTGTTGCGAGGCGGTCTATGCGGAAGAAGTCAGCACGCCGGCCTATGCGCAGCTTCACGGCGACCTGATCAACGCCCAGATGGCGTTCAAGCACCGCCTGTCGGTGATGGTCGACGAGAACCTGGGCGCACTGAACATGCCCACGCGCGCCGAAATCCGCACCCTGCAGGACCGCCTCCAGGAAATCCGCCGCGAGAACAAACGGATCGTCCGTGAGCTGAATGCGCTTAAGCATGCAGTGGAAGGCACCCCGGCTCGGGCACTGACTCAGCAGCCGGCCCCCGTTCGCTCCGCCCTGACATCCGCGGTGCCCTCCGCCCCCATCAAGGAGCCCGTAGCCCGCAAGAAGACCGGCGCCAAGCCGACCGCACCCACCACCAAGTAGGCATCGGCCCAGCGCCGCGAAGGCCCGAGGCTGACCCCTTTATTCGGAGGAGATAACACGTGTTTCCGATCGATATCCGACCTGACAAATTGGTCGAAGAGATGATGGACTACACCCGCAAGCTGGGACAGGGTATGGAGAACCTGCTCAACGCGGACAAGATCGACACGGGCGTGAGCCCCAAGCACGCCGTCTTTCAAGAGGACAAGCTGGTCCTCTATCGTTACGACACCCCGGAGGGCGTGACCCCGCGACCGGTGCCGCTCCTGGTCGTCTATGCCCTGGTCAATCGGCCCTACATGACCGACATCCAGGAGGATCGTTCCACCATCAAAGGCCTGCTCAAGACCGGTCAGGACGTCTACCTGATCGACTGGGGCTATCCGGACGGGGCCGACCGCGCCCTGACTCTGGATGACTACCTGAACGGGTACCTGGACCGCTGCGTGGACTACATCCGCGAGGCCCATGGGCTCGACGCCATCAATATCCTGGGAATCTGCCAGGGTGGGGTCTTCAGCCTGATGTACACCTCCATGCACCAGGACAAGGTGAAGAACCTGGTCACCATGGTCACCCCGGTGGACTTCCAGACCCCGGGCAACCTGCTCTCCACTTGGGTCCAGAGCATGGACATCGATCTAGCCGTGGACACCATGGGCAACGTCCCCGGCGAGCTCCTGAACTGGACCTTCTTGTCCCTGAAACCCTTTGCCCTGGCCGGCCAGAAATACGTGAACATGGTCGACGTCCTGGAGGACCCGGAGAAGGTCAAGAACTTCCTGCGCATGGAGAAGTGGATCTTCGACAGCCCCGACCAGGCGGGCGAGACCTTCCGTCAGTTCGCCAAGGATTTTTACCAGAAGAACGGACTGATCAACGGTGGGGTCGTTATCGGGGAGCAGGAGATCGATCTAAAGAACATCACCTGCCCGGTGCTCAACGTCTATGCCCTGCAGGACCACCTGGTGCCGCCGGCCGCCTCCCAGGCGATGAAGGGCTTGACTTCAAGTAAGGACTATACCGAAAACGCCTTCCCCGGCGGCCACATCGGAATCTACGTGAGCGGCAAGGCTCAGAAGGAAGTCACGCCGGCCATCGGCACGTGGTTGAACGAGCGTTCCGCAGTCTAATCGGATCCTGATCCGGGCCAGGGCTGGCCCTCGAACGAAAAGCCCGCGCGGCCCCAGGGCCCCGCGGGCTTTTCGCTGTCCGCGCCCCCTGCTGCGTCCCATGCTAGAGTTTGCCCCGCAGTCTCGGGCTTCGAGGCGCTCGAATGCCGCCCATCATGCGCTTCGACAGGTCGAAAAACCCTTCAAAGAGCACCCATGACCACCCCCTCGATCCCAGCCACGGCCAGCTTCATCAATGTCGGCGAGCGTACCAACGTCACTGGCTCTGCGGTATTCAAGCGCCTGATCTTGGAAGGCCGATTCGACGCGGCCCTCGACGTGGCCCGCAACCAGGTGGAGAACGGGGCCCAGGTCATCGACATCAACATGGACGAGGCCATGCTGGACTCCAAGGCGGCCATGACCCGGTTCCTGAACCTGGTCGCTGCGGAGCCGGATATCGCCCGGGTGCCGATCATGATCGACTCCTCGAAGTGGGAGGTCATCGAGGCCGGGCTCAAATGCGTCCAGGGTAAATCCATCGTCAACTCCATCAGTATGAAGGAGGGAGAGGACGCCTTCCGGGAGCATGCGCGCAAGTGCCGCCGTTATGGCGCGGCGGTCGTGGTGATGGCCTTCGACGAGCAGGGCCAGGCGGACACCCAGGAGCGCAAGCTCGAGATCTGCGCCCGCGCGTACCGCATCCTTGTCGACGAGATCGGCTTTCCCCCCGAGGACATCGTCTTCGACCCCAATATCTTCGCGGTCGCCACCGGCATCGAGGAGCACAACAACTACGCGGTGGACTTCATCGAGGCGACCCGTCGGATCAAGGCCAGCCTGCCCCATGCCAAGGTCTCGGGCGGGGTCTCCAACGTCTCCTTCTCCTTCCGCGGCAACAACCCGGTGCGGGAAGCGATCCATTCGGTCTTTCTCTATCACGCCATCCGGGCCGGTATGGACATGGGGATCGTCAACGCCGGCCAATTGGCGGTCTATGACGAGCTGCCGTCCGAGCTGCGGGACGCGGTGGAGGACGTGATCCTCAATCGCCGCCCGGACGCCACCGAGCGCCTAATCGACCTCGCCCCCAAGTACAAGGGCGACGGCTCCGGGATCGAGAACAAGCAGGACCTGGCCTGGCGAGCAGCCCCGGTGGAGAAGCGCATCGAGCACGCGCTCATCAAAGGCATCGCCGATTTCATCGAGGCCGATACGGAAGAGGCTCGCCAGAAGCTTGGCCGGCCCATCTCGGTCATCGAAGGTCCCCTGATGGCGGGGATGAACGTGGTGGGCGACCTCTTCGGCGAGGGCAAGATGTTTCTGCCCCAGGTAGTTAAGTCCGCCCGGGTCATGAAGAAGGCGGTCGCCTATCTGGAGCCCTATCTGGCGCAGGAGAAATCCGCGGGCGACACTCAGGGCCGCATCCTGATGGCCACGGTCAAGGGCGACGTGCACGATATCGGCAAGAACATCGTGGGCGTGGTCCTGCAATGCAACAACTACGAAGTGATCGACATGGGGGTCATGGTCCCTGCCGATCGCATCCTGGCAAAGGCCCGGGAGGTCAATGCGGACATCGTCGGGCTGTCCGGACTCATCACTCCGTCCCTGGACGAAATGGTCCACGTGGCTAAGGAGATGCAGCGCTTGGGCTTCGAGGTACCGCTACTCATCGGCGGCGCGACCACCTCTAAGCTCCATACCGCGGTCAAGATCGAGCCGCAATACGCACACCCGGTGGTCCATGTGAAAGACGCCTCGCGCGCCGTGGGCGTGGCCAGCAGCCTGCTCTCCAAGGACCTGAAAGAGAAATACGTGGCCGGTATCCGCGCCGACTACGCGGAGGTCCGGGCGCGACGCGCCGCCCGGGACGAGGCTCGGGATCTGATCCCCCTGGTCGAGGCCCAGGCCAACCGCACCCCCATCGACTGGGAGCACTACCAACCCCCCACCCCGGCGGAGCCTGGCATCCAGGTCTTCAAGGACATTCCTCTGGACGAGGTCGCCGCCTATATCGACTGGACCTTCTTCTTTCACGCCTGGCAGCTCAAGGGCCGTTTCCCCCAGATCCTGGACGATGCGGAGAAGGGCGAGGAGGCCCGCAATCTCCATGCGGACGCACTGGCCATGCTGCACCGGGTCGTCACGGAGGGCTGGCTCTCGGCCGCTGCGGTCATCGGACTATTCCCGGCCAATGCGATAGGCGACGACATCGAGGTCTATGCGGACGAGTCCAGGGCCGAGGCCATACTCACCTTCCATTGCCTGCGCAAACAGGGCAAGCAGCCCCAGGGCCGACCCAACGAGTCCCTGGCGGACTTCATCGCACCGAGCGACACCGGTATCCCGGACTATATCGGCGGATTCGCCTGTACCGCGGGCATCGGGATCGACGCGCACGTGAAGCGCTTCGAGACGGACAACGACGATTATTCGGCCCTGATGCTCAAGGCCTTGGCGGATCGGCTCGCCGAGGCACTGGCGGAGATGCTCCATCATCGCGTACGTACCCGCCATTGGCGCTACGCCCAGGACGAGCGCCTGAGCGCCGAGGCCCTGATCGAGGAGCAATACCAGGGCATCCGCCCGGCCATGGGCTACCCTGCCTGCCCGGACCACACCGAGAAGGATTTGCTCTGGGAGCTGCTCGACGCGGAGCGCCGCACCGGTATCTGGCTCACCGAATCCAAGGCCATGGTCCCCACCGCGGCAGTGTCTGGTCTTTATTTCTCCCACCCGGACAGCCGCTATTTTGCCGTGGGCAAGATCGGAAAGGACCAGGTCATCGACTATGCCGAGCGCAAAGGTATGGCGGTCGCTGAGATCGAGCGCTGGCTCGGCCCCAACCTGGCCTATGACGCGGAGTGACTACGGAACGCCTCGCCGCGCGCCGAAGCAGGGGCGGGCTTGGCAGAGCGCCCCGCGGACTCGGGGCCGCAGAGGAATGCCTGACGCCGATGCGTGAGCGCTAGCGCGGCCCATGTCAGCGCTTCTTGGGCGGCATCAGATCGGTGATAGAGCCGTGCACCATCTCGGCGGCGAAACAGATGGTCTCGCTCAAGGTCGGGTGGGGGTGGACAGTGAGTCCGATATCTTCCATGTCCGCACCCATCTCCAGGGCCAGCACGGTCTCGCCGATCAGCTCGCCCGCATTCACCCCGACGATGCCGGCACCCAGGATGCGGTGAGTCTCCGGGTCGAAAAGGAGCTTGGTCAGGCCCTCCTCCCGATGGATGCCCAGGGCCCGGCCGCTGGCAGCCCAAGGGAAGACGCCCTTCTCGTAGGGGATGCCCTTGGCCTTCGCCTCGGTCTCGGTGAGTCCCATCCAGGCGACCTCGGGGTCCGTGTAGGCCACGGAGGGAATCGCGAGGGGGTCGAAGAGCGCGGGGAGCCCGGCGATGACCTCGGCGGCGGTCTTGGCCTCGTGGGTCGCCTTGTGGGCCAGCATGGGGCCGCCCACGACATCGCCGATGGCGTAGATGTTGGGGACATTGGTGCGCTGGTGGCCGTCCACCTTGATGAACCCGTGCTCGTCCACCTTGACCCCGGCGGCCTCGGCGTCGATCTGCTTGCCATTGGGGATGCGGCCCACTGCCACCAGGACCTTGTCGTAGGTGCCCTCGCCCGGGTGCTTGCCCTCGAAGGTCACGCGGATACCCTCGGAGGCGGCGCTCATGCTGGCCACCTTGGTCTCCAGCATCACCTGGTCGAAGCGCTTGCGCGAGACCTTTTCGTAGGCTCGGACCAGATCCAGGTCGCAGCCGGGCATGAGCTGCTCCTTCAGCTCCACCACGTCGATGCGGCTCCCCAACGTGGCATAGACGGTCGCCATCTCCAGTCCGATGATGCCGCCGCCGACGATCAGGAGCCGTTCCGGGATGTCGCGGATCTCCAGCGCGTCGGTGGAGTCCATCACCCGCGGGTCCTCGTGGGGGAAGCCGGGAATGCGGATGGGGCGGGAGCCGCAGGCGACGATGCACTGGTCGAAGCTGACGGTGACCTTGCCCTCCCGAGTCTCCACCCCGATGCGGTCGGGGGACTCGAATCGGCCCACCCCGGTGACCACCTGCACCTTGCGCTGCTTGGCAAGCGCGGCCAGTCCCCCGGTGAGCCTCGCGACCACTTTCTCCTTACCGGCACGCATCTTGTCCAGGTCGATCTCCGGCGCGGCGAAGGTCACGCCCATGTCGCCCAGGGTCTTGGCCTCTTCGACGATAGCCACGGTGTGAAGCAGGGCCTTGGAGGGGATGCAGCCCACGTTAAGACAGACACCGCCCAGGTTTTCGTAGCGCTCGATCAGGACCACCCGAAGCCCGAGGTCCGCGGCGCGGAAGGCGGCCGTATAGCCGCCGGGTCCCGCGCCCAGCACGGCAACCTGGGTGTGGATGTCTTGGCTGGACACCTGGGAGGATTCGGTGGTGGCGTTGGTGTCGGTCATGGCTCGGCTCCGTAAATCTGATCCTGACTGCGGTTCCGATCCCATGGATTCGAGCCCGCCCGGATGACGGAGCTCGACCCCGCCTGGGACGGCCGCGGTGGTATGAATCGCGATTATGCCAGGGCCCGGGGGCTCGCGGCGCGGCGGTGCCCAGGACGACGCCGCGGGCTTGCAGGTCTTGGAGCAGACGGGCGCCGTAGCTCAAGACCGGGGCGAGGGAGCCGATCAGGGGAAGAGACCGTGAGCGACGAAGGGGTGCCGCTCGGTCATGGCCCGAAAGCGGCGGCCATTCGCCCGGCGGACGCCAATCCAGTTTTCCGGCGCCACCTCCCAGAAGGTCACCTGTGCCGGGGGAAGCTCGGCCAAGGCGCCCAGAAAGGGGCGCCGCAGGCCGATACTGGCACCAGGAACCCGGGCGCGACGGGTCATGGTCAGAGAAAGGGGCTCGCTACTTGGCGCCGCCGCACTTTCCCTCGCCGCACTTGCCGTCCTTCATGCCTTTGCCAGAGCCCTCGCTTTCGGTCGTCTTCTTGTCCTCGCTGCCCTCGTCCGCCGCTTCGCCCTGAGCCTTGTCGCCCTCGGCGAGCTGTAGGTAGCCGGAGTCCAGCGGTTTGGCGGCGAAGGGGTTGTCGGCAGCGCTCGCGGCCGCTACGACGGCCAGGCTGCCGACCAGGGCAGCCCCGACGATTGCCGCAGCGGAGCCGATGGTCTTGTTGTTCATTGGCGTGTCCTCGTCTGGCATGGTGGCTATGGTCGGTCAGCGGACCCCGGGTCGCTCACCGCTCGACTAAAGATCCTCGGGCCGAGCCTCGAAGACTGTATCGATCATGGAGGAGGTCAGGGACTTAAGGGCCGCTCGCCCGGGCAGCTCCTCCCGCCACCGCGAGGTTGTGCCCCTTCCGGGAAAAAAAAGCCCTCGCCGCTTCCGCCCCGACCGCGGGGATTTCAGCGGTCCCGCGGGCGGCTGCCACCGCCCGCGCGCCGGATGCACTTGAGATAGGCCTTGTCGTCGAACGGCTTGCCGTCGCGCTGAACGTGCCAGAGTGCCTCCGCCAGACATTCCATGATCCGGTGGTCGGCCTCGTGGACATCGCCGGTAGCGGCGGTTAGGTTTCGGTGAAGCTTCCGGACACCCGCGGGGCGGTCGATGCTCGTCTGCTCCAGAATGGCGATGTGCAGACCCAGGTGCAGGAAGGGGTTCGATTCCCCCGCCTCGGGCAGGTAGTCGCGGTCGAGGATGCCGTCCGACTCCTCCAGGGCGCCGAGATACTCCGGATGCATCCGCAGGATCTGGACGATCTGGGCTTCAAGGGGCTCCAGGGGCTGGCCCAAGCGGGCCTTGGCCCAGGCATCGACGAAGACCTGCCGGTGGGTCTTGCGCTCTTGGGAAAACATCAGACGTTGGCCTCGTTTGTATCCTCTGGGACCGAGATCTTGTCGGGATACTCGCATAGGTCCGCGATGGGACAGAGATGGCAGCGCGGCTTGCGGGCCACACAGACATAGCGTCCGTGCAGGATCAGCCAATGGTGGGCGTCCTTGAGAAACTCTTTTGGGGTGTGGCGTAAAAGCCGCTGCTCCACCGCGAGCGGGGTCTTACCCTGGGCGATGCGGGTGCGGTTGCCGACCCGGAAGATATGGGTATCCACCGCCATGGTGGGCTCCCCGAAGGCGGTATTGAGCACCACGTTGGCTGTCTTGCGTCCCACCCCGGGCAGGGACTCCAGATCCTTGCGGCTACGCGGGACCTGACCGCCGTGCTCCCTGACCAGCACCTCGCAGGTCTTCATGATGTTCCGCGCCTTGCCGTTGAAAAGACCCAGGGTGCGGATGTGGGCCTTTAGCCCTTCCTCCCCGAGCGCCAGGACGGTCTCGGGGGAACTGGCGACCCGGAAGAGGCTCGCCGTCGCCTTGTTTACCCCCTTGTCCGTGGCCTGAGCGGAGAGGATCACGGCGATCAGAAGCTCGAAAGGGCTACCGTAGATAAGCTCGGTCGCGGGAGCCGGGTTCGCGGCACGCAGGCGCTCGAAGATCTGACGGCGTTTTTCGTCGTTCATGGTCGGTCGAGTGGCGAGGACGACGCTAAATCAACCCACCAGCTCGTTCGCCCCCAAGATCGCCATCAGGATAGAGACGATAATGCCCGCCACAATTATCCCGAGACCGACGATAAGAATCGGCTCCAGCAGGGTGAGCATGCTCTGGACACTGTTTCGCGTCTCCCGATCGTAGATGCTCGCGACCTTCGCCAGCATGGCGTCGAGCGCACCCGACTCTTCGCCGACCCGGATCATCTGCAAGGCCAGATCCGGCAGTGCCTGGAGGCGCACCAGCGGTCCCGCAAGACCGCGCCCGTGCTTGAGGTCTTCCTGTGCCTCGTCCAATAAACTAGAAATTTTGCGGTTGGATACGACCTCTTTGGCGAGCGTCAACGCGGTCAAAAGCGGCAGTCCGTTCTTGAGCAGAGTGGCGAGTGTGTGGCATAGCCGGGCGGTCTCCATCTTCCAGACCAGATCGCCGAACAGCGGTAAGCGAAGCACCCGGCGGTCCAAGCGGGCTCGCACGCGCTCGTCCTGGAGCCAGCGCTCGAGCCCCAGGGCCGTGACAGCGATGACGCACAGCATGGCCCACCACCAATTGCGGAAAAGCTCCCCGGCGGCCACGACGATCTTGGTCGGAAGGGGTAGCGCGGCGCCCATGTCCTGGAACAGAACCGTGAACTGGGGTACCACGAAGACCAGAAGCATGATGACCGAGAGCCCGGCCACGACCAGCAGGATCATGGGGTAGACCAGGGCGGAGATGACGGTCTGGCGCAGCTCCGCCACCCGCTCCAGGTAGTCCGCGAGCCTGCCGAGCACTTTATCCAGGGCGCCGCTGGCCTCTCCGGCCCGGACCATGTTCACGTAGAGCCGGGCGAACTGGCCGTCCTGGGCCTCCAGGGCGCTCGAGAAGGTCGCCCCGCCCCGCACCCGATCCTGGAGGTCTGAGAGGACCCGTACCAGATGCTCCGCGTCCGTCAGCTCGATCAGGATCTGAAGGGACCGGTCCAGGGTCATTCCGGCCTCCAAGAGCGTGGACAGCTCCCGGGTGAGGATGCCAATCTCCTTCTGGCTCAGGTGCCGACGCCGGCTGCGGATCAGCCTTGCACGCAGCCCCGCCGCATGCCGGGTCTCGAGGGGGATCAGGCCCTGGCCATGCAGAAAGCGGCCGACCGCAAGCGAATCCGCCGCCTCCAGCTCGCCCTCGACGACCTCGCCGTCCAGCTTGACGGCCTTGTACAGGAACTTAGGCAACTCAGTCGTCCTCCGCCACTCGCAGCACCTCCTCCACCGTGGTGCGCCCCTCGAGGGCCTTGCGCAGCCCGTCCTCGTACATCGTGGCCATGCCCTCGGCGATGGCCGTGCGCTGTATCTCGGTGGCGGTGGCGTGGCTCAGGACCAGCTTGCGGATGGGGTCCGTCATCAGGAGCAGCTCGGCGATCGCCAGGCGGCCCCGATATCCGGTCCCGTTGCAGTGCGCGCAGCCGACGGGGCGGAAGAGGGAGATCGGTCCAGGGTCCCGCGGGATGCGGCTGAAGCGCTCGGCGAGCTCAGGGAGGGGATGGTAGGGCTCCCGGCATTGGGGGCAAAGGCGGCGCACCAGTCGCTGAGCGAGTATGCCGTTTATGGTTGAGGTGAGCAGATAGTCCTCCACGCCCATGTCCAGGAGCCGGGTAACCCCGCTCGCCGCGTCGTTGGTGTGCAGGGTGGAGAGGACCACATGCCCGGTCAGTGCGGACTGGACAGCGATGCGGGCTGTCTCCAGATCGCGCATCTCGCCCACCATGATGATGTCCGGGTCCTGGCGAACGATGGCGCGGAGCGCGCCGGCGAAGGTCATGCCGATCGAGGATTTCACCTGGATCTGATTGATCCCGGGGAGCTGGTACTCCACCGGATCCTCGACCGTGATGATCTTGCGTTCCTGGGTGTTGAGCCGGCTCAAGGCAGTATAGAGGGTCGTGCTCTTGCCGGAGCCGGTGGGTCCGGTGACCAGCATGATGCCGTAGGGCTGCTCCAGGATATCCAGGAGCCGCTGCCTGGGTGGGCCGTCGAAGCCCAGGGCGTCGAAGTCGAAGCGCACGCTCTCTTTATCCAGGAGTCGCATAACCACGCTCTCTCCGAACATCGTGGGGACGGTCGAGACGCGCAGATCCAGCTCCCGGCCCTGGACGCGGATGGGGATGCGCCCGTCCTGGGGCAGACGGCGCTCCGCGATATTGAGCTTGGCCATGATCTTGATGCGGGAGATCACGGCCGCGGTGGAGCGCATCGGGGGGGCGTCGACTTCTTTCAGGATCCCGTCGATTCGATAGCGGACCTTGAGCTCGTCGGCGAACGGCTCGATGTGAATGTCCGACGCGCGGGATTCGACCGCCCGCTGGATCAGATTGTTCACCATGCGGATGACCGGGGCCTCGCTCGCCAGGTCCCTGAGGTGCTCGATATCCTCTTCGTCGAAGTCCCCCAGCTCCGCCTCGGTCTCCGCATCCGGGGCGCCTTGCTTTTCGTAGAGCCGCTCCAGGGCGGAATCGATCTCCGAGGGCAAACCAACCTGGGCCTCTACGGGCTTGCCGGCCGCCATCGCGACAACGGCGAGCACATAGGGATCGGCCGCGTCGGCCACCGCGACCCTCAGCCGATCCCCCTCGTCCGCCAAGGGCAGGACCCGGGCATCCTTCAGGAACCGCAGGGTGAACATTCCCTCCCCCACGGGCTCTATCGGGAATGCGGTCGGGTCCGCAAGAGGCAGGTCCAGAACCTCCCCCATGGCCTGGGCGAGGTCCCGCTCGGAGACCAGTCCCAGGCGCACCAGCATCCTCAGAAGGGGCTCGCCGCCATCGTCCGCAAGCCGGCGGGCGCGGCCTAAGTCCGCAGGGGTCAGCTTCCCGCGCTCCAAAAGCACTGCGACGATGCGCGCCTCCGGCGGGCGCTCCGTCGCTACAGACACCCCAGTCGCCGGGAGCGCCACCGGGCGATCCGGGGCCTCGACAGTGGGGGACCCAGGCGCCTCGCTCCCCCCTGGCAATGCTGGGGTCTCCAGGTCCAGGATCGGATCCGGCTCGTCGCGGGTACCGCTAATGGCCGGGACCTCGTCCATTAAGGTGTCGTCTCGCGCGGAGTCGGATTGCATGACTCAGGCCCTCGCCCGAAAATCCCGGTGGACCGAGTCCGCTTCGCCGGTCTCGGAATCCGCCTCAGCCGTCGCAGCATCGGCAAGCTCGTCAGCCGGAGCGGACCGCCAACCCGGAATCAGGTCGCTCAGCTCTCGCAGCATCGCCGGGGTGTCGTGCCGCTCAGCCGCCTTCAGCAAGGCATCGAACCCGTCCAAGGGCGCGGCAACCGGGGTCGGGCCACCGCCGATGGCGCCGCGGGCGACCCGAATCTTGGGATGTCGGGTGGGGGTCAGATCCTCGGAGGCGTAGAAGAGCTCCTCGTAGAGTTTTTCCCCGGGCCGCAGACCAATGAACTGGATTTGAACATCCCGTCCCGGCTCCCGCCCCGAGAGCCGGATCATCTGCTCGGCCAGGTAGCGAATCTTCACAGGCTCCCCCATGTCGAGAACGCAGATCTCCCCCCCGTCCCCGATCACCGCCGCCTGCATGATGAGCTGGCAGGCCTCGGGGATGGTCATAAAAAAGCGCTCGATCTCCGGATGCGTCAAGGTCAGCGGTCCGCCGCGCTCGATCTGGCGCCGGAAGAGCGGCACCACGCTCCCCGCGGAATCCAGCACGTTACCGAACCGGACCGTAATAAACCGGGTCTCGCTCTGGCGGTCCAATGCCTGGCAAAGACCTTCGGCAACCCGTTTGGTGGCCCCCATCACATTGGCCGGATGGACCGCCTTGTCCGTGGAGATCAGAACGAAACGCTCGCAGGCGAAGTCCGCGGCGGCCTGGGCGACAGCCCGGGTGCCGAGCACATTGTTGCGCACCGCCGCCCGCACCTGGTCCTCGAGCATGGGCACATGTTTGTAGGCTGCTGCATGAAAGACGATACGGGGGCGCTCGACCCGGAACAGCGCCTCGACGGCAGGGGCATCCGTAACGTCCAGCAGATGGCGCGTGAAGGCCAAACCTGGGTGGGTCTCCCGCAGCTCCATCTCCATCGCGTAGAGGTTGTACTCGCCGTTATCCACCAGGATCAGGCGCTCGGGGCCCGTGGCGGCGATCTGCCGGACGAGCTCCGAGCCGATGGAGCCGCCCGCGCCCGTGACCAGGATCTCGCGCCCGGCGAGCCCTGCGCGTATGCCGCCCCAGTCCAGGGTGACGGGCTCTCTCCCCAGCAAGTCTTCGATGGATACCGGGCGCAGTTGGCCGATGCTGACCTGCCCCGCCATCAGGTTGCCGAGCTGCGGCACGGTCCTGAAAGGCACCCCCGATTGCTCGCACAGACCCACCAAGCGCTGCATCTCCCGTGCCCCGGCGGTGGGGACCGCAAGCAGGATCAACTCGATGGCACGCTCGCTCACGAGTCGGGGAATGTCCTCTGTCGCGCCCAGGACCGGCACCCCATGGACCTCGCCCCCTTGGCGTCGCGGCTTGTCGTCAACGAAACCCGCCGGACAATAGGCGCGCTGAGGGTCCCGGAGCATGTCTCGGGCGAGCATCTCCCCAGCCCGGTCCGCTCCCACAATCAACACCCGTTGGCCACCGCGCAAGCTGATTCGATGGTCTTTGAGCAGACGGTAGAGTAGCCGGGGTCCGGCGAGCAGGAGGATCTGCAGACCCAGGAAGAGCACGGGCACCGAGCGCGGCAGCAGAAGCGAACGGTTGACGACGAACAAGGCGACGACGACCAGGACGGTCCCCGCGAACGCCGCGTTGCCGATACGCACCAGATCGGGGAGTGACGCGAACCGCCATACCCCGCGGTAGAGCCCGAAGAGCCAGAAAACTGTGCCCTGGATCAGGAGAACCCAGGGCAAGGCAAAGAGCGCGGCCCCCAGAAAGTCCGGCGGTATGGGCTCGAGGTTGAAGCGCAACCAGTAGGCCCCGAGCCAGGCGACGGGCACGGTCAGGAGGTCGTGGGTCAGGGCCGCCGTGCGGGAGCGCAGCCGATCGAAGAGGGGGTTCATGGCCGATCCGTAGCGGCGACGCGCTCCGCAAGGCCAACGCGCCAATGGATGAGGCCGTAGATGGCCGCCCAGCCCGCAAGCAGCGTCCACTGCTCTGGCGGCGGGAGGTCCGGGGCTGCCACCGCGCAGGCG
>JBGSOR010000298.1:0-6407 GCA_041738985.1 Chromatiaceae bacterium | reverse complement strand
CGCGGGCAGGGAAGCGCTCGCCGGGGGACACCAGAGCTGCCAGAGCACGTCGCCGGCGAGGAAGCCCGCGAGGGTCGCGAGCATCCGCCAATCGGCATCTGCCAGGCGCTGCAGGGTGGAGAAGGCGCAGCCCCGGTCGATGGCCGTGCCGAGGCCAAATAGGAAGCCGCCGAGCAGGGCCAACGAGAGCGGTCCGGTGGCCGCCGCTGCGGCGAACTGTCAGCCCAACCGCCGCCGCTTCGTCGGAAACCCTGTCATTGAAACAGATGTGCTTCGAGAACCATGTCAGTAGTCCAGTAAGAAATCGTCTCTAGGTCGGCACCGTTCTGTGCGGAGATCACGACCTGCCACCATGAACTAACGGACGTTTGTTACCATGTGCCCATGAGCATCCCTGCACCAAGCTCGACGACCAAAGACCGCATCCTTGAGGTTGCCGTCCCGCTGTTTGCGTCCGCGGGTTTCGATGGCGTGTCCATGCGTGCCATCGCCACCGCCGTCGGGGTTCAGGCCGCCTCTCTGTATAACCATTTCCCAGACAAGCAGGCGCTGTATCTCAACGCCATGGCGTACGTCTTCGCTGACAAGGCCCGCAATATCAGCGAGACGGCCCGTGGCCCCGGTCTGCCCGAAGCCCGACTACATCGATTCATCGATCGGTTCACGGCGCTGATGGCAGAGGACCCGGACTTCCGGCGGCTGTTGCAGCGGGAACTCCTCGACGGGGACGAGAGCCGTCTTCGGCTGCTCGCGGAACAGGTCTTTCGTGAGCCGTTCGAAGCCATATCGGCACTGGCCCAGGATCTCGACCCAGAGTGCGACCCGCACATGCTGGCGATCTCCATGGCAGGCTTGGTGTTGTTCCACTTCGAGACGGCGCCGGTTCGCCGTTTTCTGCCAGGTATGCGCGTAGAGCAAGACAGCCCGTCGGTCATCGCGGAGCATGTGAAGCGGTTGTTGTCGCGGGCATTGCCGAGGGTGTGATGAGACGGGCTTATGCCGTGCTGTCGCTGTGCATCGTCGGTGCCGTGGCGGGGTGGCTGGCGATCCGGCATTTCGACCCGGGCCAGGGACAGGCGATGACGCCTCTAGGCTCGGAGCCACCGATGGAGGTGGCTTGGCGTGAGGTTGCAACCGTTCCCTTCCCGGACCTGCTGGTCCGCCCGGGGGAAGTCGTGGCTGCCACGCGATTCCAGCTCGCACCCCGATCATCGGGGCGCCTGGTCGAGCTGTCGGTTCGCCCCGGCGACCGGGTTGCGGTCGGCGCCCAGATCGCGGTGCTGGCCGCGCCGGAATTGGAACAGGCCCTGCACCAGGCCCGGGCCGAGTTGAGCGCGGCCCGCACCGATCTGGCGGACGCCGACTCCGATCTCATCCGTCTGACCACCCTCGCCGAGACTCAGGCCGTGTCCGAGGACGCCCTGCGCAAGGGTCAGGTCAGGCGGGATCGCGCCAACGCAGCAGTGGTCGCCGCCGAGGCAGTCGTGGCATCCCAACAGGAGAATGTCTCGGAGTTGGTGGTGCGTGCACCCGAGTCGCTCATGGTCTTGAGGCGGTTGCGGGAGCCGGGCGACTTGGCGGGACCCTCGCAACCCATCATCGAGGGCGAATCGGCCGATGGCCGGCGCTTCGATGCCTGGGTTCCCTTGCAGGAGACCGAACGCCTGCACCCTGGCATGGCCGTCGAATTGACACTCGATGGGCAGGCGGCGCCTGTCGCGGCCGAGCTCACTCGCATCCTGGAGTCCGCGGACACGACCACGCGAAGCTGCAAGATCGAGGTCGCGATCCCCGGCGGTGTCGATGCGATGGCCGGTACCTTCGGCGAGGTCAGGATTCGTCTGGGCGAGACGCCCAAGATCGCCGTTCCCGAGAAGGCGCTCATGGAACGTGCGGGCGTGACCGGCGTGTTTGTTATCGTCGCCCCGGACGAGGTCCGCTTTCGCAGCATCCAGACCGGCCGCCGGTTCGATCGGGCTGCCGAGGTTCTCGCCGGGTTGCGACCCGGCGACCGCGTGGTGCTCGATCCACCGCCGACCTTGATGGACGGCGCTCGCGTGCAAACCGCCAAGCCATGACGCCGGCAGGGCTGAATGTCCCCGGCCGTCTGGCGCGCGCCTTTGTGGAGTCGCGTCTCACCCTGCTTTTGATCATCGCCTTCCTGTGCTTCGGTCTCGCGGGCCTGGTGTTCACGCCGCGGGAAGAAAACCCGCAGATCGTGGTCCCGGCCATCGAGGTCGAGGTCCCCTTGCCCGGCGCGACCCCCGAGGAGGTGGAGCACATCCTGCTCTCACCGCTAGAGGCGACCCTGTCGGCGCTCGCGGGCGTCAAGCACAGCTACGGGACCGCGCTGCCGGAGGCCGCCCGGGTGCTGATCGAGTTCGAGGTCGGTCATGACAAGGAGGCGGCCCTGGTCGCCGTGGCGGAACGGCTGCGGCGGTTCGTCTTGCCGCCCGGCAGCGGCGAGCCGCGCCTCCAGGCGGTGGACGTGGACGATGTCCCCGTCTTCACCCTGGCCTTGGCCTCCGCCGCGCTCGATGACTTTGCCTTGCGGCGCGTGGCCGAACGGGTCCTGGAACGGCTGCGCTCGGTTCCCGGCGTGAGCCTGGGCAGCATCGTCGGTGGGCGCCCCCGGGAGCTGCGGATCGAGGCCACGCCGGAGCGCCTGCAGGCCTTCGGTCTGTCCCTCGATGCGCTGGCCGCCGCGGTCACGGCGGCGAACACCGCCGCACCACTGGCGGGGCGGGTATACGAGGGGGAGAACCGCAACCTGCGTCTGACCGAGCGCCTGCAAGGCGTGGAACAGATTGCCGCCATTCCCCTGCAAGTCAAGGACGGCCGGGTCTTGCGCCTGGGGGACCTCGCCGAGGTCAGCGACGGCCCCACCGGCGACCGTGCCTTCTATACCCGATTCGGCTTTGGCCCCGCCGATCCCCGCTTCGCCGGCTGGGAAGGCCGCGACCTGGCGGCGGTGACCTTGGGCCTGGCCAAGCAGCAAGGCGTCAACGCCGTCGATCTGACCGCCCGTTTGCGCGAGAGGATCGAGGCCATGCGCCAGGGATTCCTGCCGCCCGAAGTCATACCCATCGTGACCCGGGACGATGGGCAGAAGGCCGACAGCACCGTTACCCAACTGGTGGAACATCTCGGGGTCGCGGTCGCGGCGGTCAGTCTGGTCCTGCTCCTCTTTCTCGGTCCGCGCGCCGCACTCATCGTGGCCTGCGTCATTCCACTGGTGCTCGCCGTGGTCATGGGTGCGGACCTGCTGGCGGGACCCACCCTCAACCGCATCACGCTCTATGCCTTGATCCTGGCCCTCGGGATGCTGGTGGACGATGCCATCGTCGTCATCGAGAACACCCATCGCCACTTCCACGCCCTGCCGCAGGGGTCCGGTGCCCCGGCGCGGGCCGATGCCGCGGTCCGGGCGACGCACGAGATCGGCAACCCGACGACCCTGGCGACCCTCACCATCGTCTTGGTCTTCCTGTCCCTGCGGCTGGTCAGCGGCATGCTGGGCGACTACTTCCTTCCCATCGCCTTCAATGTCCCTGTGGCGATGCTGGCGTCCCTGCTGATCGCCTACACGGTGACGCCCTGGATGGCGCGGCGCTGGCTCCCCGCCGGCCCCACCAGCGCCGCGGGTGGCGAAGCGATGAAACGCGGGTATCGGCGCGTGCTGTCCGCTCTGCTGCGACGGACCTGGCTGCGCCGTGGGTTCTACCTGGCCGTCGTTGTCCTGTTCCTGGGGTCGCTCGTGCAGCCGGCCTGGCAGTTCGTGCGCCCGGCGGGCGTTGCCGGGGCGGTCTCGGTTGGCGGCGTACCGCTCGCCTTCTTGCCCAAGGACAACAAGAACACCTTCCTCGTCCATATCCATCTGCCGGAGACCACGCCGATCGAGGTCACGGATGCGCTGGCGCGCGAGGTCGAGGCGGTACTGCGCCGCCATCCGCAGGTGCGCGACTTCACGACGCACGTGGGCTTGCCGGCAATCATCGATTTCAACGGCCTGCTCAAGGGCAGCGGTGGCAATCTCGGCCCCCAGTATGCGGAGATCCGCGTCAACCTGGTGGACAAGGGCTTGCGCGACGCGACCAGCATCGAGCTGGTCCTGGCGTTGCGGCCCCTGGTGGCGGCCATCGCCGCACGTTATCCGGGCGGGGTCGTTCAGCTTGTGGAAGATCCGCCCGGGCCGCCGGTGCGGGCCACCGTCCTGGCTGAGCTCTACGGGCCGGATCTGGCGGTGCTGGACGGCCTGGCAGCGCGGGTGGCGGGCGCCTTCCGGGAGACCCACGATATGGCCGAGGTGTGGACCAGCGTGCCCTCCGACGTGTCGGAATACCGGTTGCGGGTCCACCGCGATAAGGCCGCGCTCGCCGGGGTAGACCCGGCGCGGATTGGCATGGCCCTGCACCGTCTGCTCGATGGCGAGACCCTGACCTTCGCGGCCCCACCCGGGGAGCGTGCGCCGGTTCCGGTGAAGCTCCAGATCCCCAGGGAGGACCGCGTGGACCCGGAGACCCTGAGTCGCGCCTATGTGGAGAACGCGGCGGGCCAACGCATCCCGCTGTCCACGGTGGTGGAAGTCACTGCTGCGACCACACCCAAACCCATCCAGCACAAGAACGGCGAGCGGGTGCAGTACGTCGGCGGGGAGTTGGCGGCCAGTGCGCCGGTCTACGCCATCTTCGACCTCGACCGCCGGATCGACGGGCTGGATCTGGGCGATGCAGGACGGCTCGTCACGGCCAACCTCGGCCTCCAGCCGGTGCGTCCGGACGCGCTGAAGGGCTATCAGCTCCTCTGGGAAGGTGAGCTACGCTTGACCCTGGACGCCTTCAGGGACATGGGGATGGCGCTGGGCCTGGCGCTGGTCGCGATCTTTCTGCTCCTGGTCGGTTACTACCGATCCTTCCGGCTGGCTGGCCTGGCCCTAATCCCCGTGCCCTTGGGGCTCATTGGCGTGTTTCCCGCCCACTGGCTGCTCGGCACTACCTTCTCGGCGGCCTCCATGGTCGGCGTCATCGCCCTGGCGGGCGTGGTCATCCGCAACTCGCTCATGATCATCGACTTCATCCAGGATCGCCTGAGCACCGGCATCGGGCTGGAAGAGAGCCTCCTGGACGCCGGGGCAGTGCGGCTGCGCCCGATCCTGCTGACGACGCTGGCCATCGCGCTGGGCACTTGGATCATGGTGCCCGATCCGGTGTTCGGCGGCTTGGCCATCGCACTGATCTTTGGGGCCATGTCGTCCGCAGTCTTTTCCTTACTCTTGGTGCCGTTGTTGTACCGTTCGCTTCATCGACCAGACCGCACGACTGGTGGACCCTGAGCGGCACATCGCGGAGGCCGGCGGCCGCTGAAGAACGTCTTGCGGCCTCCCGTTGGGGCAGGCGCGGTGACTGGTCTTGGCCGGTTGCTGTCGTCACGAGGACCCAAGAGCGAGGCGCGCATCCGCGCATCCGACCGGCGCCTCTTGTTCGTCGTGCGCTGCGGCGGTTCCTGACAGGTCTTCCTAACTTGTGTCCCCGCCAAGCCCCCCGCGGCCAAACCGACAACGGCATCCCGCCGAACAGGACCGGCACCCGCGCGAGCTGAGCGACGGGGGGAAAGGCGAGGTCCTGGATCGGGACACTGGAGACTCCACGCCGGCTGGCGGTACAGGTCCAAGGGCCGAAGCCCGGGTAGACTCCACCGGGGCTTGGGATAACCGGCCATTTCCGATAGCCTCTGCGGTATGAGTCCTCAGAAGATCAAACCTTGCGCCGCCCTGGTCCGGCCGCGCCTCTACATCGGCGACGGCATCGCCGTTGGCCCCGGCAAGATCGACCTGCTGCGGGCCGTCGGCGAGACCCGCTCTATCGCGGCGGCGGCCCGTTCGCTCAACATGCCCTACATGCGCGCCTGGCTGCTGATCGACTCCTTGAACGAGGGATTCGGCCACCCGGTTGTCGCAACCGCGACAGGCGGAAAGGGCGGCGGTGGCGCATCCCTGACCGCGCTCGGGCAGGAACTGGTGGTCGCCTACGATGCCCTGGAAGAGCGCCTCAACGCTGAGGCCGCGCCGGAGCTGGAAGCGCTGCGCAAGCTGGCCGACTGCCCCCACGCTTGATCTTCGTTAAGTTGTGGCGCGCCAGTTGCGGTACGCTAGTCGTTATGTCATTTTTGACTTAACGATGGAGCGAACCCGACGATCGCCGTGTGGCGGGTTCTATCGTGCCGTGACGCCAAGAAGAGGATCCCCAGCGATGAAGCCCCGGCGCCCCTTGTGGCTCACCGACTCGCTGCCGATCGCGGCGACGGCCGAGGTAGGCGTGAGCAACGCCGTGTGATGTGGCCCGGTGTGCTTGGATCGAGACCTTGCGCCCTCGTGCGCGGCGCCAACGATGTGGCCTCGGCGGCGGCGC
>JBGSOR010000270.1:0-2101 GCA_041738985.1 Chromatiaceae bacterium | reverse complement strand
CCCAGGGCCGCTCAAACCGATCCGCACCCGGCCACCGTCAACGGCCGGCGCCCCTCTTCTGCCCCCTCGTTGATCGTGTTGGCACCAGTCGAACCTCTGGTCGGTGCTCGAATCTTGGCCTCGGGCCATGCCTCCGCTGGGCGCTGGTCATTCGACCAGCGCCCACGTGGTGGAATGGATCTGTTCAGGCGGCTTTGGCGCGGCTCGGCACCTGGCCCGGCGCGAGCCAGACGCCGAGCAGGTTGCTCAGGGCGCGCAGGTCGGTGCTGAGGACGCGGTGGACCTCGGCATGGGGCAGGACGTGTTTGGCGGCATAGGCGATGCCGATGGATCTGGTGATGGCGAGCACCTCGGGAACATGTCCGGTGCGGCAACGGCAGCGGTCTTCACCATAGACGACATCGCGGATGAGGTGGCTGCCGTTCTCGATCAACCAGTGGGCACGGACGATCTCGCCGAGCCGGCGAGCATCGGCCTGCTTGGCCGTCAGGCTGGTGATGTGGTAGGACCAGGTGCGCGGGGCGCTGGTGCCGTTGTTGCGGACGCGCTCGATGCGGAAGACCTGAGCGGTGCCGGGGAAGGTCTTGACGAGCGCAGCGCCGGTCGTGGTGCTCAGGTCGATGCGGCGGACGATGCGCTGCTCGCGGCGTCCGTGCTCGGCGTCGCGCCAGGCAACTTCGGTGACGGCTGCGCCGGTCCAGTTGAGCTGCTTGGCCCCCGCCAGAAGCTTCGGCTGGTTGGCCTTGAGCTGGAAGACGTAGTCCGCCCCTTTTTTAGGATGTCGATGTCAGCGAAATCCCCGTTCGTGTGCAGGGCATCGCCGGTGACGATGCATCCGTTGAGGTCAAGTTGGCGCAAGCAGCTCTTCACCGCCTTGCGTTCGTCCCCGGTGTGCCCTTCCAGGGCGAGCACTGCGCGGCGGGTGACCGAGAACGCTGAGGCAGTGGCTCGCGACTTATGGGTGCGCCCGGCGCCGAGCAGCGCCTTACCGTCGACGGCGATGATGTCGTTGCTCCAGGTGATGCCGTGACCTGTCAGCCACGAGCGCAGAGCCTCGTTGAGCTTCCCGAGGTCGGCATGCTCCAGGGCGTAGCCATAGGTGTTGGCGGCAGGCATGGAGCGCCTTCCTTTCTTCCAGCGGCCACCCAGGCGCTCAATGGCCTCCTCGGGCAGGGCGCGTGCCCAGGCGGCGATATCCTTCATCGTCTGCTTGCCCGCCAGCACGCCGCCCAGCAGTCCGGCCAGGATGCACCGCCACGGATACTGCCGGACCTGACGCGGATCGGGCACCCGTGCCTCCAGATGCGCGATCAGGCCACGCTCGGGATCAAATGCAGTTGGCAGCGACAGCAGATCCAGCCGATGACGGGCCGGGACGCGCTCTTCCCGGTCCCAGGGCGTCGTCTGATCGGTCAGCACCGCTCGTCCGCCGGCCACTACCTCGCGCACCAGCAACAGGCGACGCTGGGCATGCCGCTCGAAGCCGACGCGCACCCGGCGGAAGCCACGGGTGCGCCCGCAGGCCTCGAACCCCACCGCGCGGTAGCAGGCCCCGGCCTCGCGCTCACTGATCTCCTCCACCGAGCCGTCATCGCGTCGACGCTGCAGATCGACGAAGGTCTCTGCCACCAGTACCGGATGCCCGTACGCCTCTTGCCAATCGCCCGCCAGGCGGTCCAGGTTCAGCGACAGGATCTTCGAGGCCAGGTTCGGCGTCTCACCGCGCTTCCCCAGCATCAAGAATCGCGCGTTGTTCACCAGCAGTTGCAGTCGCATCGCCAGCTGGCCTTCCGTCCACCCCAGCCAGCGCTCACGCCCCGACAGATGCCGGCACCCCGCGCTCCAGCCCAGGCAGGCCAGCCAGCGCCCGTCCGCGTCCTGCGCCACATACCGGATCTGCTCGCCAACCAGGCGATTGCTCTGCAGGTAGTGCTCCTCCTCCATCAACCGCTGCCAGCGCTCCAACTCGCTGGCGTAGATCGGGCGGACACTGATCGTGGACAGGTCGGGCGCGGAAGGCATGAGCGCAACGGTAGACACCTGGATGGCGTTGTCCAGTGTGCTGAGCGCACCTGCGATCTAAATAGAGGTTGCGAGATGG
>JBGSOR010000261.1:0-4258 GCA_041738985.1 Chromatiaceae bacterium | reverse complement strand
CGGCGGTTCTGCCCTCGACGTCCGTTCCAGGCGCCGCCTCGGTCCAGACCACAGTGTCAGTGCCGCCCCCGCCCCCGCCCTCGCCGCCGGTTCCGGCCTCGGTCCCGGTCCCGGTCCCGGTTTCGGTCCCGGTCCCGGTCCCGGTTTCGGTTTCGGTTTCGGTCCCGGTTTCGGTCCCGGTCCCGGCGTCGGTCCCTCCCGATGTCGCGCAGGCTGGGGAGTCGCATCCCTTCCCGCAGGTGTCGCTCGCGAGCCTCCAACCGGAAGCCGCTGCGGAGACTCTGGCGCGTCTTTCGCTTTCCGAGGATGCCGCTCTCAAGGTGCTGCTGCGGCGCTGGGACATCGATGCGCAGGACCTGGGTTCTCGCGATCCCTGTGGACGGCTGGCCGAGCTGGGATTGCGTTGCGAGCGCGAGGAGGGCCGACTGAGCAATGTCCGCTATTTCGATCGCCCTGTGCTGCTGCGGTTGGCGGACCGCTCGGGGGCGCGTCGCTTCGCGGCTCTGGGTGCCCTGGACGAGTCTTACGGGACGATAGATTTGCCGGAGGGGAGCGAGCTGGTGCCAGTTGCAGCCATCGAGGCCATCTGGACCGGCGATTACACTGTCGTGTGGCAGCCCCCGCCGACTGGGGCCGCGGTGATAGGTCCAGGCTCCTCAGGGGAGTCCATCCGCTGGTTGCGGCGGCTCCTCGCCGAGGTCCCAGGGCTCAGCCTCGCCGACAACGAGTCCGGCATCTATGACCGGACCCTGTCGGCCGGGGTGAGACAGATCCAGGGCGCCCGCGGTCTTCAGCCAGACGGGATCGCGGGGCCCCGGACCTTGATCCAGCTGCAGAATGCCATTGATATGACTGGCAACCCAAGGCTGAGTCGTGCGTCCGCGGCCGTCACCAGCCCAGCGCCAAGCCAGGTCCAGGCCCATCTCCAAACTGCCGCCGAGCCGGCAAAGGTGCCAGCTGCCCCATGAGCTACATCCTGGAGGCGCTGAAGAAGTCCCAGGCCGAGCGGGAGCTAGGCCATGTGCCGACGCTGGATACGTCCGTTATCTTCGAGGAGGACAAGGCAGCGCCCAAACGTGGTCCCTGGGTCCCAGTGGCTTTGGGCCTGGCCGCTGCGGCCATGCTGCTCGCGCTTTACGCCGCCTTGCGGGATCCGGTGGCACATCGCCTGGCTGACAGATCCGGGCCGTTAGACAATCCAGCCCCCGAGACGTTATCTGCGCGCCCGCCGACTCGGGAGCCTTCAGTGCAGGTCGCGGATCCGGTTGCTGGTCCTGCACGTCCCGCCCCCCCCGCTCCCGTCCCGCAAGTATCCGCCCCCGAGTCCGTGCGCCCCCCGAGCGATACTGGGTTGCCAACGCGCCCTTCGCGTTCCCTGCCTTTGACGGCCTCCATACCACCCGGTGCAGAGCCTCCGCCGTCCGCGCCCCTGGTAGAGGCTCCGTCCCCAAAGGCGGCGAACCGTGCGCCGATCGACGAGCCTGCGGATGCAGAGCCGGATCAGGACGAACCCGAGGCTCGGCATCTCGAGCAAATGACCGAGGCTGAGCTGGACGCGGAGCTGGAGCGGGAGCTGGAGCGGCAACTCGCGATGGAGCCGGACGCGGTACCCGAGGAGCCCGAAGAGCCGCCGGATCTCGCCCCCACTCCGGTGCCCCGCGAGCTGATCCAGGAGATCGAGTCGTTTAAGGACCAGGTGCGTCGCGGAACCGGCAAGGCTCCTGCTTCAGCCAGGCAAACGGACGCGGCGAAGGTGCCGAAGGACCCGAAGACCCTGCGCTTAACCCGCGCCCAAGAGGCGGAGCTGCCGGAGTTTCTGATGACGGTGCACGTCTATGTTCCGGACAAGGCAAGACGGTTCGTGCTGATCAACGGGCTCAAATACGGGGAAGGCGATAGGACCCGCGAGGACCTGATCGTCGAGCAGATCCTGCAGGACGGGGCAGTGCTGAGCTTCCAGGGGACCCCGTTCTATGTGCACCGCTGAGGATTGACCGGGCACCCGCGGTTTGCGCATGCCCGCCACTTGGGTGGGCCGTGCCCGGGACCGAGTTCGTCCGGTATCTTCCGGCCGCGGCGCTCGGGCAGCTCGACCTCGATTTCGAGGCTAGATCGATGCGCCGACGGGCGCGACCCCCTGCTGGGTCCCCACCACCAGACGGCGGCGCAGCCGCTGCACGTTCCGGCGGGCCGCTACGAAGACCTCCCGGATCGCCTCGGCCGGATCCTTGCGGGCGTCCCGCACCACCAGCTGCCGACCGCGCCCTAGGTCCGCGCGCAGCTCGCAGCGCACTCGATGTCCGTGCAGGGGGTCGAACTCCTCGTTGATCCGCGCCTTCGCATCGATTCGCTCTTCGGGAAACCGCTCTGCCAGCTTCTGCGCCTCGGCCTCGATCTGGCGTCTGATCGCCTTATCCAGGGCCAAAGTGTCGCCGCTGATCTGTATCGGCATCTGTACTGTCTCCAAGGGATTTGCTTCATGGTGCCCCGCCGTCGAGCGGGGGACTTCTGGACTTCGCCGGGCGGGCGCCCGACGGGTTTGGTTGGACGGACGGTCGCTCGTTGTTGTCGGAGCCGCCGCTTCGGGAGTGATGGCGTTGCAGGCGCCGATTACAAGCCCAGCGGGCTGGAAGTCCCATGGGCAACCCCGGCGCTGGGGGTTCAGGCGACGGGTGGTGGCGGCGATCGGCGGGACTCCCGCGCGATTCTAATGGTCTCGGGCCCAATTCCGTAGAACTTTCTTTCGGGTGTGGGTCTCCAATCGTCGGAGATTTCCCAAGAGCCCGTGGACTCCTTGTCGTGTGCCCCGCCCTCGGCGGGGCTTTTTTTGGTGACGAAGCGGCTATCGGGCATCATACCGGGCTTTGCCGACGGAGTCCGCATGCCGGAAGGGGATACGGTTCACAAGCTCGCGAAGGCCCTCGCACCGGATCTTTGCGGACGCGTTCTGGAAGGGGCCGCGCTGCGCGGGCGGGACCTGGCGGGGCTCGCCGGACGGCTGATCCTGACCGTCGAGAGCCTGGGTAAGCATCTGTTCGTCGCCCTGGACGATGGGATCTGTCTTCGCTGCCATCTGGGCCTTTTCGGCTCCTGGCACCGCTATCGGCCGGGCGAGGCCTGGCTCAAGCCTGCCCGCCAGGCGTCCCTGGTCTTGCGGACGACCGAGCGGGTCTTCGTCTGCTTCAACGCCCGGGAGGTCGAGCTGCTGCGCACGGACGGCTTTCGCGCCCGGGACAGGCATAGCCGACTGGGTCCGGATCTGATTCGGGAGGACCCGGACCCCGACGCCCTCCGGCGCCGGGCACTGGAGCTGCTGCCAGGCGAGACCCCTGTGGTGGACCTCCTGCTAGACCAGCGGGTGGCCAGCGGAATCGGCAACGTCTACAAGTCCGAGGTCCTGTTCCTGACCCGCCGCTCGCCGCTCCGGCGGATGGCCGATCTGACAAACGGCGACTGGTCGGATCTCTACGGGACTGCCGCCCGGCTCCTGCGGGCCAATCTGGTGGGCGGGCCCCGCGTCACCCGGTACATCCAGGACGGACAGGGCCGGCTCTGGGTGCACGGGCGGGCGGGGCTCGGCTGTTTCGAGTGCGGGCGGGTCATTGCACGGGAGCGGCTCGGGCGCAACCCCCGCTCGACCTACTGGTGCCCCGCCTGCCAGTCGGGACAGGGGTCCCAATGAGCGCCCACCCGCGTCCCCTGGACTGGGGGCTCTTGCTGACCCTGACCCTACTCTGGGGCTCTGCCTTCCTGCTGACCAAGGTGGCCGTGACCGCGCTTCCCTCGGACCTGGTGGTCGCGGGACGCCTGTCCCTGGGCGCGCTGATCCTGGCCCCGCTTGCGCTCCTGCTCCCCGGGGGAGGGGGCGGCCCGCAGGGAAGTCGGGCCTTGCGGTCCTGGGCCTTTTACCTCGCGATCGCGCTCTTCGGTTATGTCCTGCCCTTCTCGCTCATCTCCTGGGGGCAGGAGGGTATCCCCAGCGGACTGGCGGGGATTCTGATGGCGGTCATGCCGCTCGGGACCCTGGGGCTCGCCCACTTTCTGGTGCCGGGGGAGCGCATGACCCCGTATCGGGCGGGGGGCTTCCTGCTCGGCTTCGCCGGGGTCGCGGTCCTGATGGGACCCGAGTCCCTGTTGGGGCTCCTGGACGGGGAGGGGCCCTGGCTCCACATGCTCGCGGTCCTGGCGGGGGCCATGTGCTATGCGGTCTCCGCCATCCTGACACGGCTGCGCCCGCCCGGCGCCTCCCTGCCGGGCG
>JBGSOR010000238.1:0-3233 GCA_041738985.1 Chromatiaceae bacterium | reverse complement strand
CCGAAAGGCTTAATTGGTCATTGGTCATTGGTCATTGGTCAACAGTCACTGGCATTGGTTGTTTGTGATGTCGTTCTTGGTTGAATTGGATTTTTTTAACCGCAGAGAGCGCAGAGGACGGCGGCCCCCTCTCCGCCCGCGACGCCCTGCGCCGATTCGGCTGGGCGACCTTGGGCCTGCTGCCTGCCGGGCTCGGCCTTTGGTGGTGCCTGATCGACCGGCAAGGGCTGGCCTGGCACGACCGGCGGTCGGGAACTTTCATCGGGGTGACGAGCAGCGAGTAGCGAGGGTCCATACCCACTCTCCCTCGCCACTTGGCCCTGGCCACTCGCCACTCTCATTCACCCCACCCGTCGCAGTACCACCAACGCCGCGCCGATGAACAGCAACGGCGGGGCCAGCGCCGCCGCCAGCGGGCTCAGCCCGTAGAGCAGGGCCAGGTAGCTGAAGGTGCGACTCACCAGGTAGTAGACGATGCCCACCAGGATGCCGAAGAAGAGCCGTGCCCCTGTTCCGCGGCTGCGGGAGGAACCGAGCAGGATCGGGATAGACACCAGGACCATGGACAGCGTGAGCAGCGGGTGGACGACTTTGCCCCAGAAGACGACCTCGTAGCTGCTCGCATCCTGCTCGTTGATCTTCATGAAGCGGATGTATTTCCACAGACCCCAGACTGGCAGCGCCTGGGGGTTCACCACGACCACCTTGAGGAGTCCAGGGTCCAGCATGGAGTCCCAGCCCGAGTTGCTGATCCGCTCCACCTTCACCCCGTCCCGGGCCACCCGGCTGCGGCTGATCCCCTCCAAGATCCACTGCCCGTCCAGATAGCGAGCCCCCTCCGCGTGGGTGGCCACCAGGGTCCCGGCCCCGGCGTCTACCTGGAAGATGGAGATATCCTTGAGGCTGGTGCCGGAGAGTATCTCGCGGATGTTCACGTAGGCACGGTCGTCGATCGCCCAGAAGCCGTAGGGCGTGCGCTGGGCCACCTCTCCCGAGAGCGCCTCCCGGCGCAGCTCGATCCCGCGTTGCTCGGCCGCTGGCGCCACCGCCTCTCCCACCAGGACCGCGCACAGGGCGAGCACAGTCCCGCCTTTAAGACCGGCCCAGACGATTCGCCCCACCGAGACCCCCGCCGCCCGCATCGCCACCAGCTCGGAGCGCGCGGCGAGGGCCCCCAGACCCAACAGGGCGCCGATCAGGGTGGCGATGGGAAAGATCTGGTAGGCGTAACGGGGCAGGCTCAGGGCCATGAACAACAGGGCGTCCCGAAAGCGGTAGCCGGTAGGACCGACCTGATCCATCTCGTCGGCCAGGATGAAGAACCCGAGGAGCGGCAGGAGCACTCCCAGGGTCAACAGGGTGCCGCCAATGACGGCCCCGGCCAGATACCGATCGAGGATCCTCATCCCGACACGCCCTCACGCAGGTTCGACGCCTGCCGGGATTCCGGTAGACTGGCCCCATGCTACCACCCGTCACGGCCCGGCCGGACCTCCCCCATCGACCGCGCAGCCTTGCGCCCCCGAGGTGTCTCCCATGGATTTCAAAGCGAAGACCGGCGATCTCGCCAAGTACAAGACCCCCTGCCTGGTGCTCGGGGTATTCGAGAAGCGCAAGCTGTCCGGACCCGCGGAGGCGATCGACAAGGCGAGCGGGGGGCGGCTCTCGGAGCTCCTGAAGCGGGGGGACCTGGACGGCGAGGCCGGCCGCACCCTGATGCTCTATGACCTACCCGGGGTGGCGGCCGAGCGGGTCCTGCTGGTCGGCTGCGGCAAGCGCAAGGAGCTGACCCGCTCCGTCTACCGCAAGACGTTGGCAGCGGCCGCGGATGCGCTCCAGGTCACCCATTCGGGCGAGGCCCTATGCGCCCTCCCGGACCAGGCGCCCGAGGATATGACACCCTATCTGGCCGTACGCGATGCGGTGACCGTCGCCGCCGAGCGGGTCTACCGCTACAACCGAACCAAGGAGGACAAACAGGCCCCGAAGACCCCCCTGCGCGTCCTGACCCTTTGGGTGGCGAAGAAGCAAGACCTGGATGCCGCCGAGCAGGCCGTCCGCCACGGTGGCGCGATCGCTGATGGCGTCAGCCTGGCCCGGGAGCTCGGCAACCTCCCGGGCAATCTCTGCACCCCCAGCTATCTGGCCGAGCAGGCCCTGGAGCTGGCGAGCCGGTTCGACAAGCTGGAGACCGAGATCCTGGAGGAGGCCCAGATGCAGGAGCTGGGGATGGGTGCCTTGCTCTCGGTCTCCCGGGGCAGTCGCGAGCCGGCGAAGCTCATCGTCCTCAAGTATCTGGGGGGCAAAGAGGGCGCCAAACCCTTGGTCCTGGTCGGCAAGGGGCTCACCTTCGACGCCGGCGGCATCTCCATCAAGCCTGCCGCCGAGATGGACGAGATGAAGTACGACATGGCGGGGGGCGCAAGCGTCCTCGGCACGGTCCAGGCAGCCTGCGAGCTTGCGCTGCCCATCAACCTGATCGGCGTGGTTCCCGCGTCCGAGAACTTGCCGGACGGGGCAGCCAACAAGCCGGGGGACATCGTCAAGAGCCTCTCGGGCCAGACCATCGAGATCCTCAATACCGACGCGGAAGGCCGGCTCATCCTGTGCGACGCGCTGACCTATTGCGAGCGCTTCAACCCGGCCCTGGTCCTCGACATGGCTACGCTGACCGGGGCCTGCGTGGTGGCCCTGGGTAAGCACGCCTCCGGGCTATTTTCGAAGGACGACAAACTGGCCGAGGAGATCCTGGCCGCGGGGCAGACCGCCGGGGACCGCGCCTGGCGCATGCCGCTCTGGGACGACTACCAGTCGCAGCTCGACAGCAACTTTGCCGACATGGCCAATGTGGGCGGTCGCGATGCCGGGGCCGTCACCGCCGCCTGCTTCCTGGCCCGCTACACCAAGTCCTACCCCTGGGCACATCTGGACATCGCCGGGACCGCCTGGCTTTCCGGAAAAGAAAAGGGTGGTACGGGGCGACCGGTTCCCTTGTTGGTTCAGCTCCTCTTGGAGCGTAGCGGGGTTACTGAATGGCTGTGTTCGCGTTAGGTGGTGGGGCGGCCTATACTCTTGATAAGAAAAGACAAGCCCGGAGGGCCTGCCATGCGCGCCGAGGATTTCCGTCGCTGGCTCGCGAGAGCATCCGACCTGACGCTCGCCCAGCGCCAACAGGCGGTTGGGTTGCTCGCCCAGGAGCAGCCGCTGGCCGCGCTGGTGGCGGCGATTGCGGA
>JBGSOR010000237.1:0-2053 GCA_041738985.1 Chromatiaceae bacterium | reverse complement strand
GGGGCTGCTCCGCGCGTTACGCACCCGCCCGGCCGCGGAGCGGGATGCGGGCACCCTTCCCCTGGTGGCCGTGCTGCCCTTCGCCGACCGCTCGCCCGAAGGAACCCAAGGTTACCTGGCCCTAGGGTTCGCGGAGGATGTCATCCGCACCCTGGCGCGGTTTCGCTCCCTGCGGGTCATGGCCGCCCAATCCTCCTTCGCCTTGGCCGACGCTCGCGCCGACCCCCGGGAGGCCGGGTCCCGACTGGGCGCCCGCTACTGCCTCACCGGGAGCGTCGCCGCATCGGGCCAGACCCTGCGTATCGGCGCGGAGCTGCTGGACACCGCCTCCGGACACTGTCTCTGGTCGGAGCGGTACGATGCCCAGGCCGCGGAGGTCTTCGCCGCCCAGGACGAGATCTCCAGGGCCGTGGCCGCGGCGCTGGCGGTGCGGATCGACGGGGACCTGCTTCGCCGGGCGGCACACAAACCCCTGGAGAGCCTGGAGGCGTACGATTGCTGGCTGCGCGGTCTCGCGGCCCTGCGCCAGGGGAACCCGGAGAGCCTGGTGGAGTCTCGGCCCCTGTTCCAGCGCGCCCTCGAGATCGACTCCGGATTCGCCCGCGCGTACACGGGACTCTCGCTCAGCCACTTCAACGAGTGGAGCTGTGTCGCCTGGGAGCGCTGGGACGAGAACGAGCGCCGCGCCTACGACTTCGCTGAGCAGGGGGCGCGCATGGACGATAGCGACCACATGACCCATTTCGTGCTGGGCCGCATCCTGCTCTACCGGCGCGACTTCGCGCGCGCCGAGCGCCACCTGGCCCGCGCCGAGGCACTCAATCCCAACGACGCGGACATGCTGGCCCAGATGGCCTTCTCCGACGCCTGCCTGGGCGAAGCCGAGCGCGGGACAGACCGTGCCGCCCTGGCGCGTCGACTCAACCCCTTTCACGACGACTGGTATTTCGCCTTCGCGGCCGGCACCGCCCTGCTCGCACGGCAATTGTCCGAGTCCATCGATTTCGCCCGGCGCGCCCCGCTCGCCGCCACCGACATGCACGCCTGCCTGGCGTGCGCCCACGCCCACCTGGGCCGGCTCGACGAGGCCCGCCGCCACCGAGACGCCTTCCTGGACATCTTCCGACGCCGCATCTGCTCGGGTGCCGACCCGGCACCCGACGAGCCCATCCGCTGGCTGCTCCACGTGAACCCCATGCGCCGTGTCGAGGACCGGGAGCTCCTGGTGGAGGGTCTGGAGCGGGCCGGACTGGCGGTTCCCAAGGGCATCGCCGCCGACGCTGCGAGCGGTCACGGCCTTCTCCAGCGGTGCGGCTAGGTGCCGGCGGCCCCCGGCTCTCTGCGCATGGGCGTCAGGGGCGGAGACCCGTCCACGCGGATGGGCTCCAAGGTCGCGAACCCATGGCGCCGGTAGAGCGCAATGTTGGCGGGACTGGTCGCCTCCAGGTAGGCAGGAAGGCCTTCGCGGTCGAAGGTCCGTGCGGTCTCGGCGAGCAGGGCCGACCCGTATCCGCGACCCTGAAATGCGGGTGTCACGCCGATGAATGGCAGATACCAATGGGGCTCGGTTGGATGGCGCTCGGCCATTTGCTCCAGCAGCCCGAAGACGGCCGGCAAACGGTCCTCGTGCACCCCCAGCGCGACGGCCCTGCCCAAGGCCTCCTCGTCCGGCTCCGCGCCCGGCGGCAGCCAGACCGCAGTCCCGGCGAACCCCCCGATCTGCAGGGCGGTCTCCCGGGGACAGGCGATCCCGGCGAAGGCGCTGACGACCGCCGGAAAGCCCGCGGCATAGCCGGCCGGGTCTGGAAAGACCCAACGGGCGATGGGATCGTCCTCGAAGGCGCGGGTCAGGGTGCTCAGGCAGCGCGAGATGTTGTCCGGCGCCACCGGCTCGATGCGTCTCTGGAACATGGTCCTGTCTCCAGTGGATTGGGAGGCACGGTCCGACCCCGGAAACCCCGGGGTCGGAGCCTTAGGGATCGCTGCACAGGCCGTCGCCCTAGGCCGCGCGCCGCTGCTGCGCGCTCGCCCGCCGGAGGAGCTCGCGGTTGGC
>JBGSOR010000191.1:0-3353 GCA_041738985.1 Chromatiaceae bacterium | reverse complement strand
GATCGCGCTCCTGTCGCTGCCCGTCTTCGCCGCCGTCTTCTGGGCGATGTGCGGACTCGCCCCGACCCAACTGCCGCTCGCCGGCTCGGCGGCCCGCCTGCTCGCCGGCACGGTCGGCGCGCTGGTTTACTGCCTGCACTGCCCGGAGCTCGGCGCACCTTTCGTCGGCACCTGGTATTTGCTTGGCGTGCTGATCCCAAGCCTCGCCGGCGGGCTGGCGGGGCAGCGCCTGCTGCGCCCGGTAAGGGCATTACGAACCGCCCATCAGGCGGACCCTAACCTCAGGAGAGCCGTCCATGTGTATGCTCAGACTCGTTGGCCGCCGGGCTCGGCGGAACCGCGGAGCCTCCGCGGCTCTCGCCCTCTCACTCGCAGCATCCCTGCCCGGGGTTGCCGGACAAGGAGCAACCCAATCGGCCACGGCCCCGAGGCCGCGACCGGTCAGTGGCAGCGGCCGTCGCCGGCCGAGATCAGGCGTTAACTGAGCCCCGAGCAGTACAAGGTGACCCAGGAGGACGGCACGGAGCCGGCCTTCCATAACGCCCACTGGGAAAACCACGCCACCGGGATCTATGTCGACGTGGTCACCGGGCAGCTCCTGTTCAGCTCGTTGCAGAAGTTCGACTCCGGGACCGGTTGGCCCAGCTTCTCGGTCCCCCTCGAAGCGGACAATCTGGTCGTGCGGCAAAATCGCACCCGCGGGATGATCCGCACCGAGGTCCGATCCAGGCACGGCGACTCGCACCTCGGGTATGTCTTCGACGACGGTCCCCGGCCCACCGGACTGAAGTACTGCATCAACTAGGCCGCGCTGCGTTTCGTGCCGGCTTCCGATCTGGAACGTGAGGGCTATGGACGATATGCGCACCTCTTCTCCGCGCAAGGCGCAGAGAACGCGGCGAAAATCGGGCATTGATAGAAGCTCCATTCGCTGCGGGCCAGGGCCATCGCCACGGACGCCAGGCCCCAGCTCAGCATGATCCGGGCGATCTAGATGCGGGCGCCCGTCTCCGGGCGGAGGGAGAGCCTGCGACCGTCCGCCCTCAGCTTGCGCCTCGCGTCGCTCCAATGGCTCAGCGGCGGTAGCGGTAGGCCGATTCGATTCGCTCCCGAGTCAAAACTCCGTAGATGTGCTGGATGCCGGGTGCGATCGTGCGTTGGACGCAGAGCGCCTCGGCTCCCATCGGCTGCAGCAGGTCGGCCGCCTCCTGCAGGGTCGCTTGCAGGTGAACCGGCGCCAGCTGGTGGCGCTCCGCCGGAATCGCCAACAGATCGAATTGCCGCTCCTCCGGCGCGCGGGACAGGGCGGTGGCGACGTTGACGGCGGGCATCAAGTAGGCCGGCTTGCCGTCGCGATCGTCCAGGATGACCCATTCGGGATCTGCCTTGAGCAGACCCTCCGCTTCGGCCCGGCTCAGGGCCGGCGCGCAGCGCACGAAGCGCTTGCTCATGGCGTCGGCGACGCTGCTGCGGCGCAGCAGCTGGACCACCGGGTCGGCCCGGTAGTCGAGACCGTTCGCGCGCAGGGTGGCGAGAAACAGCGAGTCTTTCCCGAATAGCGTCCGGCTGGTCAGGGCGGCGACGATGATGACCAGCATGCCCGGCATAATGACACCGGGGGCGTGGGTCAGCTCGACGACAGCCGTCAAAGCCGCCAGGGGCGCCTGGAAGCTGGCCCCCATCATCGCCCCCATCCCCAGCAGGGTCAGGAAGGGCGCTTCGCTTGCCGGAATCCCGGCAAAGGATTCGACTACCACCGCGGTCAGATTGCCGGCGACGGCCCCGATGAAAAGCGCCGGGCCAATGGTGCCGCCAGGTATCCCGAGGCCCACACTGACGGCGGTCGCCGCCAGTTTGGCTAGCAGCAGGGCGCCGAGAAAGGCCCAGGGAAGCGGTCCGCGCAGCAATTGATGCAGGGTGTCGTAGCCCAGCCCCATAACCTCCGGCATCAGGGCGCCGCACAGGCCGGCGCCGAGTCCGGCGAGGGTCAACCGCCGGAGGATGGTCAGGCGCTTGCCCCAGACTGCCACGCGCTGGAGCGACTCGATGTAGGCCGCGGACAGGGTGCCGGCGAAAAAACCGAGCAGAACGACTGGCCAAAGCTCGGTCAGTGAGGACACCAGGATTGGCGGCACCGGCAGTGCTGGAGAGCTGCCGAACACCGCGACCGACAAGGCGTTGGCGCTGACCGCCGCCAGGATGATCGGCACGACGCTGGCGACCCGATATTCCAGGGCCAGGACCTCGATCGCGAAGATGACCCCCGCCAGCGGCGTGTT
Organism: Chromatiaceae bacterium; assembly: GCA_041738985.1. Lineage (GTDB taxonomy): Bacteria > Pseudomonadota > Gammaproteobacteria > Chromatiales > Chromatiaceae > Thiodictyon. Next base: position 1,074 of record JBGSOR010000191.1, on the reverse strand, counting down.
GAAGGAGGCCGCGATTCCCGCTGCCGTCCCGCAAGCCGCCATGTTGCGGATGCTGTTGTTTGGCAGCGTCAGCCCCTGCCCCAGCAGACTGCCGCTGGCGGCCCCCAGATAGACATGCGGCCCCTCGCGCCCCACCGAATGGCCGCTGACGATCGCGATGGCCGCGCCGAGGAACTGCAGGACGAAGCCCCGCCAGCTCAGGTATCCCTGGTGATACTCCATGCGCTCCATGACCCGCGCGACGCCGAGCACATAGCTGCCCTTGGCGAGTCGCAGAAAGAGCCAGCCGATCGGCACCGATCCGACCAGCGGCAACAGCAGCCGCACGGCCAGTGGCAAGCCTTCGAAGTTCTCCCCGTGGCCCGGTAGCATGAGCGTCTGAGCGCCTTCGACCGCCAGACGGAACGCGAGGATCGAGCTCCCCGCGACCAGACCGGTCAGCAGACCCAACAGGCTGGACCAGAGAAGCGTCTCCGGCCCGGCCAGACGCAGCCGGAGCGGCTCGAGGCTAAGACTCGAGAGCAGCGGCTTGAAGCGCCAGTGGCGTCGTCTCAAGGGGGATTCCCAATGACACTAGCGGCGGCTTCGCCGGCGAGCGCCGCGGGCGACCTGGATCTGCGAGCTGCCTGTAGCAAGAGAAAAAAACCTCGCGTCGGTTCGCAAATACTTCCGTTCGAGCCCTAATTAGCTGCCGACGACCCCAGACCAGCCTACCAGCGCAACAGACGCGGCCCGAGCAAACCGCCGAGCAGGGCGGGGATCAGGATGCCGAGCAGATACCAGGTGCCGAGAAAGGGCGCCGCGAGCTCCGGGCAATGCAGGCAGTACACCAGCGCGCCGAGGCTGCCGGCCAGCAGGCCTGCCGCCGCGCCGCTCAATGGCAGTTGGGTCGGTGCCAGTCCGCGCATTGCCCAGAACAGGGCGACGAGCACCGGCACCGACAGCAGCGCAATGAGCCAAGGGCAGGACGTCCAGGTCGTACCGAAGATGAGCCCGGGCCGCTCCAGCGGCGCCGCCTCGGCCAGCACGAAGGTGGCCAGGACCCAGATCGCCAGCGCGGGCGCAGCCAGCCCC
>JBGSOR010000073.1:0-8705 GCA_041738985.1 Chromatiaceae bacterium | reverse complement strand
GGCCGACGCCGTCGTGCCCGGCGCGCGCCGCGCGCGGCTGGGTCTCCCCGGGGACATCGCGGAGGATGTCGTTGACGGACGAGGACATGGTGCGCTCCAAACTTCAGCCGGTATCCGAGCTCGACGCGGTACTGATTCTGGGTTGCCCGATGGGGTCGGAATGAGCTCGGCGATTCATTCATCCCTCATCGGATGCAGTACCTGACGGAGATTTGACGCCAAGTGCGCGGGGCCGGTTGTGATGGCTCTCACCAACGCCGGGGAGCGGGGACGGCGGGCACATGAGTTGTGGACGGCCGTCACGCTTTCCGGCCCTGCGACGCAGGGCCGACGGGGGATTGACAGTGGGACGCCCGGGACCCGGTGACGCAAGGCCGGTCCGTTCGGCCTCCGCCACGGGGGGAATCACCCCGCGGCGGCCGTCTCGTAGGCCCGATTCGCCGCGGCCTTCCGACGCAGATCGACAAGCCCCGAGGACGCCTCGGCCTTCCCTGTCTGGCACAGCGCGAGAAGGCGTTCGTCGGACTCCAGGATCTCCACGATCCCGCTGCGCACCCAGGCCGTTTCATGCGGCGCGGGGGCATTGGAAAAGAAGTGCTCGATCCGGGCATGGCGCTCCCGCTCGAGGAGCATCGCAAGGTCCCAATCGCCATCCTTCGCGGCCTTCAGCAGGTCGCGCGTGTGCGCAAGGATGCCGTCCCACTCGCCGGGCCGGGCGTTGTTCACGAGAGACAGAACAGTCACGTCCGCACCTCCGCTTCTGGCTATTGCCGGGAAAAGCTCAGCATCGAGCCCTCGGCGGGGCCGCGGAGCACGCCCCGGTAGTCCTGGGGGATGGCATCCCAGGCCTCGCGGATCTCCTTGAGGAGGGAGACCACCTCGCCGAGCAGCCGCACGTCGTTCCTCAGGTTGGCCTCCAGGAGTTGCCGGGTCATGTAGTCGTAGAGCCGGTCCAGGTTGTCGGCCAGCTCCCCGCCCGCCTGATGGTCCAGACTGGAGCGCAGGGAGTCGATGATGGCGATGCTACCGCTGATGAGACGGCCCTTCTCGGCGGTCTCGCCGTGCTGCATGCGCCCAACGGCCGCCGCCGTCTTCTCGATGGCGCCGTCGATGAGCATCAGGATCAGCTGGTGCGGGCTGGAATCCACCACGGCGCTCTGGGCGCCGACGCTGCGATAGGCCCTGAGTGCGGAAAGTCCGTTCATCGATAAACCCCTTGGCTGTTAGGTCTTGGGTCAGGCTCGCGCCGCGAAGGATGCGGACCTCTAGTTCTTGCTGCTGCTGGTCAGCGCCGCAAACTGCTGGGTGAGAAAGCTGCTCGTGGACTGGAGCTGACCCACCAGGGCATCCATGGCCGTGAACTGCTGCACGTATCGGGTCTCCAGGGCGCTCAGCCGGCGCTCGAGGCTCACCCGGGAGTCCTCGATCCGGTCGAGCCGCCCCTTCACGCCAGTGGTGCGCGAGTCGAGGATTCCCCCCGTCTCGAGATAGGACCCGAGCAGCTTGTCCATACGGGTAGCGACCCCGTCGTCGGACCCGAAGAGCTCGCCGACCCCGGCCAAGTCCTTCGAGAGGGCGGCGTCCAGCTTCGTCGTGTCCAGGGTCAGCTTGCCGTCCGTCCCGAAGCCGATGCCGAGCTCGGAGAGTGCAGAAAAGGCACCCCCGAGCCCGCTCGGTGCTTGCCCCACCTCGACACGCAAGCGGTTGGCGATACCCCGCGTCGCGGCATCGCCGAAGAGCGCGGGCTGGTCCGCCCCCGCCCCCTTGTATCCGGACACACTGGTCAGGGTATCCACCAGGGCGTTGAACTTGGTCACGAAGGCCGAAACGGCCGAGGAGGCGGACTCGAGATCCGAGCCCACGTTCAGGGCCGCCGGGGTCCCAGGCTTCGCCTGATGCAGGTCGAGGGTCAACCCGTCGATCACGTCCGTGAGCTGGTTGCTGCTGCGCCTGACCTCGACGCCGTCGATGCGTACCGCGGCGTCGAGCTCCGCCGTGTCCGTCAGCGGCTGCCCGGAGGCATCGAGGTTGGCGGTGTGCAACGACAGGGACGGACCGGCGGCCAGGGTCTGCGAGACGGTGACGGCGTTAGCCTGTCCGGTGCCGGCCGCGGTGATCGTCAAGACCTGATGGGTGTCGTCCACGTTGACCAGGCTGGCAACGATTCCCGGATTCTCGGAGGAGGCGTTGATCGCGTCGCGGATCTGGGTCAGGGTCTTGTCCGTCGAGAGATCGACCGCAAAGGACTCGTCCCCCGCCGAGATCTGGAGCTGGTCGCCGGCCGAGCCGCCGAAGGTCTGGGTGCTGTCGACGAGGTCCGAGCCGAGCTTGTGACGCTGGGCCAGACGCAGGACCTCGACCTGGTACTGCCCCTGGGGCGCCTGACCGCTGGCACTGGCCGTGAAGATGGACTCGTCGCTGGAGGAGGCCGTCAAGCCCTGAAAGGCGGTTTGGCCCAAGAGCCCTTTGACGCTGGTCCGCAGCAGCGACAAGCCGGACTTGAGGGTGGCAAGCGCCGAGAGCTCGGCGGATGCCTTCGTCTCTTGGCTGTCGAGCCGCGTCGTTGCCGGGTCGCCCTCGGCCTTCACCAGCTGCGAGACCAGGCTGGAGATGTCCAGTCCCGACCCGATTCCCATTGACGTGATGGATGCCATGTCACCCCCCCCTCGTGGCCGCTGCACGAAACCCGAAACGCCGACCTCAAATGAGTGCAATGTTCGAGCCGTTAGACGGTCTCGCGCACGAGAAGGCCCCGGTGCCCCGCCTCGCTCGGCCCCTCGGCAAAGGTGCGCATGATCTCCAGGATCCGCTCGGGGGGGATCTGCCGGATGACCTGGTCGGTTTCGGCGTCGGTGATCGTGATGACCGTGCGCCCGGATGCCTGGTCGACCGAAAACTGCAAGGTGCGCCTCTCCTGCTGCAGGTGCTCGTTCAGCTTCACGACCGCCGCCGCGGTGGTCGGGGCGTCCGGGGCCGCCTCGGCGGGCTTGGCCCCGGGCTCCCCTGAGACGACCTTGCCCCGTGCGGCAAGCTCCTGCCGATCCCGGACAGGTGTCGCGGCCTTGGGCTGCGCCTCGGGGACGCCGTTCAGCTTGACCGCAACCTGGGCGATATGGCTGATGTTCGTCATGACGGCTGCCTCGGTTGTCGAATACTCTCAGCGACGGGACGGCCGGGATGCAGGGCATCCCGGCCGGCGTCCTCCGCTTAGCCCCGGAGCAGCGACAGTACGTTCTGCGGGGCCGCGTTCGCCTGGGAGAGCATGGCCACACCGGCCTGCTGCAGGATTTGGGCGCGGGTCAGGTTGGCGGTCTCGGCCGCGAAGTCCGCATCACGGATGCGGCTGCGGGCGGCGCTCAGGTTTTCGGAGGTGGTTTGCACGCTAGCCACCGCGGATTCGAAGCGCGTCTGGATGGCACCGAGCTCTGCGCGGGCGCTGTTGACCGCTTCCAAGGCCGCGTCCATCTGGGTGATCGCCGTGTCCGCACCCGCCGTGGTGTTGAGATCCAGGGCGGCAAAACCCGTTTGCGAAGCAGCGTTCGTGGTCGCCGCGGTAAGCCCGGTGTCGGCTGTGGCAGCGGTCCCACCGATGGTGATATTGCCGCTCGTACTTACCAGGGTCACAGTCGTGGCCGTATCGTTGCGAGCGTACACGCCGGTCTGATCGGCTACGGCGTTGATGGCATCGCGAATCTGTCCAGCTCGCTCCGTGGCACTGGCGGCGGCAGCGATCGCGCCCACGTTCACAGCCGCCCCAGTGCCCCCTTGTATGGTCAAGGTATTGTCTGCAATAGCGTTAGCGAACCCCGTCGCCGCGGCACCCGTGACCTGGGCAGAGGTATAGGTGCCCAGATCGGTGTCGTTGGCGTTGACGACGCTGGAAATTGTAATCGTCTGACCGGCATTGGCGCCGATCTGGAATGCCTTGTTGGAGAAAGACCCATCCAGAAGATTGACGCCGTTGAACTGGGTCTGGCCCGCGATGCGGTTTACCTCCTGGCGGAGTTGCTGCGCTTCTGCGTCCAGCGCCGCCCGATCCGAATTGCTGTTTGTAGCATTGCGCGACTGTACCGCCAGCTCGCGAATACGCTGGAGGTTATTGGTCACCTCAACTAAGGCCCCCTCAGCGGTCTGGGCCAAGGAAATGCCGTCGTTGGCATTGCGGGCCGCCTGGTTGAGGCCGCGGATCTGGCTGGTCATACGCTCAGAGATGGCCAGGCCGGCCGCGTCGTCCTTCGCACTGTTGATGCGCAGGCCGGTGGACAGACGTTGCATAGAGGTCGCCAGGTCGCCGGAGGACTTCAGCATGTTGCGCTGGGCGTTCAGGGACATGACGTTGGTGTTGATGACGCTGGACACTTGAGTAACCCTCCGAGGTTTCCGGTTGCGGCCCTCCGTGGTGTGCGCCGGCGGAGGGATCTGTCTGGGATGTTCGATTGGAGGCGCCTTTGCGCCCTCACTGCTTTCATCGGCCGCATCGGGCATGTTCTTGAGCGAGATTTCGCGGCCAGCGGCCGCGAAACTGTGGTGTCGGTCGCATTAGAGGCAGGGGCGTGGGGGGAAGCGCGGACCCCACAGAGGTCGCTTCTTGTCGGGTTTCGAAGGCGCCAGCGGGGACGCGCTTCGACGGGTGCGAAAGTCCCAGGATGGACCGGGGATCGAGCGGGGTGCCGCGGCCCGGGGGCCGCGGCGGGAGGCTCAGCGGAGGTAGTTGAAGAGGGACAGACTTTGGATGCTGACGTAGGACTGCTGCGCGGCCTCCAGACCCAGCATCTGCATCTGCAAGCGCGTGGCCGCCTCGGCGTAGTCGAGGTCCTGGACGTTGGAGAGTGTCTCGGTGGCGGCGTCCTGGAAGGCCCCGTTGGTCTGGGTCTGACTCTCGATCAGGCTCAGCCGGCTGCCGACCCGGGCGCGCTGCAAGAGCACGTGCTCAAGGGCCCCGTCCAGCTCGGCGAGGCCGCGATCGAGGGCGCTGTAGAGCTGCGCCCGGGCGGACGGGTCGTCGCCCCCGCCCTCCAGCGCCTGGGCGGCGCCCTGGATAACGGAGAAGATGTCCCGGTATCCCGCGGGCTCGATGCTGAAGCGGTCCCCGTCTGCGGGGGTCCCGGTCACGGATATTTCGGCCCCGTTGAACTGGATGGCAGCCCCGCTCGCGTACTCGCCGTTCGTCACCAGGGTGCCGGCGCCGTCCCGCACCTCGAAGGTAACGGGTTGGTCGGCGGCCACCTGGGAAAAGACAAGGGTGTAGCTCCCGGCCAGCCAGCTATCCGTCGCCTGCCCCACCGAGATCGCCCCGCTGCCGTTGTTGGACGTGTCCGCCGCCGTCACGAAGGTACCGTTGCCGGCGCGCACGCGCTGGAAGACCTCGGCACCCGAGTCGGTCATGGCGACGGTGACGCCGGGTCCGATCCCGAGCATCCGCTGGCCCTGATCCCCCTCATAGGCGAACTGGCCCTCCCCGTCGCGGGAGAAGGGCCGGGTCCCGCCCTGGAACCCGGAGAAGAGGTACTCCCCGCTGCCATCGCGGGCGTTGGCGAGGCCGAGCAGCTCTTCGACGCCCTGATCGAGGGCCAGGGCCAGGGACTGGCGGTCGGTGTCGCTCAAGGTGTCGTTGTTGGCCTGGACCATCAGCTCCCGGACCCGATGGAGCAGATCGGTTACGCCGGTCAACGCGGCCTCCTCCGCCTCCTGGCGGTCACGGACGGAATCGGCGTTCGCCTGGTACTGCTTGGTGACTGCGATCTCACGCTCGAGGCTCATGGCCTTGACTGCAGCAACGGGGTCCTCCGAGGCGGTCTCGAATCGCTTACCGCTCGCCAGCTGCTGCTGGGTCTTGGCGACCCGGGTCTGCTGCTCGAGCATCAGCTCGACGGCACGCTGGTGCATCTGTTGGGTGGATACGCGCATGGCTCAGCCTCTCAGTGCACCCAGGAGCGTCTGGAACAGCTCGTTGGAGACCGCGATGACCCGCGCCGACGCCTCGTAGGCCTGCTGGTACTGGAGCAGCGCGGCGGCCTCCTCGTCGAGATTGACCCCGGACAAGGCCTCGCGCGATGCCTGGGCGCGCTGGAGCAGGGCCTCCTGGGCATCGGCCGCCAGCGCCAGCCCGCTGATGCGGCTGGCGATCAGGGAGACGGCGCGCTCGTATCCCTGCGCCAGGGTCGCGGTGCCCTGACGCAGGATCCCGCTATCCTGTAGCGCCGACAGCGACAGGGCATTGGCGTTGTCGCCCGTCCCACCGCGGTTGGCCTCGATGGTGAAGGTGTCGCCGTCCGCCGGGGTGCGGCTGATCGAGAAGGCCAGGTCGCCAAACCCCGTGACCGATAGGGTTAGCGAGGATCCGCTGTCGGCGGCGGGGTCATAGGGGAGGGTCCCTCCGGGCGGCGAGCCGACCAGGAAGCCCCCGGAGGCCGCGTCATAGGTCAGCGTCACGGGGTCCGCGAGGGACAAGCCGGACAGACCCGTTGCCGAGACCGAGCCGATCCGCGCGTCGCCCAGGTTGTCGGCCGACACCGTCCCTCGCACCGGCGAGGCCAATGCGAGGGACGCCGTATCGCTTAGGACCATGCGCATCGCCCCCGCCGCCCCGGCCGCCGGACGGATGGTGAAGCTGTCCCCGGCCGCCATGGCACCCTGGGCTAGGTCGATGCTGAACCCCTCGTCCGCGAATGTCTGCGGAAGATCAGCGAACATGCCGACGACCCGGCTGTCGCTCGCCTGTACGAGCCGGTAATCGGTCCCGTCGTAGGTCAGGACGTAATCGCTGTCCCGGAACGCAGTCAGGGAATCCACCGTGACCTCGAGCCGTGCCTCGCCGGTGTTGGAGCCATGTCCCTGGGCACGCTGGGCCACGAGTGCGGGGTCGTTAAGTGCGGTAAAGAGGTCGCCGCCGATCTTGCCGTTTTGGTCCATGCCCAGCCGATGCTGGGCGTTCATCGCGTCGGTTAGACCCAGTGCGATCTGCCCGAGCTGACGCTCGGCGTCGGCCAGCAGGCCCCGCTCGAAGCCGATCTGGGCACCCAGCGCACCGCCGCGGATCTGGTCCGTCACCTCGACACCGCCCCCGCCGCTGCCGAGCAGGACCAGGCCCGTCGCTGCGGGGTCCGCATCGCTCCGGACGACGGCGAGTCGGGATGCCTTCGCGCCCATGACCAGCGTCTGGCCGCTGCCGATAAAGACATTGAGCGCGCCGTCGTCCTGGACCTGGGTGGTCACCGCCACCTGCTCCGCGAGCTGGCGGACCAGCTCGTCGCGCTGGTCGAGGAGGTCGTTGGGCGCTGCGCCCATCCCCTGCGCCTGGACGATGCCGAGGTTGAGCTGGGCGATGCCGGACGCCAGCGCGTTGATCCGGTCGACACTGGTGCGCGCGTTCCCCTCGACGTCCGCGCGGGCCTGCTGGAGGCGGCTATCCAGGGTGCGGAAGCGCGTCGCCAGCTGGTCGGCCTGGTCCAGCAGGACCTGCCGGGCGGTCCCGGAGGACGGATCGGCCGCCGCATCCTCCAGCGCGTCGAAGTAGCCCTGGAGCATGGGGGCGAGACCCGTCGCGGAGTCGCTGAACAGGGCGTCGAGCTGAGATGCCAACCCGTGCTGCACGCGGTCCTGTGCGGCCGCCGCGGTATCGGTCAGCAGCTCCCGGGTCAGGAGCTGGTCGTAGCTGCGCCGGACATCGACCAGCCGCGTCCCTGTGCCGAAATAGCTCCCGCCCTCGAGGATGGGCGTTGCAGTCGCGAGCTCGACCCGCTGACGGCTGTATCCCGCCGTTCCCGCGTTGGCGATGTTGTGCGATGTGGTGGCCAGCCCGATCTGGGCCGCCCTGAGCCCCGACAGGCCCAGATCGGATAGGTTGGCGCCGATTGCCATGCCTCACCCCTGCCCGGGCGTGCACCGGGCTTCTCGATCAGCCCCCCGAATGGGGACAGGTTCGCGCTCCGCCCCTGTCGGCGGCGAGCGGCGCACCCCAAAGGGCGGCGCCGCTTCCTTATCCTATCGATCGGATGCGCCAAAACTTTAGGGGCCGGGGACCAGCCGGCACCCGCCGCCGCGACCTCAGTCCCCGGCGCGGTCAAACCGCCGCGCTGGTGCGCCGCACCGTGCCGTAGATTTGCATGACCTTGTCGGCGTAGGAGGGGTCCGTGGCGTAGCCTGCGGCCTGGAGGGAACGGGCAAATGCCTCGGGGTCCTGGGTCCGGGTCAGGGCCGTGCGGTAGCGCGGGTTGGTGCGCAGGAAGTCGACGTAATCGCGGAACGATTCCTGGAAGGAGTCGTAGGACCGGAACTCCGCCCGCACCATGCTCGCGGTGCCGCCCAGATACTCCCGGGTGCGCACCGAGGCGACAGGCCCGTCCCAGGAGCGATGGGCCTTGATATTAAACAGATTGTGGCTGCTGCTGCCGTCCGAGTTGCGGATGATGGACCGGCCCCAGCCGGTCTCCAGTGCCGCCTGGGCGACCAGGAGGCTCGGGTCCACGCCAAGCTCCGCCCCCACCTGCTGCGCGTGGGGCATGACCGCCTCGACGAATGCCTCCGCGCTGGCAAAACGCGCCGGGGCAGGACCCGCAAGCAGATCGGCGGACACCCCAGACACCAGCGGCGCGGAGGCCCCCGCGAGCTTGAACACCTCGGTCGCCTCCGCGAACTGCGCAGATCCCTCCAGCAGGGCCGATGCCAGGGGGGCCGCAGATCCAGCCAGCGCCGCGGCCAGGGGG
>JBGSOR010000131.1:0-4333 GCA_041738985.1 Chromatiaceae bacterium | reverse complement strand
CTCGAGCCGGCGCTCGGGGGAGGCGGCGCGCGGCTCCAGCCGGCGCGCCCAGTCCCCGTCCAGGGTGGTGACCGAGACCAACACGGCAGCGAGCCTCTGGTCGGCCATAGGAGCCAGCAGGTCCAGGTCCCGCAAGACCAGCGCGGACTTGGTGGTAATGGCGACCGGGTGCCGGCAGTCGTGCAGCACCTGCAGCACCGAGCGGGTGACCCTAAGGGGCCGTTCGATGGGCTGGTAGGGGTCCGTGTTGGCGCCTAGGACCAGCGTCCCCGGCCGGTACCGCGGGGCGGCCAGCTCCCGCTCCAGCTGGGCCGCCGCGTCCGGCTTGTGGAAGAGCCGGGTCTCGAAATCCAGCCCGGGCGAGAGCCCGAGCCGCGCATGGGTCGGCCGGGCATAGCAATAGATGCAGCCGTGCTCGCAGCCCCGATACGGGTTGACGGAGCGGTCGAAGGGGATGTCCGGGGAATCGTTGTAGCTGATGATGGTGCGGCTGCTGTCGATCCCCACCTGGGTGCGGAGCGGTGGCAGTGGCTCGTCCGCCGGCCAGCCGTCGTCCTCGGCCTCCCGCCGATGGGCGAGATAGCGGCTGTCCGGGTTGAGCGTGGCCCCGCGGGCGGGGCGCGGCGGTTTGGTGGCCATGTAAGCGATCTGGGTCTTGGGCCGCCCGCTGGCAAGACTGGGCGTGGAGCGCCGACATCCTGTCGGCCAGCCGCCGCGAGGCGGCTTGTGTCCTGCCTCCGGGCCGAGTCCAGCCGAGGCCCTTCGACGCCGTTCCTTGGGGTCGCGTTGGGATATCGGTGTGTGCCGACCGAATGTCGGCGCTCCGATAGGCGCTCAGTCCCGGCGGCCGAAGGTCTCCAAGGCGGCCCGCAGCTCCGGATACCGAGCGGCATGCTCGGCGATCGGGATACCCCTGGCGATGGCGTCCCAGGCCTGGCGGACGCTGGCGGCACCCCCAGCCGGCCCCATGGGGTGTCCGAAGACACCGCGGCCGGGGACGAAGCCGAAATCGACGCTGCCGACCTTGCGATAGACCCCCTCCAGGGTCCCGGCCCAGTCGCTCCCGCCGGGCACCGGGAGGCAAGGCTTGATCGCGCCCATGGGCTCCAGACAGGCGCGCACGCAGTCCAAGACCTCGGACTCCGGGGTCATCATGCGCGGGCCGAATCCCGGCATGATGACCGAGTCGAACCCAGCCAGCCGTTGGAGCCGGGTCAGGACCCGGGAGTGGATACCATAGCCGGCCAGCCGGCTGAAGGCGGCGATGAAGGGAAAGTGGGCGATGAGCGGGACCCGCGCGTGGCGGCGGAGCATGCGCACGCCGCTCAGGCCCACGGGCATGGCGTTGACCAGGAGTGCGTTGGCCCCGTTGGCAACCGCCAGGTCATGGAGCTCGATCAGACGTTCCACCTCGTCCGTGATGTTGGCCAGATAGACCTTGGGCACGCCGGTCTCCCGCTCGGCCCGCAGGCGCGCCGCCCCCAGCGCAGCGGAGCGCTCGGCGAGCGGACACCAGGGGATGTCGGCCAGCATCTCGTCATCTTTGGCGATGTCGAGCCCACCGAGCCAGCTCTGGTAGCCGAGCTCGGCGAAGGGCTCGGCCGGCAGCCCGATGTTGGGCTTGATGACCCCGAAGAAGATGGGCCGGTCGAAGGCCTGCAAGCGCTCCCGCAGCCCCGCCACGCCGAATCGCGGACCCGCGAACGCGGCCAGATAGGCATCCGGGAAGCGGATGTCCTGGAGCCGGATCAGGGGGATGCCGGGGGAGAAGAAGACCCCCTCGCCGCAGACGGCGGAGAGCAGGTTGGGGATGCGCGGGCCGAAGTTGCCGTGGGGGTGGGCGATGGTGACGCGGCAGGCGTGGACCGCCCCGCGCGCGGCGCATTCTATCGGGATGCTGAATCCGGAGGGGCGGGGCTCGGACTCCAGCTCCAGGACCTTGGCGGCGAAGCGCGGTCGGAAGTCCTCGTCCACGCCGACCCGCCGCCACTGGGCGGTGGACTGCTCGCTGCACAAATGAGCAGCGGCCTCCCGCGGGTCTCCGGCGCATTCGAAGTTGAAGTCCAGCTCTAGGTAGTCATCCGGACCCAGGTCACCGCGTCGGGCGAAAAAGCCTGCAATGTCGTCGGCCGTCATCGGATCACGCCTCCCCCAGGAGCTGGAGCCGGACCTCCCGGCGCTCCCGGGGTCCGTCCAGCTCGATGAAAAAGATGGACTGCCAGCCGCCCATAACCAGCTCCCCCCCGGCCACCGGGACCGTCTCCGAGGCGTTCATAAAGAGACCCAGCAGATGCGAGTGGGCATTGTCCCGGTCGTCCACCGGGGCCAGGTTGTGCAGATAGTCTCCGTCCCGCGGCACCAGGCGCTTGAGGAAGGTCACCATGTCCCGCTGGAGCTGGGCCTCCCGCTCGTTGAGATTCACCCGGGCCGTGGTGTGGGGCGATATCAGCGTCAGCAGTCCGTCCCGGATGCCGCTTCCCGAGACCCAGTCCCGGACCTCTCGAGTGATGTCGACGACCTGGATCGGGTCCGTCGTGGCAAGCTGGATCTGGTGCCTCAGAATCTTCATGGGGATACCTGGAGGGACGCACCCTGGGGCGGCGGAGCTCCCCCCGCACCCTGGCCGATGGATCGACTCGCCATGATCCCGGAAAGGTCCGGGGACCGCAAAGGGGTCAGGAACAAGTTGGCCGGTCGCAGAGGGGCGGTGCGGGCTGAACTGCCGCTCGGCGACGGTCCCAAGCGCCGTACATGCCGCAGAAGCGCTTGGGTTAGTTATCGAAAAGCCCTCGGCAGGCTATGTAAAATGCGCCGGTCGCAATGCCGCAGGGACAGGAGACGAGTCATGCCGGACCGAGCGGTGGGTCAATCGGTAGACGACGCACGATCCGCGTCGTCGCAGGCCGAGCAAGCGCAGCCTCGCGCGCGAGCGGAGGGCGAGGCGCTGGGGCGGAAGCCTAAGCTCGCTTCGATCGAGACCGTTCCGGGCCAGAGCGCGGCGTGGCACCGCCGCTTGGTCGAGAGTCAGCCGGACCTCATCTGCGGCTTTCTTCCGGATACCACCCTGACCTTCGTGAACACCGCCTATGCCCGATTCTTCGGCCGTGAGCCCCAGGCGCTGATCGGGCAGCGGTTTATCGATTTCCTCTCCGCCGAGGAGCAGTCGACTGTTCGTGACAATATCGCCGCACTCACGCCCGACTCGCCGGGCCGCCAATACGAGCACCAGATCCGACGCGCCGATGGGGAGGTGCGCTGGCACCTATGGCATGACTTGGCCCTCTTCGACGAGTCGGGTACGGCCACCGAGTTCCAATCGATCGGCGTCGATTTCACCGAGCGCAAGCGCGCCGAAGATGCCCTGCGCCAGGCCACCGAGGAGCTGGCGGCGGTCTTCCAGGCCTTACCGGATCTGTTCTTTCGCATGGCGCAGGACGGAACCTTCCTGGACTGTATGGCCGGCCCCAGCGCGGACCTCTACGCGGCGCCCAGCGCGCTGGTGGGAAGTCGTGTCGACCGGGTCCTGCCGCCGCCGGTCGGGGGCGACCTGCTTCGAATCATTCAACAGGCCATCGCGACCCGCTCCCCGACAAGCCTCGAATATCCGCTCGCCGTGCCCTCGGGAGCCAAGATCTTCGAGGCACGCGTGGTGCCGTTCCAGGAGTCCCAAGCGGTGGCGGTGGTGCGCGACATCACCGAGCGGCGGCGGGTGGAGCAGGCCCTCTCCGAGAGCGAGCGGCTCCTGCGCAAGTCCCAGGAGGTTGCCCGTCTGGGGTCCTATCGTTTCGAGGCGGCGACCGGGCAATGGGTCAGCTCTCCGCTGTTGGACGAGATCTTCGGAATCGATGGCCGATATGCCAAGGACGTGGACGGCTGGCTCGCCATCGTCCACCCCGAGCAGCGCGAGGAGATGCGCCAGTACCTGAAGCGGGATGTGCTGGCGGTGGGGTGTCCCTTCGCCCGGGAGTATCGGATCGTTCGCGTGTGCGACGGCGCGGTGCGTTGGGTACACGGCCTTGGCGAGCTTGAGCTGGACCGATCGGGGACCCCGGTCGCCATGTTCGGCACGATTCAGGACATTACCGAGCGCAAGGAGGCCGAGGAGCGGCTGTTCGAGTCGGAGGAGCGTGCCCAGGTCACGCTGCAATCCATCGGCGACGGGGTGATCGCCACCGACGCCTCGGCCCGCGTCGATTTCATGAATCCGGTCGCGGAGTCGCTCACGGGATGGAGCACGGGCGCCGCGCGGGGGCGGCCCTTGGGCGCAGTCTTGCGCCTCCTGGACGAGCATAGCCGCGAGCCGATCCCCGACCCGGTGGCGCGCTGCCTCCGG
>JBGSOR010000123.1:0-3485 GCA_041738985.1 Chromatiaceae bacterium | reverse complement strand
GATCTCGGGGCCGCCCGTGACTCACTGCTCGCCTGGGCGCGGCTGCGTTGGCCTGGCGACCCGCCAGGGAACCTGGCACGCCTCGCCCAGCGCTGTCCGCAGCCCCTGCGCGATCGCATCACACGGTTGGAGATGGCCTTCTTCAGCCCGGATCCCATTTCCTGGGAGCTTGAGCCGGTGCCGCAGGAGCTGGCAGAGCTTGAGGACGGCAGGTCCGGCGCCTGACTCCGAGTCAGGGCGCTACCGAGACCGGGCTCAACTCCGATTCGGTCTCAGATGCGATGTCGCGCCGGAGCGACGGGGCGGTGCCGGACCGCCGATCAGTCCCCCGCCTCATCCAGCCCGAACAGCTCCTCGCTGTCGAGCACATGGAGACCCGCTTCCTTCAGGGCGGCGATCGCCTGCTCCGGGTCCTCGAAGCGGAAGATCAGCACCGCCCGGTCGTCGTGGCGCAGGGAGATGGCGTAGAGATATTCGACGTTAAGCCCCGCCCCCTCGGATGCCTTCAGCACCTCCACCAAACCGCCCGGCTGGTCGAGGACATCCACCGCCACCACCTCCGTCACATTGACCACCCACCCGGCCTGCTCCAGGACTTGGCGGGCGCGCGCCCAGTCCTTGACGATCAGGCGCAGGATGCCGAACTGGGCGGTGTCGGCGAGCGAGAGGGTGAGCAGATTGATGCCGGCGGCGGCGATCGCCTCTAAGGGGGCGCCGAGGCGCCCGGGACGGTTTTCGAGGAACAGGGACAACTGGTGCAGCTTCATGGGGCGCTCCCGGGTACGGGGGGTGGTGGCGGGTCAAAGCGCGCGCCGGTCGAGCACACGCTTGGCCTTGCCTTCGCTGCGCTCGAGCGTATGGGGCTCGACCAGGCGCAGCTCCACGCGGATGCCGCAGATGCGCTCGATCGCCTGGGCGAGGCGCGCGCGCACGGCTTCGAGCGCGCCGATGCGGTCGCTGAAGACCTCCGCGGTCACCTCCACGTCGACGGCCATTTGGTCCAGGCCGTGACGGCGGGTGAGCTCGATCCGATAGTGCGGCAGCGTCCCCTCCACCGCGAGCAGCGCGGCCTCCACCTGGGAGGGGAAGACGTTAACCCCGCGGATGATGATCATGTCGTCGGAGCGCCGCCCGATGCGCCGGATGCGCCGCAGCGTCCGCCCGCAGGCGCAGGGCTCGGGGACGAGGCGGGTGATGTCGCGGGTGCGGTAGCGGATCATCGGCATGGCTTTTTTGCTGAGCGTCGTCAGCACCAGCTCGCCCTCTTCCCCGTCGGGTAAGGGGTCGCCGGTCTCGGGGTCGACGATCTCGGGGTAGAAGTGGTCCTCGAAGACATGCAGCCCCGCTTGGGCCGCGCACTCGGAGGCCACCCCGGGGCCGATGATCTCGGAGAGTCCGTAGATGTCGTAGGCATGCACCCCGGCGTTCGCCTCGATGTGGGTGCGCATGGCGTCCGACCAGGGCTCGGCGCCGAACACGCCGACTCTCAGGGGTAGCGCCTTGAGGTCCACCCCCAGCTCCCGGGCGCGCTCGATGAGATGCACGAAGTAGCTCGGGGTGCAGCAGAGCGCCGTCACCGCGAAGTCGCGCAGGAGCATGATCTGGCGGTCGGTGTTGCCCCCGGAGACGGGCACCACGGTGGCCCCCAGGGCCTCGGCCCCGTAGTGGGCCCCGAGTCCCCCGGTGAAGAGTCCGTAGCCGAAGGCGTTCTGCAGGATATCGCCGCGGTGCAGCCCGCAGGCGGCGAAGGTGCGCGCCATGACCTCGCCCCAGACCGCCACGTCCTCGCGGGTGTAGGCGACCACGATGGGTTTGCCGGTGGTGCCGGAGGAGGCGTGCAGGCGCACGATGTCGCCCAGGGGGCTGGCGAAGAGTCCGTAGGGGTAGGTGTCGCGCAGATCGGTCTTGACGGTGAAGGGCAGCCGGGCGATGTCGGAGAGGTTCTCGATGGCCGCGGGGGTGAGGTCGCGCTCCGCCAGGCGCTCCCGGAACAGGGGCACGTTGGCGTAGGCGCGCTCGACCACGGCGCGCAGGCGCCTTAACTGGACTTCTTGGAGCCGCGCCGCGGGCAGGAAGTCGGGGGCACTCACGGGGTGGAAGCCCCCGGCGGCGTCGTTCCACAGCTCGGTCTGCATGGGGTTGCCCTCGTCGGATTTAGTCTGCGGCCGCCGCGCGCCCGAGGGCGAAGGCCCGGTCGTTGAGCGCGTGCAGCTTGGGCGCGAGGTTGGCGTGCAGGGCGGCGAGCCAGTGTTCTTGGGGGATCTCCAGGTGCGCCGAGAGCGCGCCCAGGAGGGCGACGTTGAGGCTCTTTTTGGTCTTGAGCGCGCCCGCGGGCAGGCCGTCGGGGCCGATGATGCGCCCCGCGGGTTTGAGGACGGCGCGGTTGATGGCGATCTGGCTGTCTTCGATGACGACTAAGGCGTCGGCCTCGCCGGCGGGGACCATGGGGCTCCACACGCGGTCGCCGAAGCGCACGTCGCTGGCGACCGAGCCGCCGCGTTGGCTCATGCCGTGGAGCTCGCTTTTTTTGACGTCGTAGCCGGCGCGAAAGGCGGCGTCGGCGAGGATGTCGGAGGCCTTTAAGACCCCTTGGCCGCCGAGTCCGGCGATGACGATGTTGGTGACGTTCATGGGTAGCTCAGTCGTCGACGACGGCGGACGGGCAGGCGTCGCGGCGCTCGGCGGCGGCTTGCTCGTAGAAGCGGATCTTGGGGGCGGCGAGCACGCAGGGCTGGCGCGCGACGATGAGCGCGGTCTCGGGGCGGGCCAGGAGCTCGGTCAGGAGGCCCGGGAGGGTGCCGTCTTCGCTGTGGATGACGTGGACGTTCTGTACGCCCATGGCGCGGGCGAGGTCTTCGAAGCGGATCTTGCCGGTGGGGGCGTGGCCGAGGGTGCGCCCGGTGCCGGGGTGCTCTTGCTGGCCGGTCATGGCGGTGGTGCCGTTATCCAGGATCAAGACGACATGGCCGCTCGGCGGGGGGTTGTAGACCAGCTCGGCGAGGCCGGTAAGTCCGGAGTGCACGAAGGTGGAGTCGCCGATGACGGAGACGACGCGCCGCGCCTGCTCCTCGGGGAGCACGTGGCGCAGGCCCAGTCCCACGCCGATGCTCGCACCCATGCACACGCAGGTGTCCATGGCGGAGAAGGGGGGCAGGACGCCTAAGGTGTAGCAGCCGATGTCGCCGGCGACGATGCAGCCGAGATCGCGCAGGGTCTCGAAGACGGTGCGGTGGGAGCAGCCTTGGCAGAGCTCGGGGGGTTTGCCCTTGGGCGGCACGGGCTCGGGGCTTACGTCGCCCGCGAGGATGCGGCGCACGCGCGCGACGTCGAGCTCGCCGAAGCGGTAGGACTCGGGTTTGCCCTCGCAGGGAATGCCGGCGGCGCGCAGGGACTCGACCAGGACGGGGTCGCCTTCTTCCAGCACGAGCAGGCGCTCGACGCTCTCGGCGAAGGCGCGCAGGGTCTCCAGGGGCAGCGGATAGGTC
>JBGSOR010000115.1:0-2837 GCA_041738985.1 Chromatiaceae bacterium | reverse complement strand
ACCGGACAGGGTTCCGATCCGTGCCGGACAGTGTTCCGATTGAAAGCGGACAAGGTTCCGATTGGAAGCGGACGGAATTGAGGCGCCATCGGAATGGTGTCCGAGTGGTTTCGGAACGGTGTCCGATTTGGGCCGGAAGGGTGTCCGGATGGGATTGGAACGGTATCCGAACTGCGCCGGGGAAACCGGTTTCAAGGAGTGGAGTGACGCTCGTAAAGAGGCCAGGGTGCCGGACTCGATCTGACGGGTTCTGTGGAACCGGAGGGATCGGGAGAAGGAACCCCCATGGCACGAAAGAAGTTACCTATGCGTCAGATCCAAGAAGTCCTGCGACTTAAACATCAGAATCAACTGCCGCTGCGGGACATTGCCCGCAGCTGCGCGATGGCCCTCAGCACGGTGGGCGATTACCTGCAGCGAGCCGAGGCGGCCTCCTTGGGGTGGCCCTTACCCGAAGGCATGACGGAGGAGGAGTTGGTCCGGCGGCTCTTCGGCGGCACGGGTCCCGCGCCGTCGCCCACGCAACCCGTGCCCGACTGGGCGAGCGTCCACCAGGAGCTGCGTCGCAAGGGGGTCACGCTCCTGCTGCTCTGGCGGGAGTACCGCCAGATCTATCCCGAAGGTTACGGGTACAGCCGCTTCTGTGATCTCTACCAAGCTTGGGCGGGCACGCTCTGTCCGGTCCTGCGGCAGGTGCATCTGCCGGGGGAGAAGATGTTTGTTGATTGGGCTGGGCAGACGGTGCCGATCTACCATGCCGACGGCACGGAGAGTGCCGCGCAGGTGTTCGTGGCGGTGTTGGGCTTCAGCAACAAGATCTTCGCGGAAGCCTTCCCCAACCAGCAACTGGCGTCTTGGGTGGGCGCGCACTGTCACGCCTACGCCTTTTTCCACGGGGTGGCCCGGGCGACTGTTCCGGACAACACCAAGACCGGGGTGACCCAGCCCTGCCGCTACGAGCCGATCCTGCATCGCACCTACCAGGAGATGGCCGCCCATTACGGCACCGTCGTGCTTCCGGCCCGGCCGAAGAAGCCCCGGGACAAGGCCAAGGTCGAGGCGGGCGTTTTGATCGCCGAACGGGACATCCTGGCGGTGCTGCGGGATCAGCGCTTCTTTTGTGTCGTCCAACTCAACCAGGCCATCGCCCTGCTGGTGGCCCAGCTCAACGACAAGCCCTTCCAGAAGCTTGGGGGCACGCGCAACACCTGGTTTGAAGAGAGCGAGAAGGCCAAGTTGCTGCCGCTGCCGGCCCACCCGTTCGAGTTGGCGTTGTGGTCCGCGGCCAAGGTCAACATCGATTACCACGTGGTCGTCGCCCACCACTTCTACAGCGTGCCCTACACCTTGATCCATCAGCAGGTCGACGTGCGGCTCACGGAGACAACGGTCGAGCTGTTCAAGGCGGGCAAGCGTGTTGCGGCGCACCCGCGCAGCGACCAGCCGGGCCGCTACACCACGCTGGAGGAGCACCGGCCCAAGTCCCATCAGAAGTACCTCCAATGGACTCCCGGCCGGATGGTGGAATGGGCCGGGACCATCGGTCCGGGGTGCGCCAAGGCCGTGGAGAGCATCCTGCGGGACCGACCGCACCCGGAGATGGGCTTTCGCTCCTGCCTGGGGATCATTCGTCTGGGCAAAGCGGTGGGAAGCGTTCGGTTGGAAGCGGCCTGCCGCCGAGCCCTGCACTTCGGGACCTGCTCCTACGCCAGCATCCACTCCATCCTGAAGAGCAAGCTGGAGGCCCAGCCGCTGGAACCGGAGCTGCCCTTGCCCAGCCCCAGCCATGAGAACCTGCGCGGCAGCCCCTACTACAACTGAACCGGCTTATGCTTTACACGCAAACGTTGGACAAGCTTCACGCCCTGCGCCTGGAAGGGATGGCTCAAGCCCTGGAAGAACAGCGCCGGCAGCAGGACATCGTGCGGCTGGAGTTTGAGGACCGGCTGGCTCTGCTGGTGGAGCGACAGTGGCTGTGGAAGGAGAATCGGGGCCTGGTCCTGCGCCTGAAAACCGCGCAGCTCAAGATCGGCAGCGCCACCCTGGAAGATCTGGACTACCGACCCTCGCGAGGCCTCAAGCGAGCGCAGATCGATCAGTTGCGCGCTTCGCGGTGGGTCCAGGACCATCGCAACTGTTTGATTACCGGACCGACCGGGACCGGCAAGACCTGGGTCGCGTGCGCCCTCGGGCATCAAGCCTGCCGTGACGGACACCGGATCCTCTACTACTACGCGCCGAAGCTCTTCAGGGCCCTGGAAACCGCCCAGGCCGACGGGAGCTTGCTCGCCTTGCTCAAGCGCCTGGCCCGGGCCTCGCTGCTGCTCATCGACGACCTGGGCATCGCCAGTGTCTCGGGTAAACTCTACCGTCAGCTCCTGGAGATCCTGGATGATCGCCAGGGCCGCGGAGCCACGCTCATCACCAGCCAGTTCCCGGTGGCCCAGTGGCACGAGGTGATCGCCGATCCCACCGTCGCTGACGCCATCCTCGACCGGTTGGTCCACAACGCCTACCGGCTGGAGTTGGGGGGACGATCGCTGCGCGATCCCAAAACCCCTGCGGACAAACTCCCGTAGTCCTCACGCCCGGGGCGCGCCTCTCCGGGCAGGCAGGGCGAGTCCGTTACGCGTGGCGACCGGCGGCGAGGCGAGCGAGGGCTCGAAAGCCCTCGCCGCCGCTCGCCTGCCTGCCCGGAGCAACGGCGCAGGGCGCCAAGCCCCGTCGCCCAAGAGGGCTCCGAATAACAGGAGGGAAACAGGGGGTGAAACCTTGACTCTATCCGGACACCCCTCTATCACCGCTTCACAGCGTCGCTTCGCTCCGATTACTGTCCG
>JBGSOR010000108.1:0-30208 GCA_041738985.1 Chromatiaceae bacterium | reverse complement strand
CGCAGCGCCGCGGTCGAGATGGGCAAGCCCGGTCCCGCGGAGGTGCCCGCCGGCCGCGGCCAGGTCAACGCAACGTCCGTAGCAGTCCCCGAGCCGATCCATCACCTGCTTGTCGAAGGTTTTGTAGATGACCAGCTTGATCGGGGTCTCCAGCCCAGGAATGCCGTTCAGAGCGGTGCGCAATGCGTGGCAGACTGTAGCTGGGTGGTAGGGATTCGATCGAATGTCGAGCTGGGGTCGGCCGAGCAGACGGGCCAGATGGGCGTTCATCTCGAGGAGCTCGATCCGGAATCTGGACTCCGCCTTAGAGACCAGATTGTCGATGGCGAGGGTCTCCTCTAGCTCCGTGTCCGGCATCCGGGGGAGGTCTTCACTGGATGGCGGGCGGTCTCGCGGCGGATCGCGCTCCAGCAGGTCTGCGGCAGAGGACTCCGCAATCTGGCGGAGCCGAAGTAAAAATTGGGTCTGGATCGCGCGGCTGTGCGTGCGGATGATCCGCATGGAGTCGAAGTAAATCGTATACAGTCGGGTGCTCGCGGACTTGTCGGCAAGGTCGTATAGCGCGTCGTCCAGTCGGGCGAGCATGCGATCGAGCAAGGAGGGCAAAACCTCGTTGAGGAGACCGCCGCACTCGGCAAGATAACGGCCTGCGAGTACCGCGGGAAGAGCGCTGCGTTCGTTGGGTGGTTCTTGGTTCAAGCTGCTTCTCGACTGGTTCTCGCATTTGGACCGAATGGTGCGACTTCGAGGCGGCGGACCCGCGCTTACCCCGCCGTCCCTGGAGTATGGGCTTACTCCTGGGCTGTACCGTAAATGACGCGCCAAAAAACTGCCGGTCTCCGCCCCGATGGAGCCGTCCGCAGAAGAAAGTCAGGGAACAACAGAGGTTTCCGCAGCCGGCAAAACCCCGGCGGAGGTGAGCCGAATGCAAGTCTGGCACTGGAGCCAGAGCTAGGCAACCCCCTGACAACCTCCTAACTCTTAGAAAGCTGGAGCTGGGCCTACGGCATGTTTAAGCTCATGGGGAAGCAAATGGTGCACGCGCTGGCAGAGAGTGCCAAAGACTTGATGCCCATCGTCACGGTCGTCGCCGTCTTTCAGCTCGCGGTTCTGGGCCAACCTCTGCCGGATCTCGCGGGACTTCTGTGGGGTGCGCTGCTGGTGCTGGTGGGCCTCACCCTATTCGTCCAGGGTCTCAAGATCGGACTATTTCCTCTGGGCGAGCGCATGGCCTGGGACTTCGCACGTAAGGGCAGCCTGCTATGGCTCCTGATCTTCGCCTTCGCCCTGGGTTTCGGCACCACGGTGGCGGAGCCCGCCTTGATCGCGGTGACCCAGGAAGCGGCGAAGGCCGCGGCGGGTAGCGGGGCTATCCCTGCCGAGGAGTCCGCTCAGGTCGACTATGCCTTTGGTCTGCGCTACACGGTGGCGCTGTCGGTCGGCTTCGCCCTGGTCGTGGGGGTCTTCCGGATCTTGCGCGGCTGGCCGATCCAATATCTCATCATCGGCGGCTACATCGGCGTGGTCATCATGACTGCCTTCGCCCCCCGCGAGATCGTCGGCATCGCCTACGATTCCGGGGGCGTCACCACCTCCACGATCACGGTCCCCCTGGTCGCTGCCCTCGGGGTGGGTCTCGCCTCCAGTATCGAAGGCCGCAACCCTCTGATCGACGGGTTCGGCCTGATCGCCTTTGCCTCCCTGACGCCCATGATCTTCGTTATGGGCTACGGGATACTTGCCTGACGCCCGGATCCCCTTCGGAACGCCGGAACGGACGATGACCGATCAGCTCCTGTCGCTCTGGACAACCTTTCTTGCCACTCTGGACGACGCGCTGCCGATCGTCGCCATCCTGGTCGGCTTCCAGGCGCTGGTGCTGCGCCGGCCATTGCCCAACCTGCGTCGGCTGCTGCTCGGCGGCGTCTTCGTGCTGCTCGGACTCGCCTTTTTCCTGGAGGGGCTGGAGCGCGCCCTGTTCCCACTCGGCAAGCTCATGGCCGCGCAGCTCACCGCACCGGAGTTTCTGGGACTGGCCAGCGCCGACCTGGATGCCCGCCAGGACTGGCGCGCTTACGGTTGGGTCTACGTGTTCGCCTTTGCCATTGGGTTCGCGACCACTGTGGCGGAGCCGTCGCTGATCGCGGTCGCCATCAAGGCCAACCAGGTGTCCGGTGGGACGGTCGGGGTCTGGGGGCTGCGCATCGCCGTTGCCATCGGGGTGGCGATCGGGATTACGGTCGGGTCTTTTCGCATCGTCACGGGGACGCCCCTGCATTACTACATCATCGTCGGCTACGTGCTGGTCCTGATCCAGACCTGGCGGGCACCCCGCGCCATTGTCCCCTTGGCCTACGATTCCGGCGGGGTGACCACCTCGACCGTCACTGTGCCGCTGGTGACCGCCCTGGGGCTGGGGTTGTCGAGCCAAATCCCCGGACGCAGCCCGATCCTCGATGGGTTTGGACTCATCGCCTTCGCCAGCCTGTTCCCGATCATGACCGTCATGGGCTACGCCCAATTGACAGACTGGATCACACGGCGCGCCCGCCGGCGCGCCCTTCCCCTCGGAGACTGAGTCATGCACTTCAAGCTCATCGTCACCTTCTTGGAAAGCAGCGAGACCGAGCCGGTCCTCAAGGCTGCACGCGACGCCGGCGCCACGGGCTCCACCGTCATCAGTCAGGCGCGCGGGGAGGGTGCGGAGCAGTCTCGCACCTTCTTCGGGCTCACCCTGGAGTCTCAAAGGGACATCGTTCTGATGCTGGTGGAGGAGCACCTATGCCGTTCGATCCTGGAGACGATCGCCCGGGTGGGCCGCTTCGACGAGCGGCCCGGTATCGGCATCGCCATTCAGATCGACGTGGAGGATGCGGTCGGCATCAGCCATCAGATCCGCAAGCTTGCCGATAGCGTGGAGAAGAAGATATGACCCTGCGGGATAAACCCATGGTGCGCGTGCGCGAGGTCATGAAGACGCAGTTCGACGTGGTCGACGGCATGGCCACCGTGGCCTTCGCCCTGGAGACCATGCGCCACGTGGAGAACAAGACCCTGATCGTGAAAAAGCGCCACCCCGACGACGAGATCGGCATGGTGCTGATCTCCGACATTGCCCGTCGCGTGCTGGCGCCGGACCGGGCGCCGAATCGGGTCAACGTCTACGAGATCATGGCGAAGCCCGTAATCTCCGTGTCCCCGGACATGGATATCCGCTATTGTGCCCGGCTGTTCACGCGCTTCGAGCTCACCCGCGCCCCGGTTGTGGAGAACGGGGAGGTGATCGGCATCGTCAGCATGACGGACCTGGTCATCAAGGGCATGGTGCCGCTTCTCTGACCGCGGGAACGAAGATGCCGATCGACACCGAAGACCCGCAGCGGACCCCGTCCGCGGCCCAGGACACGATCGACCGGGACGGGTGGCTAGGCTCCGCCATGCGCCGGCCCTCGCCCCACTGCGATCCCCGTCCGGAGGGGACACAAATCGACCTCCTGGTCATCCACAACATCAGCCTGCCCCCCGGAGAGCTGGGCGGGGCTTGGATCGACGACCTGTTTCTTGGCCGGCTCGACCCTGCCGCACACCCCTATTTCGAGATCGCGTGCGCCGCGGGACCCGTTTCCACCCATCTGCTGATCCGGCGCGACGGCTCCCTGATCCAATACGTACCCCTGGGTCAACGGGCCTGGCACGCTGGGCGCTCCCAGTTCGACGGCCGCGAGCGCTGCAACGATTTCTCCATCGGCATCGAGCTGGAGGGGGCGGACCACATCCCCTTCGAACCGGCCCAGTACGTGGCGCTGGCCCGGGCGACCCGGGGCGTCATGGCCCGCTATCCCGGCATCGTCCCCAAGCGCATCGCCGGGCACAGCGACATCGCCCCTGGGCGCAAGACCGACCCAGGACCGCACTTCGACTGGGGACTGTATCGGGCGCTGATTGGGGAAGGGCCGATCTGAGCCCCGAACGAGGCGTTTCAACGCCGAGCCGCGAAGGCGCCAGGTTGCCTCCGCGCGATACCAAGGGGTTTCGCCTCTGGCAGTGACAGAGGCCCGCCGATCAGCCGCGTAATCCGCCGTGCACCTTGGCTGTTTGGCGCGAGACCGTCAGGATTTGGGGGCAACAGGGACGCGGCTGGCGGATCGCCCCCCGGGGATCGGTCCCCGGTCAGCCTGCCTCGGCCAAGGCGAAGGCGGGGATCGTGTCGGCCAGGGTCTCCGGTAGGGCGTCGGTCCAGCGCAGGAGCTCCAAGCGGCCGTCGTGGTGCTCGACGAGCGCGGTGCAGCTCTCGACCCAGTCTCCGCAATTGCAGTAGAGGACGCCTTCCACCTCCCGGGCCTCTGCGTGGTGGATGTGGCCGCAGATCAGGCCGTCGACTCCGCGACGGCGGGCCTCCGCGGCCACCGTCTGCTCGAAGCTCCCGATGTAGTTGACCGCGCCCTTCACCCGGTGCTTGAGGTAGCCCGCCAACGACCAGTAGGGCCGCCCGAGCCTGCGGCGCAAGCGGTTGAGATACCCGTTCAGTGCCAGCAACTGGTCATAAGCTCGCGCACCCAGCTTGGCCAGCCATACTCCGTGCTGCACCACCGCATCGAATCGGTCACCGTGCAGCACCAGGAAGCGGCGGCCGTCCGCGGTTTCGTGGATCAGCTCGTCGCGCACCTCCACATGGCCGAAATCGGCGCCCAGATGGGTGCGGAAGAGGTCGTCGTGGTTGCCCGGCACGTAGACAACCCGAGTGCCCCGGCGCCCTTTCTCCAACAGCTCTGCCACAACCGCGTTATGGGTATCGGGCCAATAGAACCCGCCCCGCATCGCCCATAGGTCCACGATGTCGCCGACGAGAAAGAGCTCGCGGCAGTGGGTGGATTGCAGAAAATCCAGCAAAAACTCTGCCTGGCAACCGCGCAGCCCGAGATGGACATCGGAGATGAAGATGCTGCGGTATTTCAGGGGTTGCATGCGTCTGACCTCGGACATGGCGTTACCCTGTGGGGAGCCCTTAGCGACTGGCGTGAGGCTCGTACGACTGGCGGCCCTCGGGCCGTTGACGATTGCCCGGAGGCTGGGGCCGACCGGCCGCCTGGATGGGGTCGAGCCCTGGCAGGCGCGGGCGTGGGATCCTTAGGGCCCGGCGCCCTGGGTTTATGCTCCCAAAGCCTTGTTTCAAAGCTGTTTAGGTCGGGTGAAGATGTGGTGAAGATTCTCTGCCGCGCTCGTCTCGCTCAGTCCCGGACCGGGCCATGACCCCGCCCGTGGATCTCAGCCTCCGGGAATACGGGAAACCCGGGGTGGGACGCCTGCCCCTGGTCCTGGTGCACGGGCTCTTCGGGTCCTCGGCCAACTGGCACGGCATCGCCAGGCGCCTGGCCCTCGAGCGCCGGGTGCTGGTGCCGGATCTGCGCAATCACGGGGACTCGCCCTGGGATGAGCGGATGGACTATCCGTCTATGGCCGCGGACTTGGTGGCGCTGCTCGACCGCCTGGCGATCGCGCGGGCGCACCTGGCGGGACACAGCATGGGAGGCAAGGCGGCCATGTGGCTCGCCCTGGGCACTCCGGATCGGGTGGGCTCGCTGGTGGTGGCCGACATGGCCCCCGTGACCTATCCCTCCCGACACGGCATCCTGGTGGACAACCTGGCCAGGCTGCCCCTGTCCGAGATCCGCGACCGCCGGGATGCCGATGCCTGGCTCGCCCCGCAGATCCCGTCCGCGGCGGTACGCGGCTATCTGCTGCAGAACCTGGTCCGGGAACGGGACCCGGCGAGCGACGCATACGGCCGGTGGCGCTGGCGGGTCAATCTGCCGGCGCTCGCCCGCTCCATGGATGCCATCCTCGGCTTTCCGAACAGCGGCGGCCGGACCTTCCCCGGCCCCGTCCTCTTCGTCTATGGCGGTCGTTCGGGCTATGTGACCGGCGAGGGACTGCCGCGTATCCGCGAGCTCTTTCCGCTCGCCCGTTTGCGCTCCATCCCGCAAGCCGGGCACTGGGTCTATGCGGACCAGCCCGACGCCTTTGCGGCCGGTGTGGGTGGATTTCTTAAGGACTGAAGCGTCCGCTCGATGTCCTGCCAGAGCCCCCGACGCCGGTCTATACTGGCGGTTTTTCCGTCGTTCGGGAGCAAGACAGATGGCAAGAGGCAAGATCGGCAAGGTGGTTCTGGCCTACTCGGGCGGGCTCGACACCTCGGTGATCCTCCGGTGGCTTCAGGAAAACTACGGCTGCGAGGTGGTGACCTTCACCGCCGATATCGGTCAAGGGGAGGAGCTCGAGCCGGCCCGGGCCAAGGCGACGGCCGCGGGGGTCAGGGAGATCTATATCGACGATCTGCGCGAAGAATTCGTGCGGGACTTCGTCTTCCCCATGCTGCGCGCCAACGCCCTCTACGAGGGCGAGTACAAGCTCGGCACCTCGATTGCCCGGCCCCTGATCGCCAAGCGTCTGGTGGAGATCGCCATCGAGACCGGGGCGGACGCCATTTCCCACGGGGCCACCGGCAAGGGTAACGATCAGGTCCGCTTCGAGCTGACCGCTTACGCCCTCAAGCCCGACATCCGTATCGTTGCCCCCTGGCGCGAGTGGGATCTGCTCTCGCGCGAGAAGCTCCTGGCCTATGCCGAGACCCACGGCATCCCGGTCGAGATGAAGCGCGACGGCACCAAGTCGCCTTATTCTATGGACGCCAACCTGCTCCACATCTCCTACGAGGGCTACGACCTCGAAGATCCCTGGGTCGAGCCCGGTAAGTCCATGTGGCGCTGGACCGTCGCCCCCGAGGACGCCCCGAATGAGCCGACCGAGATCACCCTGACCTTTGCCAAGGGCGACTGCGTGGGCGTCAATGGGCGAGACCTGAGCCCGGCCGAGCTGCTGGCCGAGCTGAACCGCATCGGAGGGGCCAACGGCATCGGCCGCGACGACATCGTGGAGAATCGCTTCGTGGGCATGAAGTCCCGGGGCGCCTACGAGACCCCAGGCGGCACCATCCTGCTCAAGGCCCACCGGGCGATCGAGTCGCTGACCCTGGACCGGGAGGCGGCGCACCTCAAAGACGAGCTGATGCCCCGCTACGCGAGCCTGGTGTACAACGGGTTCTGGTACAGCCCCGAGCGCCTGATGATGCAGGCGGCCATCGACCAGACCCAGGTCCGGGTCAACGGCGAGGTCCGGCTCAAGCTCTATAAAGGCAACGTCATGGTGGTCGGCCGCCGCTCGGAGACCGATAGCCTGTTCGATGCCTCTATCGCCACCTTCGAGGAGGACGCCGGGGCCTACAACCAGGGGGACGCGACCGGCTTCATCCGCTTGAATGCCCTGCGGCTGCGGGTGGCGGGGCGGCGAAGCCGGTAACGAAACGCGCGCGATCCGGGGAGGCCGGCATCGAGGTGCGACGCAAGCGGCGATTCAGGGCCACCGCGGACAGCCGCCATCGTTTTCCCGTGGAGGAGAATCTCCTGAGCACCATGCTGATCTATCTCCACGGACTCAACAGCTCCGGACAGTCCGACAAGGCCGTCCGCTTGCGCGCGCTACTCGCCCCGTATCCGGTCTTGGCCCCGGACTACCCGGCGCATCGCCCGCACCATGCGGTCGAGCGTCTGAGTGGCTTCTTCGCCGACCTGGGCGCAGTGCGTCCGGCCGTGGTCGGCAGCTCCATGGGCGGGTTCTACGGCCAATGGCTCGCCCGGCGCTTCGCCTTTTCCCACCTCTATCTGATCAACCCGGCACTCGCCCCCTGGGACCTGTTTCCGTCCCACATTGGCGAGACGATGACCACCGCAAACGGCGAGACCTACCGGATCGATGCCGGGATGATCGATCAGACCCGCGCGTACCGCATCGGCGACCCGTGCGCGGGGGTACCCACCACTCTGTTCCTGGACAGGGGCGACGAGACCATCGACTACCGCATCGCCGAGTCCCTATACCGTCCCTGCGGCCGGCTGCGGATCTGGGACGGAGGGGATCACGCCTTCCAGCACCTAGAGGAGGCGGCGGCAGAGATACGCGCACACCTGGAGGCATCGGTAGGCTAGCCTCGATCCGTCACCGCCCGAGGGATCACCCGAAGAGGCGCCCAGCGATTCGGAACCCGCCCACATAGGTACCGATGGCGGCGCCCAGGCTACTCAGCAGGAAGACCACGAAGACCCGCGCTACCCGGTTGCGCCACCAGCCGCGGAGCGTCGCCACGTCCTCCCGAAGGCGACTGAAATCCCCTACGCTCGGCTTGCGCATGGTGAGCTCCACCGCCCCCGTGACCATGCCCGCGCCGACGGCGGGGTGCAGGGTAGTGAGGGGGGCGGCAAGAAACCCGGCGACGATGGTCAGGGGGTGCCCCCCGGCCAGCAGGGTCCCCAGGGCACAGAGTCCGCCCGTGATCAGCACCCAGTCCCAAACCAGGTCCAAGCCCATGGCAGGGCTGCGGACGAATCCCCAGAGGAAGCCTCCCAGGATGACCGCGGCGATCGCCCAAGGCAGGACCGAGGGCCAGCGGCTCGGCGGCGGTATCCGCTCCAGTTCTCGGATGGCAGATTCGGGGTCCTCCCCCGCCGCGCGCTCCAGATGCCCGGCGATACCGCTCAGGTGTCCAACCCCGACCACGGCCAGGAGGCGCCGGGCGCCCAGTCGGGCCGCCTCCCGCCGTAGTCGGGCGGCCATGTAGCGATCGCGCTCCTCGATCAAGGGGACATAGAGATCTCGCCGATCCTGGGCCAGCTCGGCGAAGGCGGTCTCCAGCACGTCGCCCTCCTTAAGCCGCTCCACCTCGTCCTCGGTCACCCCATCGGTGGAGATCAGTGCCGCCAGAAGCCCCGCAAACAGCGTGTAGCGCTTCCACCAGGACAGGCCGGCAGCGATGCGCCTCAGGGTGATCCCGATCTCCCGATCGATCAGGAGCACCTGCAACCCATGCTCTTGGGCCAGACGTACGGCCATGCGCTGCTCGGCCCCGGGCTCGATGTGGAACTGGTCCGCCAAGCGCTGCTGGTAGGCCGAGAGGGCCAGGTTGGCAACCACCATATAGACCCTCCCCTGGCGGATGACCGAGAACAGGTCCATCTGGGACAGGGATTTGGGGTCCACCAGGGCGCTGAATCGGCTGCGGCACAGCTCCACCGCCACCGCCTGGTAGTCGCCGCCTTCGATCTGTCGGCGCACCTCCTCCGCACTGGCGCGCGAGACGTGGGCGGTGCCAAGCAGGGTGATCCGAGTCTCGCCGACCTGGACCTCGCGTTGGGGCTCTTCCGGTTCTGGCATGACGGGCTAGGCTCGGCTCCTCTGGGAATTCGTTCGGGACGGGGATGATAACCCGGTCGCGTAGCGGGGCGCGGCGCCGTTGGTGGAGGGGCTCGGATACCGTATGATCCCCGACCGCAGACGCGGTTACTGCCTAGCCCAGGCCAACCGATCCCCCCGAGGAATCCCCATGCGCCCACGATGCCCGGCAGCTCGATTCACGATCCCATTCCTCGTGGCTTTTCTGCCGGTGGGCTGCGGGACCATCGAGAAAGATCGGAAGGCGCTGGGGATACAGGCGGCGACTGCGGGCTATCAGTCGGCCATGCGCTGGGGCTATTACGAAACCGCGTTCGGCTATCTGCACCCTGACCAGCGCAAGGGCAAGACCGTACCGACAGAGCTTAAAGGGGTGCGCCTGACCGGCTACGACGTGGTGCAGCCGCCCCTCATCCAAGAAAAGGACACCGCGACCCAGATCGTCGACATCGAGTACCTTCACGAAGACCGGCAGGTGGTCAAGCGGATGACGGACCGCCAGACCTGGCAGTGGGACGACAAACTTAAGAGCTGGTGGCTGCAGTCGGGACTACCCAAGCTCGAGTAGTCCCGCCGCGCGCGGGCTCCCTTGTTGGCCCTCGGAGCGTCACCGGCGCGCCCGCCTCCCGGGACCCGGCCGCAGCCTCCAACGCCGGTAGAGCGGGGCGCGCTAGATTAGGCGGATTTTGGGTAAGCGGGCGCGGTTGGACCCAGCGCCAGCAGGCGGGACTTGCCGCAAGGGCATCGGCAACCGGCGGCAGGGCCTTGGAACGGAGCCCGATCCCAGCTCCAGGACTTCGAAGTGGGGGGGCCCGGCTACACGAGTCCCCGGTCGGCTCAGGGCCGCTTCGATGGATTCTTCTTGCCTGGCCCCTTCGGGGCGTCTCGACCACCCTTGGCCCCCGGTTTCTGCTCCGGCCGGACGCTAGGCTTGGGCTCGGGGGTCGGTTTCGGGGCGGGCTTTGGCGCCGGTCTGGCCTCGACTTTGGGAGCCGGCGCGGGCTCGGACTTCGCCTCCACAATTGGCGCAGGCTTTGCCGGCTCGGATTTGGGCTCGGACTTCGCTTCAACCTTGGGCTGGGGCTTGGGTGGCTCGGAGCTGGCCTGGGCCTGGGGTGCCGGCGCGACCTCCGGCTTTTCCTCGGGCTTCGCGCCCTTGGACGCCCGCATCTGGGATCTCCAGAACCAATACCCCACAGCGAGGACAAAGACTAGCTCGATCAGGCCAGCCGGGTTGCGATCCATAATCGTATTACCTCAATCGATCGAAACAGCGGGACCTGCATGGCCCGCCAGGGATGTAGAACGTGCCCCGAGTGCCCCATACGCCTCGACTTGGCGCATGTAATCCCGCTCCTCCAGCCGCTGGAACAGGTCCAGTACCCACACCGCCCGATCTTCCACGGTGCGACGATTGCGAGCCGGGACGCGCTGGGCGCGGGCGGGCTGGGTTGCCGGATGGGACTCCACCGCCTCCACCAAGAAACGGGTCTCTTCCAGCGGTGGCAGGGACTGTCTGGAAAAGCGAATGCCGGGGCGAGCGGCAGAGGCTAACACGCGCGGGAGCAGGGCCGCCTTGCGTGCCGGTGAGACCACGGCGCGCTGACAGACGGAATCGCAGCCGCGGCGGGCGACCTCGTGTCCGATCTCCGAATAGAGCAGGCGGGCAGCACCGATGCCAGGCCGACAGCCCAAGGGTAGCCGGGCGATACCTTGATCTGCGCGGGCATAAAGGCCCTCGGCCGCTTCGAGCAGCCGGGCGACCACCGAGCCCAAAGCGGGGCTCCAAACCGGGTTGGCCAGCCAGGCGTCCGGATCGATCCCGGCCTCCCGCATCCACTGCCGCGGCAGATAGAGACGGCCGTTGGCCGCGTCCTCGCCCACGTCGCGGGCAATGTTGGAGAGCTGCATGGCGACGCCCAGGTCGCAGGCCCGGGCCAGCAGATCGGGGGCACGCACCCCCATGAGCAGCGTCATCATGGCGCCGACAGTCGCGGCGACGCGTGCCGAGTAGTCGTAGATCCCGGACAGATCCTCGTAGCGGCGGCCCTCCGCATCCCAGGCGAAGCCCTCGATCAGGGCGTCGAGCAGGGTACGCGGGATGGCGAACTGCTCCACCACATCGGCCAGCGCGCGGTCCGCGGGGATAGCCATGGGACGCCCCGAGTAGACCGCATCCAGCCGCTGCCGCAGGGCGATCACCGCATCGTCGGGCCTTGTGGCCAGATCGATCTCGTCGTCTGCGATGCGGCAGAAGGCATAGAGTGCCGTGGCGGGCTCGTAAACCCGGCGGGGCAGGAGAAGCGAAGCGGCATAAAAGGAGCGGGAGCCCCCGCAGAGCAGGGTGCGACAGGCCGTCAGATCGGCCTGGGTCGCGTGTCGCAGACTAAGCGAAGACTGAGGCATCGGGGACCACCGTATCTAGTACACGTGCGGATGACAGTACGCCGGGAATCCCGGCACCGGGGTGAGTTCCAGCCCCCACCAGATAGAGGTGACGGACCTCCTCGCTCCGGTTGTGGGGACGCAGCCAGGCGCTCTGGGAGAGTGCCGGCTCCAGGCTGAATCCGGCACCCTTGTACGACAGGAGCCGGTGCTTGAAATCGAGCGGGGTCAAGACCTTGGAGGTCGCCAGATTGGATTCCAGGTCGGGCAGGAGGCTGTGGCTCAGATAATCCGAGACGGCCGCCCTGTAGGGCTCTGCCTGGGTCTGCCAGTCGATCCCGCTGTCCAGATGGGGGACCGGTGCCAGGGCGTAGAAGGTATCGCAGCCCGCCGGCGCCCGGGATGGGTCCGTGGCCGTGGGGCGGTGCAAATAGAGGCTGAAGTCCTTCGCCAGCACCTTGCGGTTGAAGATGTCTTGCAGCAGCCCTTGGTAGCGAGGCCCCATCAGGATGGTGTGGTGCTTGACGTCCGGATACTGGCGACGGGTGCCGAAGTACCAGACGAACAGGCCGTTGGAGTAACGCGAGCGCTCGATCCGCCAATCCGGCCACCAGCGGCGGCGCACCGTCGGCATGAGCCGGCTGTAGGTCCAGGCCGGATCCGCATTGGAGACCACGATATCTGCGGCGATCTCCTCCCCGTCGGCGAGTCGCACCCCGCGGGCTTGGCGACCCTGGACAAGGATCTCGGCCACCTCGGCCCCGCAGCGGATCTCGTTCCCCTGCCCCGCGATCAGACCCGCCAGGCCCTTCACCAGGGCCCCGGTCCCGCCCATGGCGGAGTGCACGCCCCAGTGACGCTCCAGGTAGGAGATCAGGGAGTAGACGGAGGTCACCGTCAGCGGATTGCCCCCCACCAGCAGGGGGTGGAAGGAGAGGATGATGCGCAGGCGCGGGTCCTTGACGTGGCGCGACACCAGCCCGTAGACGCTGCGGTAGCTCTTGAGCTTCACCATGTCCGGGACGATGCGCAGCATGTCCCAGACATTGTTAAATGGGATATGGCCCAGCTTCTCGAAGCCCACCCGAAAGATCGCCTGGCTCTCGCGCATGTAGCTCTCGTAGCCGGCCAGGTCCGCGGGGGCGAAGCGCAGGATCTCGGCGCGGATGCGCTCGGGGTCCCCGCTGTAGTCGAAGTGGGCACCGTCGTCGAAGCGGATGCGGTAGAAGGGCTCCATGGGACGCAGGTCGATGTCGTCCTGGAAGCGCCGCCCGCACAGGGCCCAGAGCTCCTCGAGCAGGAAGGGGGCCGTAACAATGGTGGGGCCGGCATCGAAGCTAAAGCCGTCCTGATGGAAGACATAGGCGCGGCCCCCCGGCGCATCCAGCCGCTCCAGCACCGTAACCCGGTAGCCCCGCGCCCCCAGCCGTACCGCCGCCGCAAGCCCTCCAAAGCCGCTGCCGATCACCACGGCATGGGGCTGACGGAGACGAGGAATGGACAATGCGGCACTCGGGGCTGGGACTGTCAACTTTCCAATACTCTAGCGGGTGTCAGGAGCGGTTGACAGTATAGCAGGGAAGGCCACTTTGTCGCATGGTTTGCGCATGGCCGCGGAGCGCGCAGGCAGGGATAGCGGGCGAGCCGGAGGGCCGCACGCAACGAATTGAATTAGCTTGGAGCTTTTCGCTGGCGGGTTATCCCGCCGGGGGTATCGGGCCTATCCCTGGGCCTGCGGATCGGCACCCCCGCCGAGGAGCCGGACGGGGGCTTGGGTCGGGGTGGAGCGAAGGCGCCCTGTCTAGCTGACGGCCTTCGGGATGCGGATCTTCTGCCCCACGAAGATCAAATCCGGGTCTTTGATAACCTCCCGGTTGGCCTCGAAGATACGCGGATAGGCGTTGCTGTCACCGTAGTAGCGCTTGGCCAGGGCCGATAGGGTCTCGCCTTTGGCGATGACGTGGTACTCGGCCTCCTCGGTCGGCTGCGGCGCGGCGAGACCGTTCACCCGGACCTCCGAGACCCCCTGGATATTGCCAGCCATGAGCACGGCCTTCTCCATTGCCTCGGCGCTCGCCGCCTCACCGGAAAGCGACACCACCCCGTTCTCGTAGGAGACTTTGAGGCCCTCGATCCCGGGATTGTCCTGCTCGATCGTCTCCTTGATCTTGTCGCTCGCCTCCGCCTCCTTGCCGAACACCTTCTTGCCGATCTCTTTCACGAAGTCGAAGAGTCCCATCGCGATTCCCCTCTGGCTGGTTTAACTGCCTGGTTGAGTCGTTGGACCGACGGGTCGGCACAATCGCCGACCCGGGGGGGATGGTTGGGGTATCTGGGAACGCCGTCAACGCGCAATCCGATGAGCGTCGGATCGCTGCTTAGGCGGAGACGGCCGCCAACGCCTGCTGGGCGATGGCCAGCTCCTCGTTGGTGGGGATGACCAGGACCTGGACCGGACTTTCGGCCGTCCCGATCCGTCGCTCGCACCGCTCCGGGGAGCAATTGGCTACAGGGTCTAGCCGGATGCCCAGCCCCTCCAAGCCCTCGCAGGCGCGGTGGCGCATGTCCGTATCGTTCTCCCCGATCCCGCCGGTGAAGACGATCGCGTCCACCTGCCCCAGCTCGGCGTAATAGGCCCCGATGTACTTCTTGAGTCTCAGCGCGGCAATCCCGATGGCCAGCTCCGCAGTCTCGTCCCCCGCCTGCGACCGGCGCTGGATCTCGCGCATGTCGTTGACCCCGCATAGACCCAGAAGCCCGCTCTGGCGGTTCAAGAGGTCGTCAAGTGCATTGACGGTCAACCCCAGCTCCCGGCATAGATAGAACACGATGGCCGGGTCGATGTCCCCGCAACGCGTGCCCATGACCAACCCCTCCAGTGGAGTCATGCCCATCGAGGTATCGACGCTGCGGCCCGCCCGGATGGCGGTGGCGCTGGCCCCGTTGCCCAGATGCAGTGTGATCAGGTTGCAGGCATCGAACGGCCGGTCCAGGAAGGCGGCTGCGCGCTCCCCCACGTAGCGGTGTGAGGTGCCGTGAAAGCCGTAGCGGCGCACCCGGTTCTCCCTGTACAGCACCTCCGGGATCGCGTAGCGGTAGGCGATGCGGGGCATGGTCTGATGGAAGGCGGTGTCGAAGACCGCCACCGAGGGCACCCCGGGAAAGAGCTCGCGGGCCACCTGGATGCCGTCCAGATTGGCCGGGTTGTGCAGGGGCGCGAGCGGGATCATGTCCCGGATCGCCTCCGCTACCTCGTCGTCCACGGCAGTGGGTGCGTGAAAGCGCTCGCCCCCGTGAACCACCCGGTGTCCGATAGCCGCCAGCTCCCCCAGATCGGCGAGAACCCCGCTCTCCCGCAGTCCGGCGATGATGCGGTCGATCCCGTCTCGGTGGTCGCGAATCGGGAGGCGCTCCTCGCTACGCTGGCTGCTCCCGTCCGCACCCAGCCATTGGCGCTTGATCTCTCCCGACGCCTCCCCGATGCGGGAGACGAAGCCGGAGGCGAGCACCTGCCAACCGGCACTCGCAAAGAGCTGGAACTTGATGGACGAGCTTCCCGAGTTCAGCACCAGGACCTTCATGCGGCGACTGCCTCGTCTTCCCGAGCGGCCTCCCGGCTGGTCTTGCGCCCGATCTCCCGGGCAGTCTCGCGGGTCTCGGACCCGCAAACGTCCATCTGGGCCTGTATCGCGGTAATGGCAACTGTGTTGACGATATCGGCCACCGTGCAGCCTCTGCTCAAGTCGTTGACGGGCTTATTCAAGCCCTGGAGCACGGGCCCGATTGCCAGGGCCCCGGAGCTGCGCTGAACCGCTTTGTAGGTGTTGTTGCCCGTGTTGAGGTCCGGGAAAACGAATACCGTGGCACGGCCCGCCACTTCGCTGTCCGGGAGCTTGGAGGCAGCCACGCTCGCATCGACGGCCGCATCGTACTGGATGGGCCCCTCGACCTTTAGCTTCGGGCGCAGCGCGCGTGCGATCCGCACCGCCTCGCGCACCCGCTCTACGTCTTGCCCCTTGCCGGAGACGCCGGTGGAGTAGGAGAGCATGGCCACCTTGGGCTCGATGCCGAAGGCCGCAGCGGTCTCCGCGGAGCTGATGGCGATATCCGCGAGCTGCTCCGAGTCCGGGTTGGGGTTCACCGCACAGTCCCCGTAGACGAGGACCCGGTCCGGCAGGCACATGAAGAATACGCTGGACACCAGCTTCACCCCCGGCTTGGTGCGGATGATCTCGAAAGCCGGCCGGATGGTGTGCTGGGTGGTATGCATGGCTCCGGAGACCATTCCGTCCGCGTCCCCGTGGTACACCATGAGAGTCCCGAAGTAGCTGACATCCTCAAGGGCGTCGTGGGCGGACTGCTCCGAGATACCCTTGCGTTTGCGAAGCTGGTAATAGGTATGGGCATAGCGGTCGCGGTCGGGGGAGGTCACCGGGTCGACGATCGGAATGTCCTTGAGATTGAGCCCCAGCTCCCCGATGCGCTGGCGGATCTTGTCTGGGTTGCCGAGCAGGGTGAGATCCGCGACCCCGCGCAGGGTCAGGATCTCGGCGGCGCGCAGGATGCGCTCGTCCGTGCCCTCGGGGAGCACGATGCGCTGGCGGTTGGCCTTGGCGCGACGGATCAGCTCGTACTCGAACATGAGCGGCGTGATGCGATCGGTCGAGTCGCGGATGCTGATCCGCTTGCGCAGATCGCCGATATCCACGTTCGACTCGAAGACACCCAGGGCGGCGGCGATCTTGCGCTCGTCCTCGGCAAGGATGGTCGCTTCGATCCGGCTCACGTCCAGCACGGTATCGAAGGTGTCGCTCGGCACGCGCAAGATCGAGATGTTGGTGCGTCGCAGACCCTCGATCAGGCGCAGCACGCCCGGCGCCGGGGGCAGCCCGCCGGTCAGCAGGAGTCCGGCGACCCGCGGGAAGTTGGAGGAGACATCCGCCGCCAGACTGGCCAGGATGATGTCGGACCTGTCCCCGGGGGTGAGGACCAGGGTCCCGTCCTTCACGTTGTCCAGGAACTGCGGGACCTCCATGGCCGCCACCTGAAAATCCGCGACCGTCTGGTTCATGATTTCGCCCTCCCCGCACAGGCATTCGGCCCCTAACGCCTGGCGCACCTCGCCGACCGTCGGCATCCCCAGGGTCGGCTCCTCCGGGAGCACGTAGACGTTCGCGCCCTGCGGCAACAGGGCACGGGCGCGCGCCCTGACCTTTGCGAGGTGCGCCGGGGCAACCCCGTTGAGGACGCTGGCCAACAGGTCTCCGCCGCGCCCGCGCATGGACTCGTGGGCGAGCTGGAGAAAGGCCAGCGCCTCCTCGGGGGTACGCTCGAAGCCCTTGACCACCACGACGAGGCTGCATCCCAGATTGTTTGCCAGGTCCGCGTTGAAGTCGAACTCCAGGGACGGCGATACCGCGCGGAAGTCCGTCCCGGCGCACACAACCAGGTCGCAGATCTCCTCTAAGGCTTTGAATTTCGACAATATGAGCTTAAGCAAGTCGCCGTACTTCCCGGTCCCGATCAGATTGCGGGCGGTCTCGGCCGTGCAGCCGTAGAGCATATCGGGAGGGAACGGGAGGTGGTACCGGCCGCGGATCAGGGTCGTCAGGTTGTCCTGCTCCACCCCATCGGCCACCATGGGCCGGAAGAAGCCGATCCGACGGTTGACGGCATAGAGCATCTCCATGAAACCCAACACTACAACGGACTTACCGGTGCCAGAGCTGGCGCCGGCGATATAGACGCTCTGCATCGTTGTTCCTCAGGCAAGAGAAAAACCGCAGCCCACGGCCCCAAAGCCGAGGAAAATGCTGCACTGCGGCAATTCTCGCATGATGCCCGAAGACGCGGCGCGAAAATGTTAACGGGGAGTGAAATCGAAAGGTAGAGAACGGACGGCTGGACGGGTCGGGCCGCGTCCGAGCGCGACTTTCAGCCTTTTTGGTGTCCGCTGATGACGGCATGCAGCGGCTTGGTCTCCTCGAAAAGCTGCTGCTGCTCGGGGCTCGGTTCGCGCTGGTAGAGGTCTTTCCAGGCGTCGTAGGGCATGCCGTAGACGGCCTCGCGGGCGCGGTCGTAGTCCATGTCGACGCCACGCTCCCGAGCGGCCGCCAGGTACCACTTCGATAAGCAGTTGCGGCAGAATCCGGCCAGGTTCATCAGGTCGATGTTCTGCACGTCGCTGCGCCGTTTCAGGTGCTCTACCAGGCCGCGAAAGGCGGCGGCCTCGATCTCGATGCGGGTCCGGTCGTGCATGGTCTTGCTCCTCCGAAGGTTGGGTTGAATCGGCAGTCGGCTCGGTCGCTGCCGATATGCGTCTGAAGGGGGATTACGGCGACACGGGCGGCGGCCTTTTGCGCGGGACCGGCGCTTGATCTATGGTGTCTAGGACAGGATCCAAACGCGTCTGCCATGGGATTTGGGGGAACGCGGCTTCGCAGCCGTCATGACGCGAGTCCCAGGCGGCGCCCGACCGGGAGACCCAATGCCATGTCCTTTCTGACCCTGTCCCGAGCCGCCCGTTTGGCGGGGGTGACCCGGGGGGAGCTGCAGCGGCGGATCCGCCGGGGCGATGTCGAAACCTTCGAGGGCTCGGTGGCGGTCCATGACCTGCTGCGTCTCTATCCCGAGGTGAGCCTCAGCAACGACGAAGCGCTTGAGCGGGTGGAGCGCATCCGCTCCGAGGCCCTGCCGAAGTCTTACGACTCGGACGCGGTGCTGCCGAGTCCCCAGGTCCTGGTCTCTCGGCTCAAATCTCTGAGCACCTCCCTAGTGGAGCATCTGTCCGCTCTGGAGGCCACGGAGGGCTTGCTCGACCGGGTCGGGGAGCGGCTCGCCGAACTGAGGGACGACCCGCCCGAGACGCTGGCCCAGGCGCTGCGCGAGACCCTCGCCTGGCTGAGCGAGGAGCGCCAGTCGCTCGCAGCACACCCGTTACCGGACCTCAAGGCGCAGCTTTATGCCAAAGATACCTTCCTGCGCATCATGGCCGCCAACGTCAAGCTGATCCCGAGCGGACACGATTTTCTCGTGGAGGGGACCGAGTCGATCCTGGATGCCGCGGTGCGCGCCGGACTCACGCTCAGCTACGGCTGCTCCAATGGCAACTGCGGCTCCTGCAAGGCGCGGGTGGTCAGCGGAGAGGTGTGGAAGATCCGCGACCACGATTATGTGCTGAGCGAGCGAGAGAAAGGTTTGGGCTACGTGCTGACCTGTTGCCACACGGCAGTCACGGACTTGGTGCTGGAGGCCGCGGAGGCCCACTCGGCCGCCGATCTGCCCCGCCAGGAGATCCGGGCAAGCCTGCGCAAGCTCGAGCGGATCGGCCCGACGCTCATGTCGCTCAATCTCCAGACCCCGCGCACCCAGACCCTGCGCTTCATGTCCGGCCAGCGCGCACGCCTGACCCTGGAAAACGGGGCGAGCCGGGAGCTGCCGATCGCGAGCTGCCCCTGTAACGGTCGACACCTGTGGTTCTATGTCAGGGGGGGATCGGACGCCTTCTCGTCCGCCGTCTTCGGCGGGCTGCGCCCGGGGCAGCCGATTTCGGTAGAGGGTCCCATGGGGGATTTCGTTCTCCGCGAGGATTCGCCGGAGGCAGCGGTCTTCGTGGCGATCGGCGACGGGATCGGTCCAATCAAGAGCCTGATCGAGCACGCGGTTTCAATCGACCTGATCGAATCTTTCCATCTGTACTGGGGCACCGAGTATCCGGAGGGCCATCACCTGGGGCGATGGGGTCGCGCCATGAAGGAGTCCCTGGACAATTTCAACTACCTGCCACTGGCGACGACGGACCCGGGCATTCTGGCGACAAAGATCCGCGCGGACCTCCGCGACCTCGACGCCATGCGCTTTTATCTGGCCGGACCGGCCGATCGGATCGATTTGGTCCGGGCAGGCCTGATCGCGCTGGGAGTGGCCGAAGAGCGGCTGAGGGTTGAGCACACCGAGGGGTGAATGCCACCAGTCCCGCTGCTCGCCCAAATTGACTGGTACCCGGTCTGCTGCCCCTGGCCTAAGACGATACCGATCAGGCAGCCTCTGGCCGCGGCTGACGCGGGGGCAAGAAGACTGTTCCCTTGCCGTAACGGTTGACGGCCATGTTGCGCACCCATTGCGGGGCATCCGCATAGAGCCGGATATAGGTGAAGCCCAGATCCCCGCGGGACAGGGACGCCACCCAAAATTCGAAGTCTCGTTCGTTGTTCATGGATTTCCTCCTTTCGTCGGGGGGCTGCCGGCCGCCCCCGGGCCGGGGTCGTGCCGAGTACGGCGACCCCCCGTTGCTTTTCTCTCATTGTGAGCCAAGAACGAGTCGGGCGTATGACGGCGGTCGACACACTATGCAATCAGGTCGACCGTTCGGCGGAGTAAGAGCGCATCCGATCGTGATCCCGGCACCGACCGCCGGATCTCAAAGAGCCCCAAGAACGCCACGCGAGAACGATCGGGCGATCCGGGCCGGACCGTCGGAATCCGATCGCTATCGATCGGAAACCAAGGCCCGCTGAACCAACAGCATGTAATTCACACTCATCCAGCGCGTATAGGAGAAGGCGCGGGTGAACGGATTGACGCGCACGCCGGTGCGGTCGATAACCCGAAACGCGGGCCCAAGCCCGGAGAGCAACTCGTCCGGGCGCACGAGCTTGCGGTAATGGTGGGTTCCCCGGGGGAGCCAGCGCAGGACGTATTCGGCCCCGAAGATGGCGATCGTTGCCGCTGCCCAAGTGCGGTTGATGGTGGAGACGAACATGAGACCGCCCGGACGCACCAGTCGGCCACAGGCGTCCAGAAACCGAGACAGCCCGTCCACATGCTCCACGACTTCCATGTTGAGGACTAGGTCGAAGACCTCGCCGGATTGGGCCAGATCCTCTGCCGTCGCCAGCCGGTAGTCGATAGAGAGCCCGCCCTCCTGGGCATGGAGGCGTGCAACCCGCAGATTCTTTTCAGTCACATCGACGCCCACGACTTCGGCACCCAGCCCGGCCACGGATTCGCTCAAGATCCCCCCGCCGCAGCCGATATCCAGTACGCGCAGCCCCGCGAGCGGGCGCGGCCCGGCTGGGTCGAGCTCAAGGGCCGCAGCCGTGCGGCTGTGCAGGTACTGCAGCCTGAAGCCGTTGAGTCGATGC
This sequence comes from Chromatiaceae bacterium, assembly GCA_041738985.1. Taxonomy (GTDB): domain Bacteria; phylum Pseudomonadota; class Gammaproteobacteria; order Chromatiales; family Chromatiaceae; genus Thiodictyon. The sequence goes on along the minus strand of JBGSOR010000108.1, from coordinate 9,398 downwards.
AGGGGCCAGAAGGGTCCCCGAGTGTCCCACCACCGGTGGGCCAAGCGTTCGAAATAGGCCACTTCGTCGGGATCGACGCTGGACGCGACAGGGTTCGTTGGAGTCACCGGGGGCTTCCGATCAAGTTAAATGGGCCTACCCCTGAGGTCGCACCGCTGCGGGGGTTTTCCAACGGCCGGGGCGACCGCCGAGGAACCGGCCCCCAGCGGACCAAGGACTTCAGCCCGCCTGGGGCACGCGACGCACTGGCCGCAGGCATTCGACATCAACCCGAGGCCCGCAGGAGCCGGTGACCTCGCAAACGCGGAGAACCACCCATGAGCCTGCGTATCGTGATTTCGAAACTGCCTCCTCAGACCACTGTGGAGGGTCTCCGGACAGAGCTGGCCGAGAACGGAATCAAGGCCGAGATCGCACTCAACGATGAGGGCAATGCGGACCAGGTGACAGCCGTTCTCATCTTGAACGACCTGGACCGACCAGCCGCAGGCCGGCTGGCGGATCGGTTCGATGGATCCATGTACCAGGGGCGCCGGCTCCAGGCCTACGTACCCCTATTCCTCTGAATGCGTCCGCAAGTCTGCAATCGGTGCGCGAGCCCGGGCCGATCAGACGTTCGAGCGGCGCGCGGGGGAGCTCGCGGACCTGGCCGCCGCCAGATAATCGGTGGACTGCATCTCAACCAATCGGCTCAGCAGGCGCTCGTGAGGAAACTGGACTAGCCCCCCCGCATAGAGCTCGGGGAGCGGGACTGTGGCACCGATCACGAGCTTGACCCGCTGGTCGTAGAGCTCGTCCACCAGGTGGACGAATCGGCGGGCCGCGGCCTCCTGACCGGGCGCAAGCCGGGGGACCCCGGAGAGGAGGACCGTGTGGTACTCCCGGGCGATCTCGATGTAGTCCAAGGCAGAGCGCGCCGTCCCGCACAATGCGTCGAAGTCGAACCAAATCACATCGCCGCCCAGACGGCGCACCGGAAAAGAGCGCCCGTTGACGCTGAACCGGACGGCAGGCTCCACATGCCCACCCGCCAAGCGGTCGAAATACTCCCCAAGCCCTCCCTCCCCGTCCGACGTCACCCGATAGACCCCGCCGCTGGTCAGGGTTCGCAGCCGGTAGTCGACGCCGCCGTCCAGCTCGAAGACCTGGGTATGCCGCTCCAGCAGGTCGATGGCGGGCAGGAAGAGTGCGCGCTGGAGTCCGTTGGGATAGAGATCCCGGGGACGCATATTGGACGTCGTAACCAGGGTGATACCTCTGGCCAGCAGTGCCTTGAGCAGCCGGTGCAGGATCATCGCATCCGCAATGTCGGTCACCGCCAGCTCGTCCAGGCACAGCACCTGGACCTCCTGCCGCCATTGGTCCGCCACCCGATCCAATGGGTCCGGCTGTTTGGGCAACCGGGCCATGGCGTCGTGGATGTCGCGCATGAAATGGTGGAAGTGGAGGCGGCGCTTCCCCGGTAGGGAGAGCGATTCGGCAAACCAGTCCATCAAGTAGGTCTTGCCGCGCCCCACACCGCCCCAAAGATAGAGGCCATTCACCGGCTCGGTCGGGCGGGACCAGGGCAGTCGCAGCCGTCTCTGGAGCTTACCGCGGGGGACACGGGCCAGACGGGTATGGAGCTCGAGCAGCCGCCGAGCCCCCTCCCGCTGGGCCGGGTCCAGGGGCTCAAACCCGGGCAGTGAGACAGGTTCTGTCACGAGGGTGTTGGCTCGGGTCAAGGAAAAAGATCGCGATACCCGATGTTGGGACCGACCAGACCCCAGGGCAAACCGGGAGTGTCTGGGTCGTTTGAGCAGTGGGGAGCAAAGTAATGGACCGAACCTCAAGGGTCGAGCGAATCTTTGCCTTCGCTGGCTCTCGCCCCCAATCTAACCAGGTAGTCGCCCCGCCGACCACCGACCCGACACTATCGAAAGTATAGGGATACAATTGCTGCAGCCTCGTTGTCCTCAGGGTTTTCAGCCCCAGGACCAGATCGCGATCACGCGAATCCGACGTCTCCTACCGCCCCCGAGGTCCGTTGGGGCCTAACCACGCGCCTCTCGGGGTGACAAGAGCAGACTTTTCTAATACCGTTATTGCCGTTTTATGTCGACGGCACCCGTATCGCTGCCGTTGCCCGGACCCTGGAGGTCTCTGCGGATGATTAACAAAATCAAGCGCTTGACTACGTCTTTGTTGCCGGTCGACCCCAACCGTCAAGGCGAGTGCAACCGTTGCGGCGCGTGCTGCAAGCTCCCCTATCCTTGCCCCTTCCTGCGCTTCGACGACGAGGGCCTGGCAAGCTGCGCCGCTTACCGGTTCCGCCCGCCGAGCTGCCGCAAGTACCCCCGTGTCGCATCCGAGAACCTGACCCCGGAGCAATGCGGCTTCTACTTCGTCCGTCCCGAAGAGATCCTCGTCAACACCCCGCTGCTCGATCCGACTCCCAGCTCCTGACCCGAGGGCTCGACTTCGCTGAACAAGCGGATTGTCAGTCCTCCTCGCCGCCTTGACCCCAGTCCATCAGCTCCCGAAGCACCGCAGTGGCGTAGGAGCCGGCCGGGAGCTCGAAGGAGAGCTGGACCCCGTTATCCCGGCGGGTCCACTCGAGAGCCTGGACAGGTAAGCGCAAGGCACGCCGCTCCTGCTTCAGATGGAAGCGGGCGAGTCCCTGCAACCACCCGGGAAAACGCGCGGCGGTCGCCTCTTCCAGGGCGCGAGCCTCGGCTGACGTGGACGGCTCACCCGCCCCCCAGAGGGGTCCGGTCGGGTGCAGGTCCAGGGCAGCGCAGCGCGCGGTCAGGGTCTCGTCGATCAAGTCTGAGCGAAAGAAGGAATGGCTGCCGGCCAGGTTGAGGCAATCCCCGGGCAGCGGCCGGTCCCAATCGCCGCGGCCTACGCGCTCAGCGAGACACTGGTTGAAGATCTGGGAGCGCGCAGCGGAGAGCCAGAGCCCCTGCAGGTGTCGGGGCGGCGGGCGGATAGCACCGCGGAACAGGGCGTCGGCCCGCGCCAGGTTGGCTCCGCTACGGCCAAAGCGCTGCTCGCCGACATAGTTGGGGACGCCCCGGATGGCGATGGACTCGATCCGCGCGCGAATGGCGTCGTCCGGAGTATCCAGGTCGCGAATCAGGATGCGGAAGCCGTTGCCCGCGAGGGCGCCGCGGCGCAGCTTCCGGCGATGGGTATGGACGGCAAGGACCTCGATCCCCTCAACCGAGAGCACGGACCAGTCCGGCTCTCCATTGCGAGGCCGCGGCAGGGAGAACCACTGGCGAGCGACTGCCCTACGGTCCTTGAGGCCAGCGTAGCCCACGTCGTTCTGGCGAATCTGGGTGAGCTCGGCGAGCCGCCGGGCGACCCATTCGGTGTTGGCGTCGGTCTTCTGGATCCAGAGAAACCAGTGCTCTCCCTCCCCGTCCGGCTCGAAGCCGAGTCGCTCCTCGACCTGGAAATCCGCTGGCTCGACCCGAAGCCGACCAGACCCCAGGGGCTCCCCGTGGGCCCGTGGCAGTGCGTGGAACGGGGTCCAGTCAAGCGTGCGGGGGTCGCTCATTCCTCGAGGAGCACGGCCGCGAAGGCACCGATGCCCTCGCCCCGGCCGGTGAAACCCATCTGCTCGGTGGTGGTCGCCTTGACGTTCACCCGGCGGGACTCGCAGCCTAGGTCCTCGGCCAGCAACGCGCGCATGGCAGGGATGTGGGTCGCCAGCTTGGGGCGCTGGGCGACGATCGTGAGATCGGCGTTGTGAACCTTGAGCCCCAATGCGGTGAGGCTCTCCATGACCCGGCGAAGCAGGATGCGGCTGTCGATCCCCGCATACGTCCGATCGGTATCCGGGAAATGGTGCCCGATGTCCCCCAAACCGGCGGCGCCCAGCAGGGCGTCGCACAGGGCGTGAATAGCGACGTCCCCGTCCGAGTGGGCGGCGAGTCCCTGGTCGTGGGGAATCGCGACTCCCGCGAGTATCAATGGCCGCCCGAGGGCGAAACGATGGGCGTCGAAGCCCTGACCGATCAGCATGCGAGCTCCTGTTGTTGCAGGTAGAATCGGGCCAGGGGCAGGTCCTCGGCTCGGGTGATCTTGATGTTGTCAACCTGGCCCAGGACCAGGCGCGGGGCTAGGCCCAGACGCTCGATCGCCGAGGCGTCGTCGGTGACCAGATCGCCAGCGGCAAGGGCGTCCCGCAAGGCCTGGCGCAGGACCTGAAGGCGGAACATCTGCGGGGTGTAGGCGTGCCACATGGCGCTGCGATCCAGGGTGGTCGCGATGCGGCCTTGGGCGTCGCCACCTTTCATGGTGTCGCGCACCGGCACCGCCAGGATGCCCCCGACCGGATCGTCCCGCAGCTCGGCCAGCAGCCGATCCAGATCACCCGGGCGCAGGCAGGGCCGCGCGGCGTCATGGACCAGGACCCAGTCGTGCGGCTCCGCCTCTTGAGACAGGGAATCCAATGCGTTCAGGACCGAGTGGCAGCGCTCCGCCCCGCCTTCCACCCGGCGCACCTTGGGGTGATCCGCATAGACAGTGTCGGGCCAGTAGCCATCCGCGGCGCTCAGGGCGACCCAGACCCCGGCGATGCGGGGATCGTCTATGAAGGGCTTGAGGCTCCATTCGATGACCGGCCGACCGGCCAGGTCCAAGTACTGCTTCGGGATGGTGGCGCCCAAGCGCTTGCCCACCCCGGCGGCCGGGATCGCCGCCCAGAATCTTGCTGCGTTCACCTATCTCTGACTCACTTGACCGGTGGCGTCTGAGCCGGGGCGGGCTTGGGGCGCTCGATCGCCTGGATAAAGGCCTCGCCCGGTTTGATCATTCCCAGCTCGCCGCGCGCCCGCTCCTCCAGGGCAGCCTCGCCACTCTGGAGGTCCGTAACCTCAGCGCGGAGTTGTTGGTTGCGGGCGCGCAGACGCTCCAGCTCGGCCTTCTGATCGGCAATCTCCTGCTGGAGAGCATGCACCTCCGCGAGGCTCCCCTCACCCACCCAGAGGCGATACTGGAGGACGACCACCAGTCCGATCAGAAGCAGGAGCGTGAGGCGCATGGTGAGTCGCGGGATGCGCAGAAGACCGGGACGCAACGGTACCGCCCGCGCCTCCGGCCCCTCAGAGGAAACGGAAAGCGCCGCGACCGGCATAAACGGCCTCGTCTCCCAATTGATCTTCGATGCGCATCAACTGATTGTACTTGGCCACCCGGTCCGAGCGAGAGAGCGAGCCGGTCTTGATCTGGCCGGCGGCGGTCGCCACCACAAGATCGGCGATCGTGGTGTCCTCGGTCTCGCCGGAGCGATGGGAAACCACCGCGCTATAGCCCGCGGCGTGGGCCATGGCGATCGCCTCCAAGGTCTCGGTGAGGGTCCCGATCTGGTTGACCTTGATGAGAATGGAGTTGGCGATGCCTTTGTCGATCCCCTGCTTGAGGATCTTGGTATTGGTGACGAAGAGGTCGTCGCCCACGATCTGAACCTTGCCACCAAGGCGCTCGGTGTGACGCTTCCAGCCGTCCCAATCGCCCTCTGCCAGGCCGTCCTCGATAGAGATGATCGGATACTGGTTGACCCAGTCCAGCAGCAGGTCGGTCAGTCCGTCGGAGTCGAGCTTACGCCCCTCCCCGGCCAGGTTGTATACCCCGTCCTCGTAAAACTCTGAGGCAGCGACGTCCATCCCCAAATAGATGTCGGAGCCAGCCTTGAATCCGGCCTTGCCGATGGCCTCCAGAATCGCCTCGATCGCCGCCTCGTTGGAGGGCAAGTCGGGGGCGAATCCGCCCTCGTCGCCGACGGCGGTGGCCAGGCCCCGGCCCTTGAGGACCGACTTCAAGGCATGGAAGACCTCGGCCCCGTAACGCACCGCCTCGCGGATGCTCGGGGCACCCACCGGCAGGATCATGAACTCCTGGAAGTCCACGCTGTTGTCCGCGTGCTGGCCGCCGTTGATGATATTCATCATGGGCACCGGCAGGCGATAGGGTCCGGCGGACAGCGAGCGATAGAGCGGCAGGGCCTTTTCCTGGGCGGCCGCATGGGCGGCGGCGAGCGAGACCCCGAGCAGGGCATTGGCCCCGAGCCTGGCCTTATTCTCGGTCCCGTCCAGCTCGATCATGCGCCGGTCGATGCCCCCCTGGTCCTGCACGTCCATGCCGCAGACCGCCTCGCGAAGCTCGCCCTCGATGTGGCCGACTGCGCGCAGCACGCCCTTGCCGCCGTAGCGACCCTTGTCCCCGTCGCGCAGCTCCAGGGCTTCACGGGAGCCGGTAGATGCCCCGGAGGGGACGATGGCCCGCCCGATGGCACCGTCGGCGGTGATGACATCGGCCTCGACGGTGGGGTTTCCCCGCGAGTCCAGGACTTCTCGGGCGCGGACATCAACGATTTCGGACATGGCTTTGGTCTCCGGTGGGGTAACTGGTCGGCGCAAACGTATTGGCTACAGCAACAAAGAGCGAACCCGGCACGGCGGTCGATGCGGGGTCTCGCGAAACTCGGAATCGTCTTTGCCTGCGCACCTTATCCTCTGTGTCCTCTGTGGCAGAAACGTTTAGAGACCGGACTCGGCGAAGCCCGCGGATTTTACCAGCCGGTCGATCTCCGCAAGGGTCGCGAGCAGCTCGCGCATACGGCCCAGGGGCCAGGCGTTTGGACCGTCGCTGAGTGCCTGCTCCGGGCGCGGGTGGGTCTCCATGAAGATACCGGCCACGCCCGCGGCCACCGCGGCTCGCGCCAACACGGGCACGAATTCCCGCTGGCCGCCGGAGCGATCGCCCTGGCCGCCGGGGAGCTGGACCGAGTGGGTGGCGTCGAAAACCACCGGGCAGCCGGTGTCGCGCATGACCGCGAGCGAGCGCATGTCGGATATCAGGTTGTTGTAGCCGAAGGAGACCCCGCGCTCGCAAACCAAAATCCGCTCGTTACCCGCGGAGCGGGCCTTGTCGACCACGTTCTTCATGTCCCAAGGGGCGAGAAACTGGCCCTTCTTAATGTTGACAGGGAGCCCCCGGCTCGCCACCGCGCGGATGAAATTAGTCTGGCGGCAGAGGAAGGCGGGGGTCTGGAGAACATCGACGACCGCCGCTACCTCGTCCAAGGGCGTGTCCTCGTGCACGTCTGTCAGCACGGGCACGCGCACACGCGACCGCACCCCCTCCAGGATACCGAGTCCCCGCTCCAGGCCGGGTCCGCGGAAGCTGGCGCCCGAGGACCGATTGGCCTTGTCGAAGGATGATTTGAAGATGAAGGGGATGCCGAGCCCGGCCGTCATCTCCTTCAATGCCCCGGCGGTCTCTTCGGCCAGGGTCTCGCCCTCGATGACGCAGGGCCCTGCGATCAGGAAGAGGGGGCGGTCGAGACCGACCTCGAAGCCGGCGAGCGGCATCATGGGGAGGCGCCCTCGGTCTCGGACTGCGACTGCTTGCGACCCTGGACGGCATGCTGGATCAACGCCGCCTGGACGAATCCGCTGAAGAGCGGATGCCCGTCGCGCGGGGTGGAGGTGAACTCCGGGTGGAACTGGCAGGCGATGAACCAGGGATGGTCAGGAATCTCGACGATCTCCACCAGCCGGTTGTCCAGGGACCAGCCGGAGAAGCGCATCCCCGCATCCTTCATCAGATTAAGATACCGGTTATTGAACTCGTAGCGATGGCGGTGGCGCTCGCGGATCTGGGCCTTGCCATAGACCTTGCGGGCCAGGCTCCCGGGCTCCAGACGGCAATTCTGGCCCCCAAGCCGCATGGTGCCACCTAGATCGCACTGCTCGTCGCGGGTTTCCACCTGACCGCGCTCGTCGCGCCATTCGGTGATCAACGCGATCACCGGGTGAGGGGTCTGGCGATCGAACTCGGTGCTGTGGGCGCCTTCGAGCCCGGCCATGTGTCGGGCGAACTCGATCACCGCGACCTGCATGCCGAGACAGATCCCCAGGTAAGGTACCCGATGCTCCCGGGCGTAGCGGGCCGCTGCAATCTTGCCCTCGATCCCGCGCTCGCCGAACCCGCCGGGGACCAGGATCGCATCCAGGCCCTCCAGTGAGTCCGGCCCGTCCCGCTCAATGTCCTGGGAGTCGATATAGACCACCTCCACCCGGGTGCGGCTGTGCACGCCGGCATGGGCCAGGGCCTCGGACAGAGACTTGTAGGCCTCGGTGAGGTGCATGTATTTGCCCACCATGCCCACGCGCACCCGGTTCTCCGGGTGGTCGAAGCCGTCCAGTACCCCGTCCCACTCCCGCAGATCCGCTTCGCCAGCCTCCAGGCGGAACTGGCGGACCACCAGGTCGTCGAGCCCCTGGGCGTGAAGCAGACGCGGGATTCGGTAGATGTTGTCCGCGTCCGCAGCGGAGATCACGGCGCCTTCTTCCACGTTGGTAAACAACGCGATCTTGCGCCGCTCCTCGTCCGGGATGTCGGTCTCGGCCCGGCACAGCAGGATGTCCGGCTGGATGCCGATGGAGCGGAGCTCCTTCACCGAGTGCTGGGTCGGCTTGGTCTTAATCTCGCCTGCGGTTCGTATATAGGGCACCAGGGTGAGATGCATGAAGAGGGCATTCTCCCGGCCCACTTCCACCCGCATCTGGCGGATCGCCTCCAAGAAGGGCAAGGATTCGATGTCGCCCACGGTGCCGCCGATCTCCACCATGGCGATGTCTGCGCCCTGGGCGCCCAGGCGGATGTTCTCTTTGATCTCGTCGGTGATATGGGGGATCACCTGCACCGTGCGTCCCAGGTAATCCCCGCGGCGCTCCTTCCGAATCACGCTGTCGTAGATTTGGCCGGTAGTGAAGTTGTTGTGGCGCCCCATGCGGGTGCGCAGAAAACGCTCGTAGTGCCCCAGATCCAGGTCGGTCTCGGCCCCGTCGTCCGTGACATAAACCTCCCCGTGCTGGAAGGGGCTCATGGTCCCAGGGTCCACGTTGATGTAGGGGTCTAGCTTGATCATCGTCACCTTTAACCCGCGGGCCTCCAACAACGCGCCCAGGGAGGCCGAGGCGATCCCCTTGCCGAGGGAAGACACCACGCCGCCGGTGATGAAGATGAACTTGGTCATAAGGGCCAACAAGGGGGGGAAGGACGCCCCGGTCGGGGGCCAAGCCCCGACACGCTACCAAATTCGCCGCGGTGCCTCAATGCGCGTGCGCCCTCGCCACCTCCCGTCGCACCGTCCGGCTCTCGCCTTTCCAATAACAGAGGCGACGCGTATAGTCCGAGCAATTCGCCCAGAAATACATTCTGGCGGATCCTCGGGGTTTGGCCCAGCCCCCCTCGCTCGCCCTCCCTCGCACCCTCCACTGCACACCAGTGCACATCCAGGAGTTTCGAAAAGATGCGTATTTTTGCAAAAGCGTTCGGTGTCGCCGCGCTCGCGGGCGCCGCCGCCTTCTCGATGAGCCCCGCCCAGGCCTGGGGCCCGGGCG
>JBGSOR010000100.1:0-5132 GCA_041738985.1 Chromatiaceae bacterium | reverse complement strand
GGAGCGCATCGCGCGCGAGCTTGGCGGGATCGGGTGCATCGCGCAGGTCCTGCCGGAGGACAAGGACCAAGTGGTTGCAGCGCTTCAGCGCGACGGCGCGCGCGTCGCCATGATCGGCGACGGGGTCAACGACGCCCCCGCCCTGGTGCGGGCGGATGTAGGCATCGCCATGGGCAGCGGGACGGACGTCTCCATCGCGAGCGCAGACATCGTGCTCATGTCCAACGAGTTGGAGCGCGTCGCCGAGGCCGCGGAGCTCTCCCGCCGCACGCTTCGGACCATCCGCCAGAACATCGGGATATCCATTGCCTACAATCTGATCATGGTCCCATTGGCCATGGCGGCCTTCCTCACCCCCCTCATCGCCGCGGTCTCCATGCCCCTAAGCTCGCTCGCGGTGATCGGCAACTCGGCGCGCATCCGCGGCATGTTCCAGCGCCCACCCACCCGGAGCTGACTCGATGGAAGTGATTTACGGCCTCATCCCCGGCATGCTGATTCTGGGGCTGGCCGCCGTCGTAGTCCTCTTCTGGGCGGCCCGCACGGGCCAGTTCGAGGATCTGGAAGGCGACGGCCGGCGCATCCTGATGGACGAAGACCTCCCGGATCCCCGCTGCATTCCGGATGCGGAGCCGGATCCTCCGGAGGTGGGGGAGAACGAGGTCGAAAGGCGAAGGCAAATAGACGCACGCGGCAGCGTCCCGCCGGACCCCGGCTTGAAATCCTGAGGTCGATCGTCCGAGGTCGGGCGGCTCGCTGGCGATTCAGTCGATGTGTAGCGAGATCCCAGCCGTCCCCAATACGACCGACTCCTGCTCCAGCTCGGCCTGCGTCAGGGGGTGACCGCCGAGCCAGTCGTCCGGGAAGCTCAAGGACAGTGCGTTGTCACGCGCCTCCAGCCTCGGGCTCGGATTGCTGTCCGCCGAGCGGCCCCGATGCAGCAGGACCGCGAGGCGCAGGATGACGCAGAGTCGGCGCACGCAGTCGCGCACAGTGGCCGGGAGGGACTGGATCTCCTGGACCGGAAGCTTGCGGCGGTGGGCGAGCACCAGTGCGGCCAGCACGGTCTGCTCTTGGCGAGTGAATCCAGCCAGGTCTGCATTGCGCAGTAGGTAGGCGCCGTGCTTCTGGTACTGGCTGTGGGCGACGACCAGCCCGATCTCGTGCAGCCGCGCCGCCCAGGAGAGCATGCGGGGACAGCGGGGCTCGTCCAGGCACCAGGGTTGGGCGATTTGCCGGAACAGGGCAAGGGCGGTGGTCTCCACTTGGCGAGCGTGGGGCTGGTCGATCTGGAACTGGCGCGAAAGTGTGGCGATGGTGCGCTCCCGCACGTCGATATGGCGGCTGCGGCCCATCATCTCGTAGATCAGGCCTTCCCTCAGGGCATAGTCCGAGACCTGCATGTGCTCGATGCCCAGGGTCTCGAAGACCGCCCGCAGCACCGCGACCCCCCCGGCAAAGACGGGCTTGCGCTCCTCGGTCATCCCCTTGAAGTCGAGGCCGGCGACGCGTCCCGCATCGACCATGGTGTCGCGCAGACGCAACAAGGAGTCGGCCGTGATGCCGTCGTGGCTCCAGCCCTCCTGGTGAATGACCTCGGCGATCGCCTTGATGCTGCCGGAGCTCCCCACAGCGGTACGCCATCCGCCCAGGCGGAACAGCTCCCGCACGGGGCGGACCTCCAGTGCACCGGCCAACTCGGCGCGCTGCATGGCTCGGGACGCGATCTTCCCGTCCGGGAAATAGCGCCCGCTCATGCTGATGCAGCCCATATGCAGGCTTTCGCGCAGGCGCGCCGTAAAGCCTTGGCCCAGGATGATCTCCGTGCTGCCGCCGCCGATGTCGACCACCAGTCGCCGCTCCGGTCCCGGCGCCAGGCCGTGGGCCACGCCGAGATAGATCAGCCGCGCCTCCTCGCGTCCGGCGATCACATCGATGGGATGGCCGAGCGCCGCCTCCGCCTGCTCGGTGAACCCGGAGTCCGGATGTAGCTGGCGCAGGGTATTGGTGCCTACTGCCCGCACGCTGCCCAAGGGGAGCCCCCTCAGCCGCTGGCCGAAGCGCTCCAGGCAGGCCAGGGCGCGCTCGGCGACCTTGGGGTCCAGGAGCTTATCGGGGGTGAGTCCCTCGCCGAGTCGGACCGGCTCTTTGATCCGATCGACGACCTGCATGTGCCCGTCGCGGATGCGGGCGACGATCATGTGAAAGGAGTTGGAGCCGAGGTCGACGGCCGCCACTGTCTCGTGGGGCAGTCCATCCGGGGGAGGGATGGGCAGTTCGGACATAGATGGATCCGGCCTTAAGGGCCTTTATCGTACCAGATGAGACGGTGGTCGCCGGGGAGCCAGGGGAAGTCAGCCAAGGCCGCGGCCGATCCTGTGGCGCCTCGACCCCGGGCGACAATCCGGATCGGTGGACCGAAACCCGTGCGGATTCGCGCCCTAGAGCATTCAACTTTATCAATAATTTGAATTTGTATGATTGATAAATTTCGTTTCCTGCGGAGGGCGTTTTGGGTTAGATAACCGCATCTGTTGTATTAAAGATTCGAGGTCGAGAGATGTTGGATACAGACAACGGTTTTGGCGAGGAAACCCTGGAGGCGCCGCCGCCTCTGACCGCAGAAGACGCCCGCGGTACCGCGCCGAACCTGGCAATCCGTCGGCGTATCGAGCGCATGCGCGAGCTCAAGCGCCTGCGTGAGCTGCTCGACGATCCCGATTTCGACGACTTGGCCTGACTGCCGCCGCTACCTTTCTTCCCATAGGATCTGCGGCGGCCCCCATGCCGCCGGATCTCCAGCCTCCGGACCTGGGGGTCCTCCCGCAACAGCAATTCCCCGCTTTAGCCCAAGCGCGCGAAGCGAAGCTTACCGGCGGTCGCAGCCTCACGGCTGCGACCCGGATACAGCGCGCGCCCTAAGGGGTTGGTATCCCTGATCGCCGCGTCCTGGCGGGTATTGGCATGTCGCGTCGGAAGACGCCCCGTCGTGGCCCCGGGGTCGCGTCAGTCAGTAGGGGGCAGAGATCCGGACCGCCGTCTCGCCCTCGAGCTCAGCAGAGGAGCTCGCCGTTGCCCGTGGGGTCTTCGGACCCCGTGCGGCTCGCCTTCAGTATGCGCTCGAAGCGCTCCGGGTCCTGGCTGGCGATCTGGACGTACTCGTTGACCAGATGCTGCCACGCGGGCCCCCCATGGCGCCGCAGCCCGGCGATGGCGACCAGTAGTAGCTTGGCCGCGGCGCGTAGCTCCGCATCCTCGGCCTCGTGGTAGTGCTGGACCAGATCCCGGTAAAGGGTCTCGACACGCTCCAGGGGGGTCATAGGGCTTACTCCTCGTCGGGCGTTATTCCGTCGCTGGCCTTTTGCTCGGCGATCCGACGTGCATCTTCGATCAGCTCCGCGGGTGGCATTGGCCAGAGTCCGTCGCTGGCGACCGGATTTGGGCCGAAGCCGTCCAGATCGTCCGCAGGCTCGAGCGAGCCATCCGCTTGGACAAGGAAGAGTCCCTCGGTGCCCCCGGCGGCGCAGCGGACGATGATTCGCGCGGTCTCCGCCTCTTCGCCGTAATCCGCTTCAAAGATGTAAGTCTGGCCTAGGATTTCGCTTTCGATCGCCATGGGTGTTGAAACCTGGTGGTGAGAGGGGCAGCCATAGAGTCCGCTGGGGCGTCGGGGAAGTAAACCGCCCTTGTGTTACCTCCGTGTGACCGAGCGGCTGCAACACACAGGTGCGACATGCCAATAAAGAGATGATGCGCCCGGTCGGACGTCATAAAACGGTCACACCAGCGTCATCGTAGCAGTCGCACAATAGGGCGACACTCTTCGCACTTTAGCTTGTCGGCCATCATGGATGTACTGGCCGATGCCCACCCTCGAATCCTTCGGAGCTCAGATATGCAGAAATTAGGCTTCATCCGATCGGCCTTGGCCGGCGGCTTCGTCACCTTGCTTGCACTGTCCGGCGCCGCGAGCGCCGACGTCAAGCTCAACGGCTCGGGTGCCAGCTTCCCCTTCCCCATCTACTCTAAGTGGTTTAAGGATTTCAGCAAGGAGGAGAAAGGTATCCGCGTGGACTACCAGTCCAAGGGCAGTGGTGCCGGCATCCAGGACCTGATCAACGGGACCGTGGATTTTGCCGCCTCCGACGCCGCCATGAGCGAGGAAGAGATGAGCAAGGTCAAGCAGGGCGTGGTCCTGCTGCCCATGACCGCGGGCGAGATCGTGCTGATCTATAACCTCAAGGGCGTGGACGAGCTCAAGCTCTCGCGTGCCGCCTACGCCGGCATCTTCAGCGGCACCATCGCCAAGTGGAACGATCCGGCTATCGCCGCCACCAACCCGGGCGTCGCCCTGCCCGACAAGGCGATCACGGTCGTGACCCGCTCCGACTCCTCCGGCACCTCCTATGTCTTCTCGGGCCACCTGGCCGCCATCAGCGAGGAGTTCAACAAGGCGGTCGGCAAGAGCAAGCAGCCCAACTGGCCGTCTTCCGGCAAGTTCGTCGCCGCCCCCAAGAACGACGGCGTGACCGCTCAGGTTCAGCAGAACGAAGGCGCCATCGGCTATGTGGAGTACGGCTACGCCAAGCTCACCGGTTGGAAGCAGATCGCCCAGCTCGAGAACAAGTCGGGCAATTTCGTCGCCGCGGGCCCCGAGACCGGCGCCGCCGCATTGGCCTCCTCCGAGTTCCCCGGCGGTACCCTGCCGAACAGCGACGTCCCCAACCTGATCGCCTGGAGCTGGGACCCGGCCGGCGCGGATTCCTACCCGATCGTCTCCTACACCTGGATGCTGTTCTACAAGGACCAGGACGACGCCAAGGCCGAGGCCCTGCGCAAGCTGGTGAAGTACGGCGTGGAGGAGGGCCAGAAGATCGCCGACTCCATGGGCTACATCCCGCTGCCCGAGAATGTGCAGAAGAAGGTCCTGGACGCCGCCGAGTACATCAAGTAGGCGCAGCCCCTGGACCTGCGGGGACCGCCGGGTTTCGGGCGCCCTCTCCGAGCCCGGCGGGCCCCTGGCCGCGAGGGTATGCGGTCAGCCGACCGTCACTGTCGGCACTATCGGGGATGATGGTACGCTCAGGACGCGCGTAGCGGCGGCCGTCCAGGCCGTCGGCGGTCCGCCCGCG
>JBGSOR010000576.1:0-1921 GCA_041738985.1 Chromatiaceae bacterium | reverse complement strand
GGCGGAGGCTGGCCGCGACGCGGCGCCATTCGGCGCCGCTCGCCGGGAGCGGACGTTGCTCCGTCAGCATGGCTGCACCGCGCTCGCCGATGACCTGCTCGTAGGCGAGGAGCTCGCCATCCAGGCGCTGGCGCAGCCTATCCAGCTCCTGCTGCTGCTCGGCGACCTTTCCGTCCAGCTCGGCGATCGTGTCAAGCGACGGGCCATCTTTCAGGCCCCGTCTGGCAACCAGTGCCCGCTCGGAGTCCAGCGCCTGGCGTTGACCGTCCAAGGCCGTGCCGATCCGATCAAGGGTGGCCCCGATCTCCGCGAGGGTCGACGCACCTTCGCGCAGCAAGGGCAGCGGCATCAGATCGTCGTCGCGCACGGCGGCCAGGGCGTCCAGCCAGTGGCCAGTCAGGATCAGTCCCAGCGAATTCTGTAGCAGAAAGGCGCGCGCGATCGCATCGTCCGCTGCCAGCCCGAGCTCGCGCCGCCGCGCTTCGTCCGGCTCGGGCGAACCGGTCATGGCGAAGATCTGCCCGCGCAGCGTCGTGGCCTGTCGCATGTAGTCGGCAATCGAGGATTGCAGCTCCGGGACCCGGGGGTCTTCCGCGAAGGCGGCGGCCTCGCCGATCGCGTCGAGCCGGAGCCGGCTCTGCAGGAGGCGCAGGCGCTGCTCCCTCAGGGTCTCCAACTGGACCGCGAGCTTCAGGCGATGGCGTAGGCCATGCGCCAGCGCTTCGCTCGCCTGCGTTTGCTCGCGAAGGTCGGCGAGGAGCGTCTGCCCAAGCTGCGTCTCGGGATCGAGGGGCTGGGCGCCAGGCGGCGTGGTGGCGAGCTCGGCGACCTCGCGTCGCAGGCGTCGAACGTTCAATGCCACCTGGGCCTCTTGACCGGCGACAATGCTGACCCGCGCACGGGCCGAGTCGAGGTCGAGGCGCCCGGCCCTAAGCATCTCGGTATCCACCCGCTGCCCTGTCGGGCCAGTCTCCTCGCGCGCGAGCTGGTCCGCCAGGAGGGCGATCTCGTTCTGCAGAAGCCCCCGGGCGGCCTCGAGGTCGCCGAGCCACCCCTTGTAACGGGCGGTATCGGCCTGGACCGACACCGGATCGGGCAGCGCGAATACGGGCGAGGGGGCGGCCGCAAGCAACAGAATCGCGGCGAGAAAAAGCAATGCGATCGCACACCATGCGAATCCGATCTGCGTCCCTGGCGCGCCCTGCGGGTCGCACCCGACCGAGGGGGCGGGCCGTGTCGGGCCGTTGGCAGCGGTCGTCGACATCGGGGGCCTCCTGCAAAGCACCGCGGTGTCGGTTAGTCGCCGAGCGTGTCCAGCAGCTCCAGCCAGTGGACCACCGGGAACGGAGTGCCAGACGCGAGATGGAGCTGGCAGCCGATGTTGGCGGTGGCGATCAGCTCCGGGGCACCGGACTCAAGGGCCTTGAGCTTGTTGGTGCGCAGCTGTCCGGAAAGCGCCGGCTGGGTGATGGAATAGGTACCGGCGGAGCCGCAGCAGAGGTGGGGGTCCGGGACCGGGGTCAGGACGAACCCAAGCCGGGCGAGAATGGACTCCACGGCCCCCTTGAGCCGCTGTCCGTGCTGGAGGGTGCAGGGGGAGTGGAAGGCGATGCGCCGACCGTTGCCCGG
The DNA here is from genome assembly GCA_041738985.1 of Chromatiaceae bacterium. Lineage (GTDB taxonomy): Bacteria > Pseudomonadota > Gammaproteobacteria > Chromatiales > Chromatiaceae > Thiodictyon. The sequence continues at coordinate 292 of JBGSOR010000576.1, read as the reverse complement.
TTGTTCCAGCGGCGCCAGGTCGAGCTTGCCCAGGAGCTCGGCAGGGTCTCGGGCCAGGGCTGAGATCCGCTCGGCCTTTTCTGCATAGGCCGCGTCCTGGCGCAGCAGCTCCCCATAGTCCTTGACCATCGCGGCGCAGGCGCTGGCGTTAATCAGGATAGCGATGCAGCCGGCCTCGATCTCGGGCCACCAGGCGTCGATGTTGCGGCGCATGGCGTCCAGCCCGTCCGCTTGCGCGCCGAGGTGGTAGGCGACGGCCCCGCAGCACCCGGCCTGCGGCACGGTGACCAGG
>JBGSOR010000054.1:0-5224 GCA_041738985.1 Chromatiaceae bacterium | reverse complement strand
AGCGCTCGAGCTCGGTCCGCGCCGGCAGATAGAGGGCGGCCCGGGCCACACCGTCCTCGATGATCGGGATCGCAGCCCCCTGGCTCGTCGAGGGCAGCCCAGCCACCAGGCCCAGGAGACCAAGCCAGCACAGCAACCACGGCCCACCGGGCCGCGCGCCCTGGCACCCCCCCAGACCCCGAAACCAATGGATCGTCACCAAAGCCCCCCGTGCCCCATGGAGGCCCCCTGAGGTAGGCACCCTGTGAGAGGCCCCCTATGGAAGGCCTGCTGTAGGAGGCGCGCCCCGCGCGGCGACTTCCCCCCCCTCAAAAACCACCCACCCACCAACCTAACGAACCCCCTCACTCACCCCCAAACCTCCAACCAAGCCTGAAACATCAACACCGACCACAACCGATACCCAAAAGACGCCTGCCCAGCCAAATGCGCCTTCCACGCCGCACGGATCGGCCCAGGCTCCAGATACCCCTCCCGCCTCAACCGATCCTCCGCCAGCAGCGCCTCCGTCCAATCCCGCAACGGCCCTCGCAGCCACGCATCCAGCGGAATCCCGAACCCCATCTTCGGCCGCTCCACCAGGGCCCGGGGCACATACCGATCCAGCAACCGCCGCATCAGCCACTTGCCCTGCCCATTGCGGATCTTCAGATGCATCGGCAGCGACCAGGCAAACTCGACCACATCCCGGTCCAGAAACGGCGCCCGCGTCTCCAGCGACACCGCCATCGCCGCCCGGTCCACCTTCACCAGGATGTCATCCGACAGATAGCTCAGCCCGTCCAGTGCCATCATGCGCGCCGCCGGGTCCGCCAGCCGGGGCCAGCGCGACCGCTCATCCAACAGATTGGGTGGCATCCGCCCCCCCACCACCAGATTCCCGGACCGCGGCCACTCCGACACCAGGGAGACATACAGATCATCCATGCTCCCCATCTCGCGCAGCCGCCGCCCCAGCTTATGGGCCTTGTCCCCCGGCTGGGCGATCCCGGCCCGCCGCGCCAGCGGCCCCGCCAGGCGGTTCATCGCCTCGCTCGGCAGCGCGGTCAGACCAGCCCCGAGCACCTGCTGCAACGCCCCCGGCATCCAGCCCAAGCGCCGCCAAACCTTGGGGACATGAACATAGCGGTTATAGCCGCCGAACAGCTCATCCCCCCCATCCCCGGACAAGGCCACCGTCACATGCTGCCGGGCCAGCCGCATCACCAGATGAGTCGGCAACTGGGAGCAGTCCGCGAAAGGCTCGTCATACATCGCGGGCATCTGGGGCACCAACGCCAAGGCATCGTCGCTGCTCAGGCGCAGCTCCGTGTGGTCCGTGCCTAGGTGCGCCGCCACCGCCCGCGCATGGGCGGCCTCGTCGTAGGCCCGCTCCTCGAAACCGATGGTGAAGGTGCGCACCGGCCGCGTGCTCTTGGCCTGCATCAGCGCCGTGATGGTGGCGGAATCGAGCCCGCCGGAGAGCAGGGCCCCCAGCGGAACGTCCGCAACCATCTGGCCCCGTACCGCCGCGCCCAGACACTGCTCCAGCGCATCCAGCGCCTCCGTGTCCGAACCGGCAAAGGGCGCTCCCACACCCTGTTCCGCGACCTCGGCCAACGACCAATACGCCTTAATCTCCCCTCCCCCCTGCGTGGGGGAGGGGCCGGGGGAGAGGGGCGAGCGAGCCGAGACCTGCAAATACGTTCCCGCCGGCAGCTTCCAGATCCCCTCATAGATGGAATATGGCGCCGGCACATAGTTATGGCGCAGCAGCAGGGCCAGCGCCCCCCGGTCGATGCCGGCCCGGAAGGCGGGGTGCGCCCTGAGCGCCTTGAGCTCGGAGCCGAAGAGAAAGGTCTCCCCCTGCCAGCCGTAATAGAGCGGCTTCTCCCCCAAGCGGTCCCGCGCCAGGGTGAGGGTGCGTGCTTCGCGGTCCCAAAGCGCGATCGCGAACATACCCACGGCCCGCTCAAGCGTCTCCCGGATCCCCCAAGTCTCAAAACATGCCAACAAAGTCTCGGTGTCCGAATGCCCGCGCCATGATCGGCCCCCCTCCCGGCAAGAGAGGGGTTGGGTTGGGGGATTGTTCAACCTCCGACGCAAATCCAGGTGGTTATAGATCTCCCCGTTGAAGGCGATCACATAGCGCCCTGATGCTGACATCATCGGCTGATGTCCGGCCGGCGACAGGTCGAGGATCGACAACCGGCGGTGGCCAAGCGCCACACCGGCCTCCTCGTGCAACCACACTCCGCCATCGTCCGGGCCGCGGTGCTGGATAGACAGCGCCATTCGTTCAGCTGTGTCTGCAATGCCACCGTGCGTGCTGGCATTGGCGACAAGAAATCCGGCGAGTCCGCACATCGATTAGCCCTGCCTGCGCGCTGTGTGTAACAGCCGCATACTGGCAACCGTGCCCAAAGCCGCCGCGATTGCATAATACCCGGTCAAGACCAGAAAGCCCCGCGCGCCGTCATACGACCACAGGGCCAGGGAGCCAGCCAATGGCATCAGGAAGAAAAACAACCTGAATCCCGGTCGTTGCCTACCCGGCATTTGGAGCAAGCCCTTGCTGTCAAGATAGCCAAACATGCGAAACGCAGCATACGCCATTGCAGCCCCAAGCCCTACTCCCAGTCGCTGGGAATCCTGTACTACGAAGATCAATGGCGCCATGAAGCGCAACCAGGCGAGCCATAGAAAGGTTGCGGTTTTGTACTCCCTGTCCGTCAGAGAATTGTGCAAGGCAAACACAGCGCACAGGGCTGCAAAAAACGACCACCATCCAGGTGCCGCCAGCGCCCCCATCAAACCTGTAGCAAGCGCAAAACTAGCCAGTCGCGAGGCAAACCACGCAGCCACCCAGCCTCCTCGGGCGCTTTGCGGTCCGCGCTTACGGCCACGAAGCTCCTTGTGCGCGGCGAAAAGATCGTTGACGAGATAACCGATTTCATAAATGCTGATGAACGCTAGGTAAGAGAGACCGGCGGCTACCAGTGCTTGCGAGGGGGTAGCGTCCCCGACGAAAAGAACCACGATAATGGCAGCCAGCCATTCGAAGATCGCATGGAAAGCCAAGCTGCCGCCGCGCAATCGCGTGTTCAGGAAATAGCTGAAGGGCAGCAGGTAAATGAAGTTCATTCCCCAACCTCAAGAAACGTCGCATCGACCCCTTGCCAGCGGTTACGGTGCGATTCACGATGCAGCACGACATAGGCCTGCTTAGCCTTCTCCAGTAGAGGGCGATCACTGAGGTTGTCGCTTATGGCACATACTTGCCCGGTCAATATGCTCTCGCCATATTTCTCAATCAGGGCCCGCTCCTTGCGGCCCGTCAGATCGTTAGCGTAACGGCCAGTGAGCACGCCGTCGCGGTGCTCGAGCGTGCTGGCCACATGTCGAGCCCCTGTCGCCGATGCGAGCGATGCCACTACTGGCTCCAAGCTGGCGGACGCCAGCACCACACGGCCAGAAGCGAGGGGGGCTGCGAGCAGAGCCCATACTGAGGAAACTCGACGCTCTCCGAGCAACGACGCCCCATACTCAGCCGCGCTTTGATTCAGCGCTTCCGTCCTGTCGCCCTTCAGCAAGCGCACCGCGAAATGCTTGAGAAGATGCTGCCCCGAGAGCTTTTCGGCTACGGAGAATATCAGCCGCAGCGGGCTTCGGCGGGCCGTTACAGCGCGGAAAAGCATGTACCGCTTCTGCCGCATTGGAGAGTGCGACAAGTGATGACCCAGTAAACCTAGCGTGGTGTCATCACCAACCAGGGTCCCGCAGACGTCAACGATGTACACGTCTAAATCCGGTGAACTCGTCATGACTCCGACTCAAGGGCTGCATATACTCGCCGGTAACAGCGTTTGGCGACCTCGAGCCCGAAGCGCTCACGCGCGCGCATGCGCAATCCTGTGCCCCTTTTCAAAAGAATTTGCTCCAGCTCAGACGCCAGCCTGTCGAAGGCATGAGGGTCGTTCAGATCGACCAAAGCACCTGCGTCCAAATCGCATATAATTTGGTCAACGTCTCCGACACCGGAATTGCTGATGGCAGGTATGCCAAGCGCAAACGCTTCGGCCAGTTTGGTGGGAGAGCAAGCCATCTGCGAATAGGTCGGGCGTCGGAAGCTGACCATGATGTCTGACGTGCAAAGAAGACGGGGAACTTGATCCCGATCGGCGGCCCGCACGTGAATACTTTCGCGAAGTCTATCCAGCCCCATCGCCTTCAGGAGAAGTTCGTGCTCGTCTCGCCAATCCTGAGTAATGAAAAGCATATGCAGGTTGCTGTACTGGCGGGAGAGGGAGGCGTAAAGGCGCAGCGCGTCGTGAAGGAGGTACACGGTGCCTAGAGATCCCAGATACGACAAGACCAAAGCGCCTGGTGGAATGCCAAGCTTGTTTCGCATAGCTAATCGTCCCTCGTTAGAGAGAGGAATAAACAGGTCAAAATCGGCGCAGCATGGAATGACAGTGATTGGCGCGGTCATGTCAGGCGCCAACCTTTTTATTTCTGGAACCACTTTGTCTGTGAGTACCACTACCTGATTTGCGCATGTTAGCAGGGTTCGCTCGATCTGCTTGTAGTGGCGATAAAGCCAGCGGTTAGTCCACTTGTCCTGTGACCACAAACCACCTTCTACCCGATCATCGACCCACAATCCGCGCATGTCGAATATCGTCTTGATTCGCGTAACGCGCCGGAGACAGCACCCGACCTGCATGGCCTGGTAGCTGCGGCAGTGGGCGATGCTGAAGCGGTAACGAAGCTGCAACCTCAGTGCCATGGCGTACATACGCATCAGATCCCAGGCCTTGCCCAGTTTTCCCGCGCGAGAGGAAAATGAAAGCGGGGTCCAGCCAATGCCCCGCTTCGCTAGGTCCAGTCGAAGCTGCGCCCCTCCGACCTTGTATCGAGCCTGTTTCTCGAAACTGATTATGTGTAGCCGCCGTGGATGTGACGAGATGCTGTGGAGGTAAGGCAAGATCTGGCTGCCGCCCAAAGGATCCAGCAACCCGTCGTAGGTGATGAAAAGGACGCTCTCGTGCTCTTGGAGGTGGTTGTATTCAGAACTCATGAAGCATTTGGCAATTAGAATTACGAACTGAAGTTTCCGCATTTCTCTATGCGACCAGCCGCATGACAGCTGAGATCAATGGTTTTTGCCGGGGTTTCTCGGCATCCTGGCAATCGATACCAAAACCCTCGCGTGCGAGGTGCTTGGCAAGCGATCTGCGGACAT
>JBGSOR010000547.1:0-7538 GCA_041738985.1 Chromatiaceae bacterium | reverse complement strand
GCGCCGCGCCTCCAACAGCAGTCCGCAAAGCGGCGTGGCGCCGCAGGCCGACTCGTGGTCCAGTGCCTCGGGCTCCAGTCGCTCGATGGCCCCGGTGGTGTCCCGGTCGACCCGGGCGCCCGTCTCGTAGTCCAGGTAATGGCTGAGATCGGAGCTCACCAGGATCAAGGTCTCGGCTCCGCCCCAGAGACGGCCCATGACCTGGGCCACCTGCTCAGGCTCGGCCAGGCCCACCAGCAGCGGGACCAGTCGGAAATCCGGAAGCAACGTCTGAAGGAAGGGGAGCTGGACCTCCAGGCAGTGCTCGCCGTCGAAGACCCTGTCCAGGCACTGGAGCTGGGGCAGGTCCGACAAGGTCCCCAGGACCTGCCGATCGACAGTCACCGCGCCGAGCGGGGTCAGAAGTCGGTCCGCCGCCGGATAGGCAATCCCGCGGAAGGCCACCCGGTGGGAGGGCCCGAGTAGGACCACCCGGCGGATGCGAGCCGCGATGGGTGCGATCCGCGCATAGGCGCTGGCGGCGACAGGCCCGGAATACTGGTAGCCCGCATGGGGTACGACCAGTGCCTTGGGCTCTCCCCCGAGCGGGATGCGGACGCGGGCGCGGGCCATCAGGGTCTCGACCTGGCGGCGCAGCGCGTTGGGGTTCGCCGGGTAGAAGAGCCCGGCCACGGCGGGTTGGCGGTCGATCTGCATGTTGCTGACCCCGGAGGGCGCCCCCGAAACCGAGGGCAACGTGCCATTATTTTAGTAAACGGAAGTCCTTGGGGCGAACCCGGCCATCCTGGACGGCGGTCCGGGCGGTCGATTGAAGCTGTCGATTCGGCACAAGCGGTACGAGGTCAATGCCATGTCTACCCCGTCTCTCCATCCCACCCAGTTCTGGCACCGACTGCCGGACGGCCGAGTGCAGTGCGATGTCTGTCCTCGCGCCTGCAGCCTAAAAGAAGGGCAACAGGGGTTCTGCTTCGTGCGCGAATGCCGGGGCGGGGCCATCGTCCTGGCCAGCTACGGGCGCTCCAGCGGATTCTGCGTGGACCCCATCGAGAAAAAGCCGCTGAACCACTTCCTTCCCGGCACCCCGGTGCTGTCCTTCGGCACCGCCGGCTGCAACCTGGGCTGCAGGTTCTGCCAGAACTGGGACATGAGCAAATCCCGGGAGCAGGACACCCTGGCTGCCACGGCGACCCCGGAGGCGATCGCCCGGGAGGCGGACAGGCTCGGCTGCCGCTCCGTAGCCTATACGTACAACGACCCCACTGTCTTCCTGGAATACGCGGTCGACACCGCCCTGGCTTGCCGGGAGCGGGGGATCCGCAACGTAGCGGTCACCGCGGGCTATGTGAGCCCGGGCGCCAGGGAGGCGCTTTTCGCCCCCATGGACGCGGCCAACGTGGATCTCAAGGCGTTCACCGAGGACTTCTACCGAAGGGTGTGCAGCGGCCACCTTGAGCCGGTCCTGGAGACCCTGCGCTACCTGCGACGGGAGACCCGTGTCTGGATCGAGCTGACCACCCTTCTGATCCCCGGTTACAACGACGCAGACGCGGAGCTCGACGCGATGACCCACTGGGTGGTCGACGAGCTCGGACCGGAGGTCCCCATGCACTTCACCGCCTTCCATCCGGACTGGAAGCTCCGCGATGCCCCGCCCACCCCGCCCGCGACCCTAACCCGGGCCCGCTCCATCGCCCGGCGCAACGGGGTACGCTACGCCTATACTGGAAATGTCCACGACGTGGACGGGGGCAGCACCTGGTGCCACGGTTGCGGGGCGCTCCTGATCGAGCGGGACTGGTACCGGCTGGGGCATTGGGGGCTCGACGCGACGGGGCGTTGCGTCGCCTGCGGCACCCCTTGCGCCGGGGTCTTCGAGCCGCGCCCAGGCACCTGGGGGGCGCGACGGATGCCGGTCGGGATGGCAGCGTAGCCGGACTCAGACGACGGTCGCGAGCGCGACCGCCAAAACTCCGACCAGCAGCGACACACTGACGGCCAGGGCCCACACACCCAGGCGGCGGGCCGAAGCGGTATTCTGCCGGGCCTCCTCGATCTGCCTCTCCATATCGGATCTGGAGCGCTCGGCGAACGCCAGCCGCTCCTTGACGCGTTGGTCGATGAGCTGCTGCAGTTCCCGCGGGTGATATGCGGGCTCCGGCCGGGACCCTTTGGAAAGCTGGCGCAGCTCCAGGAGCTCTCGGGTCAGGGCGCTCACACGTTCCGCGAGAGGATTGAGCTCGGCACGCGTGGGCCGATCCTGTGCGTCCGCGGCGATCTTGTCGATCCGCCCGGCAAGCCGACGAAGCTGTTGGACCGCCATCTCGGAGCGATGCAGCGCCTCGTCCGCCCGTTGGGCAGACCGATCGAAACGGCGGTATAGCTCGCTCATTCTGAGCTGGCCCCCGGCCGCTTCGACAGTGGTTGCGGGGGTTGGGCGCGATGCCACGGACGAGGGGGATTGCCCGCTGGCGAAGAGGTCCGCTTGTCCCATCAGCGATTCCAGCTCCTCGTCCATGCCGGCCCTGCGTTGACCTTTAAAGGCATCCACCAGCTTGGGCATGGCGACCCGACAGGCCGTCACGAGATCGATCATCGGCTCGCTGATGGAGACCTTACCCTCGATCGCTCGATTGAGCATGTTCTCGACCTTCCAGGCCAGCTCCCCGAGGTCTAACGCCTTGACCATACGGCCGCTGCCCTTCAGGGTGTGAAATCCCCGGCGCAGCTCGCCCAATGCCCTGCCGTCCGTCGGGCGACTGCGCAGCACGGCCAGGTGACCGTCAATGCCCTCGAGGACCTCGCTCGCCTCCTCCACGAAGATCTCGACAATCTCCCCATCGGTCGCGTCTGCTGATGTTGCCGACATGGCTCGCGTCTCTCGTCTCTTGTTGGACGGTTCCGGCGGGTGTCCGCAGGAGGCAGGGGTGGAAGCCGGCGTCGCTGCCCACGCCGGGGCTGTGGCTCGCGAGACGACCGAGGCCGAGCCGGACCTGCGTCGCATTCGGCCCTTCCCGCCGATGTGCGCCCTCAGACTCGGATTCTCCGATGGAACCTCCTGGATCGTCACGCGTTTTCCATCGCCCGAGCGGTCCCGGCCTGTGAACGCGGTCATGGATTGAACGAAAGGGTCGCGAAGGACCGGCGAACGCTGCCTATCCCCGGACTTGGCCCTCGAGCATAATGCCGCGCTTTTTTCACGCGGGTTCCGACCATGTTCAAGAACGCCAGGATGTATCGTTTGGGCGCGCCCTTCGCCTTCGGCGCCGCCGGGCTTCAGGAGCGGCTTGCCACACGCCGGTTCCGGGCCTGCGGCCCGGTGGAGACCGCCACACTGGGCTGGTCCGCGCCCTTGGGCGAGGACACCGCCGCCCTTGTCCACGGGGTGGGGGACTGCCTGTTGCTGTGCATGCGCAAACAGGAGCGACTGCTCCCCTCCGCCGCCGTGGCCGAGGCACTGGACGAGCGAGTCGCGGAGATCGAGGGGGGCGAGGCGCGGGAAGTCGGACGGGCGGAGCGGCGACGCCTCAAGGAGCAGATCGTAAACGAGATGCTTCCGCGGGCCTTCACCCGATCCCGCCGAACGCTGCTCTATGTCGACACCCAATGCGGCTGGCTGGTGGTGGATGCAGCGAGCGAGAAGCAGGCGGAGGAGGCGGTCTCCCTGCTACGCCAGACCATCGAGACCCTGCCAGCCAGGCCCCCGGAGCCGGAGCGCTCCCCGGCGGCTATCCTCACGGGCTGGCTGTTGGATGGAGGTGCCCCGCCCGATTTCGTCCCCGCGGACGCCTGCGAGCTGCGCGACGTCAAGGACACCGGGAGCGTGATCCGTGCCAGCGGTCATGACCTGGGGAGCGAAGAGATCCTGAACCACCTGCGCGCGGGCAAGCAGGTCGTCAAGCTGGCACTGGACTGGGACGACCGCCTGGGCTTTGTGTTGGCGGAAGACCTCTCGCTCAAGCGGCTGAAGGTGGGCGACGCCCTGTTGGACGAGATCGCGGATGGGGAGGACCCGGCGGCACGGCTGGACGCGGAGTTCGCCATCATGGCACTCCAGCTTCGGGAGCTGATGGCACGTCTGGGAAGCCTGTTCGCCCTGGCTGAGGGCCCGGATCGGGCGGCCTGAATCCCCGCCCGCGCACACGGAGTCGTCGGAGACCACTGTAGAAGCACCAACCGACAGCGAGGGCTCGTCTCAGACCCGGTAGAAATCCCGATACCAGGCCACAAATCTGGCCACCCCCTCCGCCACCGGCGTGCTCGGGTGGTAGCCGGTGTCCGCCACCAGATCGCTCACGTCCGCGTAGGTATCCGGCACGTCCCCGGGCTGCAAGGGCAGCAGATTCATCCGCGCCTTGCGTCCCAGACACTCCTCCAGCACCGCGATGTACTCCATCAGCTCCACCGGATTGTTGTTGCCGATGTTGTAGAGCCGATAGGGCGCGCGGCTGGTGGCCGCGTCCGGCCGTTCGCCTGACCAGCTTGGATTTCCCTCGGGCACCCGGTCCAGTACCCGAATCACCCCTTCGACGATGTCGTCTACATAGGTGAAATCCCGGCGGTGGCGGCCGTAGTTGAAGACGTCGATGGGCTCGCCCGCCAGGATCGCTCGGGTGAACTTGAAGAGCGCCATGTCCGGGCGCCCCCAGGGTCCGTAGACGGTGAAGAAGCGAAGTCCGGTGGTTGGCAGCGTGTAAAGGTGGCTATAGGTGTGGGCCATCAGCTCGTTGGCCTTCTTGCTCGCGGCATAGAGGCTCACGGGGTGATCCACGTTGTCGTGCACCGAGAAGGGCATGGCGGTGTTGGCGCCATAGACCGAGCTACTGGAGGCATACACCAGATGCTCCACCCCCGTGTGGCGGCAGCACTCCAGGATATTGGCGAACCCCACCAGGTTGGTGCCCACATAGGCCATGGGGTTCTCGATCGAATAGCGCACGCCGGCCTGGGCGGCCAGGTTTACGACCCGATCCGGACGATGGGTCTCGAAGGCCTTGCGCAGCCCCGCACCATCCTCGATGTCGAGCCGCAGGTCAACGAACTGCGGATGCCCCTGGGTGCGGGCCAGCCGCGCCTCTTTGAGGGCCACCTCGTAGTAATCGTTTAGATTATCCACGCCGATCACCCGGTCGCCGCGCGCGAGGAGCCGCAGGGCCAGGGCCGAGCCGATGAAACCGGCGGCGCCGGTGATCAGGACCTTCATTGCTTGTTCGCTCACAACCGTCCGTCGACCCGATCTTTGGGAAGCACCTGTTTCACGTCGTAAAGGACGGCATTCGGCTTGCCGAATTCGCGGATACGCTCCGCGCCCATCTCGCGGTACCGGTCGTGCGCCACCGCCAGGATGACCGCGTCGTAGGCACCCGGCTCAGGCTCGTCGATGACCCGGATTCCATATTCGTGCTCGGCCTCGGCCGGGTTGACCCAAGGGTCGTGCACGTCGTAGGCGATACCGTAATCCTTCAGCTCGGCAACGATGTCGACCACCCGGGTGTTGCGCAGATCCGGGCAATTTTCTTTGAAGGTCAAGCCGAGTACCAGGACCCGTGTATCTTTAGTCAGACAGCAGCGCCGGGTCATCAGCTTGATGACCTCGCTGGCCACGTAGGAGCCCATGCTGTCGTTGAGTCGGCGCCCGGCGAGTATGACCTCCGGATGATAGCCGATCGCCTGGGCCTTATGGGTCAGATAGTAAGGGTCGACGCCGATGCAGTGTCCGCCCACCAGGCCGGGTCGGAAAGGCAGAAAGTTCCATTTCGACCCGGCGGCCTCCAGGACCTCCTGCGTATCGAGTCCCAGGCGATTGAAGATCAGCGCGAGCTCGTTAATCAGGGCGATGTTGACATCGCGCTGGGTGTTTTCGATCACCTTGGCCGCCTCGGCCACCCGGATACTGCTTGCACGGTGGGTCCCGGCGACGATGATGGATCGATAGACCGCGTCCACATAGTCCGCCACTTCAGGAGTGGAGCCGGACGTGACCTTCTTGATGCTGGGCAGGCGGTGCTCCTTGTCCCCCGGATTGATGCGCTCCGGGCTGTAACCGGCGAAGAAGTCCCGGTTGTATTGGAGCCCGGATACCTGCTCGATAATCGGGATGCATACCTCTTCGGTGGCGCCGGGATAGACAGTGGACTCGTAGACCACCACGTCACCGGGCTTGACGACCCCTCCCAGTAGCCGGCTCGCGGATTCCAATGGTCCCAGATCCGGCTCTTTATGGGCGTTGATGGGCGTGGGTACGGTGACAACGTAAAAGTTGCACTCGGCCAGGGCCTGGGGGTCATCTGCGCAGCGCAGCGCGGCGGCGGCGAGCTCCGCGGGCTCGACCTCCAACGAGCTGTCGCGTCCCGCGCGAAGCTCGGCGATCCGTAGCGGGTTAATGTCGAATCCCACGGTGGGAAATCGCTTGCTCAGCTCGACGGCGAGGGGCAGCCCCACATAGCCCAACCCGACGATACCGATTCTCGTATTCCGGAGGTCTGTGTCGATTGCCATGGTCCTTAAGTCTTGCAAGGTGAAGCGGGCAGGTGGCAGCAGGGCCGGCAGGATACTAACAATGGCGGAGACCCGGCGCGACCCAACAAGCAGAGCTGACGCCGCAAGCGCCAGCCGTGCCGCCCCATAGGCTGCCTCCTGCTCGATGGCGGCCAGCACCGGGATGCCCAAGGCACGCTCGCGCAGCCGAATCCAGACCGGGTTCGCGGCGCCGCCGCCGATTCCGATGACTCGGGTCGGGACCGGGGCGCCCAGGAGCGCGAGGAGGCGATAGCCCTCCGCTTCGATGGCGGCGATCCCCTCGAGAATCCCCTGGAGGAATCGCACGGGATCCGCCGGACGGGGCTCGAGCCTGGGCGCAAGCGCCGGGTCCTGTCGGGGGAAGCGTTCCCCCGCCGAGGGCAGCGGATAGTAGTCGAGTCCGCTCGGGGTCTCCGGATCGATCCGGGCCGACAAGGCAAGGATCTCCTCGAGACCGAAATACTGCCGCAGCACCGCGCCGCCTGTGTTCGAGGCGCCGCCCACCAGCCATAGGTCCCCGAAGCGGTGGCTGTAGATGCCATGGGCGCTCGATGCCACGGGGCGCTCGGAGACGATCTTCAGCACCAGGGTGGAGCCGAGGCTGGTCACCGCATCTCCGGGACGGCTCGCCCCCGCGGCGATCGCCGCCGCCGTGCTGTCGGTGGTCCCGGCCGCAACCAGGGTCCGGGGCGACAGACCGACCTCGGCAGCCAGGGCCGGGGTAAGGGTCCCGACGGGGTGGCCGGGCGCCACCACCCGCGGCAATAGAATCCTCTCCGGTACCAGCCCGCACACCCAATCCGGCCACACGAGACGTTGCGCGTCGTAGCCAAGCTTGAGGGCGTTGTTCCAGTCGCTCCAACCGAAGTCCCCGCAGAGCCGCCCGGCGATCCAGTCCGCCTGGTGCAGGGCGAGCGACGGGCCAGCGGTCCTGCCGGCGCGTACAAGGCAGAGGAGCTTGGCCAGGCTGGAGGTTGGGCCGCGCGCGGGGCTGTCCTGCGTGGCGACCGCGTCGATCTCGA
>JBGSOR010000481.1:0-3669 GCA_041738985.1 Chromatiaceae bacterium | reverse complement strand
AAGAGGCCCAGTTCTAAGGCGATTGCCGGAAAATCATGTACCGGATCGCGAAGGATTTTCGTCTGCCTTCAAGGAGCGCCGCCAGGAGCATAGCTGGGCTATGTGACTGTCGGTGCGACGCCGAAGGCGGGCGAAAAGACGAGCGAGGTGGTGCATGATTTGACAGAAATCGCCTAAGGATCGACCGATCCTCGCCGGCCAGGGATGGCCGCCTCCGCCGCAGGGCACCGATCAGGAGCCCATCCGCCTCGTCCGTTCCGGCACATCGCCCCGCGAGAGCGGGAGTGCCGATTAGGATGGGATTGGCGATACGACGATGATCAAGCGCCCCGCGGCTCAGCGAAGGAGTCCGGGAAGCTCCGAAGCAGAATGCGTCTGGCGACCTGGAAGAGGAAGCTCTCCGGATGGTTGCGCCCGAAGTCGTAGTGGCGGAAGAGCGATGCGTTTCCCGGCGCTTCGCCGGGGATCCAGCCGTACTTGGGTCTTCGCATTCGGCTGGGGTAGTACCAGAACATCCGATACAGGCTTTGGAGAAAGAACCCGCCATCCCAGAAATCGCCCTGTGTCCCGAGCTCCCGCTGCAGGTCCCTCACCAATTGGTCGAAATGCCGGTCGGTCTCGTCGGTGCCGCGCAGGTCCTCCAGGTTCCGCTTGAGCTCGAAATAGACTCCGTCCAAGGGGATGCGGCGATCCTCCATGTCATATCCCACGATCTCGCCGGTATCCTCGGCGCTCAAGCAGCCGAATGCACGACCCAGTAGCCCGAGCAGCAGGTGCTCGTGGGGCTGGGCATCTTGGGGGAAGGGGAACATGGCCCGCAGATTCACCATGAAGATGTAGGCCACATCCGCCTCGCTCAGGTCGTCGAGCAATTGGGTGTGGGAGGTCCAGTTGCGCACCTCCTTCATGATGGTGCCATAGGTGGCGATGGGGTCTGTGCGGTCCAGCAGATGGGCCACCTTAGCGCGCTTGTCCCATTCCTTGCCCAGGACATGCACGAAGATCCGGTAGCGCTGCTTGCGCTCCTGGGTCGAGCCGGGGGCGCGCAGGGGCAACAGGACGCTCAGGTTGGTCAGATAGTCGCGGAGGTATCCGGGGGTTGTCGGGCCTGGTGGCCAATCTGGCTCATCCTCCCGTTTGAAGAACCGGCAGAAGACCGTCTCCTCGTTTCCGACCAGGTCCAGACTTTGGGCGGCGGCGTCACATCCGAGCAGTATCCCGCGACGCAGCACCGAATAGGCATCCAGGGCCTTCTCGGTGGTCCAGCCCTGCACGAAGGGATCACGCTTCGTATAGATGCGCGGCGGGGTGAGCTTGGCGGACTCGAATGCCCGCGAGATGGAGGTGAGTTGGTCACCGTGATTCGAGCAGAAGAGGATGTGGTGCTTGGGGAAACCCGCGTCGATCAGGAGCTCCGTGAAGATGTGGTAGCCGGCTACCTTCTTGAGCTCGCTGACCGCCGTGCTCCAACCCGGACCGAAGGGCTGCGCGAGATCGGCGGGCTCCCACAGATAGCGCCGCTCCTTGAGGAATCGATGGATCTCGCCGACCGACTCGGGGTCGTCCAGGTCGTAGTCCTCGTAGGGCTTCAAGTCGATATCGATAACCACGTAGTCGATCGCCTCCAGGCGCTCCGGGCTGCGGACGAACTGCAGGGCCTCGAAAAAAGTGGTCTTCAGGATCACCCCGCGCTCCTTGAGCCAGGGCTTGAGGGCTCGCAGCGTGGTCGGGCACCCGGCCAGGCCGAAGACCTGGTCTACGGTGGTGCGGATATCGCTCTCGAAGTCCTCGATCCACAGGAAATGGCTCATGAGCGATGCTCCGTAAACAGATTCGCCGGTAGGCTCAGCACCAGGGTGAAGGTGTCCCCATCGCGCTCGGTGGTGGCGTTGCCGCCGAGCTTCTGGGTGAGCAGACGGAGGAAGTCGTGCCCCCGGCCGCTGCCTTTGACCATGGCGGCGGCGTTAGCCGTGGTCGGGTTACGGAAGCTCATGGAGACCAGGTCCTCGCCCATGGTCCAGATGGCGCGGCACGGGGCATTCTCGGCTGACGCATAGTATTTGAGCAAGTTGGTGAATGCCTCGGTGAGCAGGATGGTCAGAATGGAGTCGGTGGTCCCGAAGGGGGCAAAGCGCACCCGGCAGTCGGTATATCCTTGGATTTCGAACGGAAAGAATCGCTCGCCGATCCAGTTGCAGAGTGCCGCCAGGTCGGCATGCGGCAGGCCCTCCATCAACGATATCTCCCAATCTTGCCTCAACTGCTCGGCCAGGGTCGCATGCTCCTCGAACCAATCCCGCAGAGTGGTCGAGCGGGGAACCAGCCCGTCTCTCCGCGCATAGGTCAGGAAATGCTGCTGGACGCGCTCGCTGCCGCGCGGCGAAAGCAATTGCCCGAGGGCAAGCCCGATGGAGCGGGTGGCCACATCCGCGACTGTGCCGGTGCCTTCGCTATCGCTCAAGAGCTTGCGGCGCAGGAGCACCGTGCTCGTCGAGATCAGGCTGAAGATATCGAGCAGACCGCGCATGGTGCTTACGGCCTCTCGATAGACATTGGGGCTGTTCTCGTGGTCGATGTTGTAGATGATGCGGTCGAGCGACCCGCGGAACTTGTGGGCCACCAGGGCCATTACGTCTTCCTGCTCTTTGTTCTTCGCGCGGAGCATCTCGGCGTCGTGAATGGCGCGCTCGGCGACCTTCTGCTTGTCGCTCACCCGCCGCAGGAATTTCACCTGGAACAGATAGCCCCGGTAATACTCTTCGAACAGCACGATGAGGCAGAACAGGGGAAAGGTCATCAGGGCCGTCAGCTCCAGCGCCCGACCCCCGCCCATCGGGACCGTATGGGGCAGAAAGACGACCCGGACCAGCACCATGACGGCGGCGGCGATGAGCAGATAGGCGAGCGGGTTCAGATACCGGGGATGCCGATTCGTATAGCCGATGGGATCGGAAAAGACCCGCACGGCCGGATAGAAGACCGCGAGCCGGTCGCTACCCGGGCTGTCCTTGAGCGAGGAGCGGTGGAACTTGGCGATACGCCGATGGGCGCGCTTCCCGTAGATGGCGCCCGCGAGGATGGCAGCCACGTAGAGCCAGAAGATAACGGGCCGTTCCACATAGGCGTCGCTCAGCGATGGCCGCTCGCCGGTGACCAGGAAGGCGAGATAGGTCGCGATCTCGAACAGGAAATAGGCGATCGCCAGCTTGGCAAAGGTGCTGATCATGGGCGCTTCAGGCCGCCTCGGCTGTCCGGTCGTCCCGGAGCTGTAGGGTCGCCAGCCGCGCATAGAGTCCCCCCTGTCGCATCAGGCTATCGTGATCACCGCTCGCCACCACCCGCCCCCCGTCGAGGACCAGGATGCGGTCGACCTTGCGCACCGTGGCCAGGCGGTGCGCGATGACAACACTGGTGCGCCCCTTCATGAGCCCGTCGAGTGCGAGCTGGACCAGACGCTCGCTCTCCGCATCCAGGGAGCTGGTCGCCTCGTCGAGCAAGAGCAGCGTAGGGTCCCGCAGCAGGGCCCGGGCGATGGCGATGCGCTGGCGCTGCCCGCCCGAGAGCATGATGCCGCGCTCGCCGACATAGGTGTCGTAGCCCTGCGGGAGCTTCGCGAGGAAGTCGTGCGCCGCGGCGGCCTTCGCGGCGGCCTCGACTTCGGCGTCGGAC
>JBGSOR010000478.1:0-2577 GCA_041738985.1 Chromatiaceae bacterium | reverse complement strand
CGCGGGGCATCGTCGCGCGCCGGCAAGACCAGGGTGAGCGGCCCCGGCCAGAAGCGCGCCATCAGCCGCCGCGCAGCCTCCGGAATCTCGCGGGCCCATGCGTCCGCTTGCGACGCTTCGGACAGATGCACAATGAGGGGATGATCGGCGGGTCGCCCCTTGATGGCGAACACCCGCTTCACCGCTTCTTCGTTGCGCGCATAGGCTCCCAGGCCATAGACCGTCTCGGTCGGGAAAGCCACCACGCCGCCTGCACGCAGGTGCTCGGCCGCCAGAGCGATCAGCTTATCGGGCATGGCTGTGGCGCTATTTCTGCCTCTGCCGACGATACCGGCATACCCGGCGCATATTCCCGCTGTCGCGCCAGGCGTCGCGCCAGGCGTCGCGCCAGCGTGCGCCCGGCACGCTCGGCGGCACGGTCGATGGCCAGGTAGACGTCTGCTTCGGTGTCCTCGATCACCACCGCCGAGGCGGCCATGAGCCGCATCTCGACGAGGCAGCGCTTGTCGTCGCCGCCGCGCGGGCCGTTGATGTCGGACAGGCGCACAGTGAGGCGCGTGACGTTGCCGTCGCCATGCGACAAGGCGGAGGCCAGGCGCTTCTCGACATACTCGCGCAGGCCTGGGGTGAGGGTGAAACCTTGGGTGTGGATATCGATATGCATGCGTTTCTCCTGGTTGGGGGCGAATGCGGGTGCAGTATCGACGCCCGGTCTAATTCGAGGCAAACAGGTAATTCTTTATGTTTAATTCGAAAAACTCGAACGTGGAGAGCCCGTCATGCTCAATTTCAAGCACCTGCATTATTTTCTCGCCGTGGCCAAATCCGGCGGAGTCAACCGGGCGGCGGAGCGACTGCACCTTGCGCCGCAGACCCTCTCCGGCCAGATCGGCCAGCTCGAGCAGCGACTGGGAGCGCCCCTGTTTCGCCGCGACGGGCGGCGCATGGAGCTGTCGGCAACCGGCAAGCTCGCCTTGTCCTATGCCGAGGAGATTTTCCAGCTGAGCGCAGAGCTGGAAGCGCGGCTGAGCGGCGGGCCGGAAGAACTCGCCATCCCCTTCCGGGTCGGCATCGCCGATGTCGTGCCGAAATCCATCGCCCACCAGCTGCTCGCGCCCGTGCTGACGTTGGCCGAGCCGATCCGGCTGATCTGCCGCGAAGACAGGCTGGAGCGGCTGCTGGCGGATCTCGCCATCCACCGCCTGGACATGGTGCTGGCCGACCGACCCATGCCGCCGGATCTAAACGTGAAGGGCCACAGCCACCTCCTGGGCGAATGCGGCGTGGCCTTTTTCGCCACCCCGGACATCGCCTCGCGCCTGAGGACGGACTTCCCTTCCAACCTCGACGGTACGCCCATGCTGATCCCTGGCGAGGACAGCGCCCTGCGCGCCCCGCTCATGCGCTGGCTGGAGCGTCAGGGACTGCGCCCGCGCGTGATCGCCGAGTTCGACGATTCGGCGCTGATGAAGGCCTTCGGTCAGTCGGGCGCCGGTGTCTTCCCGGCGCCGGCGGCCATGGCCCCGGAGCTCGACGCCCGCTACGGCGTTGTCCCCCTTGGGCAAACGGAGGACATGCGCGAGCGCTTCTTCGCTATTTCAGCGGAGCGGCGACTGACACATCCCGCCGTGGTGGCGGTCAGCGAAACGGCTCGCAGTGGCGTGTTCAGGAAAGCAGTGGGTTGATGCAAGGCAACACCACGACGCACGACTAACCGGTAACCGCGAAGGTTCTTGATCGCGCAACCAGTGCGTGGGGCGCACTCCAG
Source organism: Chromatiaceae bacterium (assembly GCA_041738985.1). GTDB lineage: Bacteria > Pseudomonadota > Gammaproteobacteria > Chromatiales > Chromatiaceae > Thiodictyon. Next base: position 809 of record JBGSOR010000478.1, on the reverse strand, counting down.
CGGTGATTGGGATGCAGCAGTCAACGCCGATATGCAGGGCGGGGGCCCACGGCTCTTCGACCACACGCAATGCGAGGAGCAGCAGTGCTGGAATGGACCACGGCCCTTTTTCTGCTGGATTCCGACAGAGGCCCGTCGGCGGTTCGTGCATCACTCCGCGCCGGTCAGGCGCTTCTTGACTCGTCGCAGTCCGAGCCAGGCAAGGCCGACGACTAAGGGGACGGCGATGCCAATGCCGAGTGAGGCGTCGATGGGGAGGAAACCGCCTTCCTCCAGACCCCTGAGCAGATAACCGACGAGCCCGACCCCGTAATAGCCGATGGCGATGACGGACAGTCCCTCGACCGTTTCCTGCAGGCGGAGCTGCAGCTGCGCGCGCCGATCCAGCGACTGTAGCAGGTGACGATTCTGTTGCTGTAACGATACCTCCACCCGGGCACGCAGGAGGCTGGTCAGCCTAGCCGCGCGCTCGGCGAGATCGACCTGGCGCCGTTGAGTCGACTCGCAGGTCGCGAGCCCGGGCGCGAGACGGCTGTCGAGAAACTCGGTGAAGGTCTGCAGGCCCTCGATGCGTTGTTCGCGCAGTTGTTCGAGCCGCTGGCGGACCATCCCATAATAGGCACGCGAGGCGTCGAAGCGATAGGTCGTGCGCGCGGAGATATCCTCGATCTCGGCGGCGAGGCTAGTCAGTTCGGCCAGCAGGTCGCTCTCAAAGGTGGGTTCGCTCGACACCCCCTGGTCGGTCATGCGCGCGGCCACCAGCGCCAGGCGGCGATCGGCGTCGCTCAGCGCGGGGGAGACCCCGCGCG
>JBGSOR010000451.1:0-3637 GCA_041738985.1 Chromatiaceae bacterium | reverse complement strand
CCCGCTACTCCTCCCGGGCCCCTTGCGACGGCTGGACCCGCGGGTGGGCGCTGCACTTGCCGCCGCCATCCGCGCGGAGCCTTCCCCGTCCGAATTGGACGAGCGCCCAGCGACACGACAAGGCAGCCCGCCGAGCCAGTCCGACGCCGACGCTGCGGAAGAGCTGCAATCCTTCGCCACCGACCACCGCACCCTGGAGGCCGCCCTCCCTCCACTCGCGGATCTCGCACGCCGCCGCCTGGGACCCGCCGCGCGGTCCGGCGCCCTGACCCTGGACGAGGCCGCGCTTCTCATGGCCTCGGTCCGCCAGCTGCGCCCCCTTGGAGAGCTGACGGAGCCATTCGGCGCCACGGGTCGGGATGACTTGACCCGGCGACTAAGGGCGCTCGCCGGCCGGCTGATGGGCACCTTCTAGGATCGGTGCCTCGCGATGCTCGGTCGGGTCGATGGCAATCGAACAAAAGAAGTCGCGGGTCGGTGGCCTGTGGCTACGAACCCGAAAGGTCCCGAGTGTGGCCGCGATAGGCCAAAACGGGCCGGCGAGCACCCACCCGTTCAGGGGTTGCCGGGGGCGACTTGCCCCCGGCAGGTCGAGCGCCGGCTTGGGGCCAACCTCCTCGGGCTATTTCGTGCTCGAAGAAGGGGCGGTTGAGGGTTTCGCCGGGGTCACCGTGCTAGCGGGTGCGCCCCAGGCCGGATAGCCGCCCCATCCGTAACCGGGATAACCGCCCCATCCGTAGCCCGGATAGCCGCCCCACCCGTAACCTGGATAGCCGCCCCATCCGTAACCCGGGTAGCCGCCCCATCCTGAGCCGGGCCAGCCACCCCAGCCTGAGCCGGGCCAACCGCCCCAACCGGAGCCAGGCCAGCCGCCCCAGGGGCCACCGCTCCAGGGACCCCAGAAGGCATTCGCCGGAAGGCTGGCGGCGGCCGCGAGACCGGCACCGACAGCAGCGATCAAGAGCTTTTTCATCGTACTGCTCCTCGTCGTTACGTTGGACATCGATGTGGACTGCGGGAGTGTCCTCCCGGTGCGGAAGGATAGTCGGAAACCGCTTCGGAATCAGCCGCCCCAGACTGTCCGACACCGTCCAACGGGCTATCCTCCGTCGCACCCGCTACACCTGCTACGGATGTCACGCGCACTCGCGCTCCGGAATCCGGGAGGAGCACCTGGAGGAAGGGATCTATCGGTACGAGAACTGTGTGGAGTGCCACCGGAGTGGGGAGGCGGAGGAGGGAGACGACGGCGGGCGCGAGGGGCGGAGCTGAGGCGGACTCCAGAACCGGTCGGAGATTACCTGCGCAGGTCGAGCCGCGGGTCGGGAGAGGGCGGGCGCGACGACGACGATGGGAAGGGCACGAGAAAGACGACGATTGAGCGCAATCGGGGGCCAGCACCGGCCGGCCCCCGGTATCCGTCAAAGACAACCCCAGCCCGCGGGGTGCATCATGCAGGCCACCGGATCGGGAGGGCAGCCCCTTGGTTTCAGGATCCATCGACAACAACAGCGCGAACGCGGCACGCGAGTCTACATCCGGGCCGGCCCGCGCCCCGTACGGCGCCTCGGCCCAGAGCGCCAGACTGCTGCGCATCGCCACCTACGCGTCGGTGGGCACCGCGGTGGTGCTGATCGTGGCCAAGCTGGTGGCCTGGCTCATGACCGGCTCGGTCAGCGTGCTTGCCTCCCTGGTGGACTCCACCATGGACGCGGGGGCGTCGCTCGTGAACCTGTTTGCGGTCCACTGGTCCTTGATGCCCCCGGACCGCGATCACCGTTTCGGCCACGGCAAGGCCGAGGCCCTGGCGGCACTGGGACAGGCGACCTTTATCGCGGGCTCCGCGGGCTTTCTGGCCCTGGAGGCGATGGACCGGCTGCTTCATCCGCGGCCTTTGGACGACCTTGGGGTTGGCTTCGCCGTCATCGGCCTCGCCATTGCCGCCACCCTGGCCCTGCTCGCTTTCCAGCGCTATGTCATCCGCCGCACCGGCTCCACCGCGATCCGGGCGGACGCTCTTCATTACGCCACCGACCTCGCCACCAACCTGGCCACCCTGGTCGCACTCACCCTGGCCTGGGCCGGCTGGCCCGGGGTCGATCCCCTGTTCGGCCTGGGCATCGGCGCCTACGTCTTTTACAGCGCCGTGCAGATCGGCCGGGAGGCCGTGGAGCTGCTGATGGATAGGGAGCTCCCGGAAGACCAGCGCCGCCACATCGCAGATCTGGCGCGATCCGTCCCCGGGGTCCAGGGCGTCCATGGACTGCGCACCCGCAAGTCGGGACAGTCGCTCATCGTCCAATTACACCTGGAGTTGGACGACCGGATGCCCCTGGCCGAGGCCCACGACATCGCGCTCGACACCGAGGCCGCCATCCGCGCCCACTACCCGGACTCGGACATCACGATCCACCAGGACCCGGCGAGCCTAGGGGAGGAGTTGGAGGACATCACGGACGAGGAAAAACGGGAGCGCGCCCGATTGGATGAAGGGATAAAAGCGCCCTGGCCAAGCTCCACGCAGTGAAGGCCCGCTCGGTCAAGTCCACCCTGCGATCGTTCAGGTGGCCCCGACTCCACGCCGAAGCCACAGAACCCAGACCGACCGCCTCAGCTGCCGCCCCCAGGTGAGCCCTTGCCAGGCTCGTCTACCCGCTTCTCCATTCCCGCGGCGGCATCCGAGTCCTCCCGACTCCGCGAAAACTTGGGTTTAATGAACTGCGTGTAGACCAGCCAGGCGGCCAGGGCCATAAAGGCATAGAACTCCCATGCCATGAGATCGGATCTTTCCAATTGGTGCCTCCGCGAGGGGGCGTCGCCGCCCGACGATATGTGTGGTGGGCGTACCATTGGGACCTCGACAACGATTGCAACTCCCGCCGCCAGGCGGCACCGGGAGCGCCGACATCCTGTCGGCCACCGCGCGAAGCGCGGCCGACCGTCCCGTCAATCTCCAACCCCCATCGGCTTCAAGTCCGCACCCGCCAGCAGCGCCTGGCCGTCCCCCTCCGCCAGGCGGCACCGGGGAGTGCCGACATCCTGTCGGCGACCGCGCAAAGAGCGGGCGCCCCCCGGTCAATCCCCAATCGCAATCGGCTTCAAGTCCGCGCCCGCCAGCCCCACCAGCAGCGCCAGCCCATCCGGCATGACCCGAAATTCGCCATAGCGGGCAGCCTCCCAACGCGCGCCATCCCCCTCGCGGAAGAACCAGGCATCGGTGGCGACGGTCCAGCGCCCGTCCTTGGGGGTCAGCTCGATGGGAAACTCGCCCTCCGCCAGGGTCTCGCCCGGATTGCGCAGACGCAGCAATGTGGCCACTCCCATCGCGTCGCAGCGTGCGACCACCTGCGGACGGCCACGGGCGAGGAGCCGGGGCTCACTGTCCGCCTCAGCCGGGAGTCGGAAGCGCAGACGCATGAAGTCCCCTTGCATGAGCGAGCGCGGATCCACCGGGGCCAGCTCCAGGAACACGGGCCGACCCTGGGCGATCAGGGTCTCCTTCTGCCAGATCCCTACATTGGCGACCGCGAGTGTGCCGATGGCCGTCAAGCCGATGAGCCAGGGGGCCAGGCCGGGCCCCTGCACCGCCGTCCTCGCCTGCCAGGCCAGCCTGAGACCCGCCCCCAGCCAGACCAGC
>JBGSOR010000034.1:0-2441 GCA_041738985.1 Chromatiaceae bacterium | reverse complement strand
TCGAGCCCGTCGCGGCGGAATAGCCCCGCGCCTCCCCCGGCCCACGGCCCACGGCCCACGACGCGTCAGCGCGGTCGCCTGCACCCAACAACCTAGTTCCACACTAAGGAATGTCCATGTAGTGAACAGCGTATTCCTTGCGCTTTGCCGTGCCGACACTATGCTCTGTCCCGTATGGAGATGGGCAAACGGAAGCGACTGCGGCGCCTTTATCACCCCGTGGGCAACGCCCTCGGTATCGACGGCACCGCAACGCAACCAACCTTTGTCCATCGCGAGATTGTTCAACCATCCAACTTGAGGCGACTGCCATGAGCGACGCAACTCTCCGTTCCCGGAATAACCTGGTGATCTGGCTCGCCGTTGCCATCACCCTGCTGCCCCTGGTGCCCTACGCCTTGCGGGGTACGGGCGCTTAAGTAAGTACCGGACTCCGTCGGGTCGACCCGGAAGGCGGCGCAAGCCGCCTTTTTTCTGTCCGGGGCCGTCGCACGACGGCGCCCCGGACGACTCGAGCCGAGTCGACTTAAGTCGACTTATCGCGCTGCTGCCCGCGAGATCGGCCTCACCCGCAAGGCGGTGCCTGCGCCCTTCCCCTCAGCGGGGGTCAAGGGGGGAGAATCCGAGCTCGCGCAAAGGCCACCGACTCCAACACCCTCGACGACTTCCCGGCCGAGAGCTTCGCGATCCTGGTGCTCTGCGAGGCGTGCGGTCGACAGGGGTGGCTTGATCGCGCGAAGGTCCCTGCCGGGGTCACGGTCCAGGCGTTGCGCGAACGGTTGCGGTGCTCGGCGTGCGGGTCGCGCAAGGGCTCGATCCGGATCGTCTACTCGGCGGCCGGCGGATTCCGCTATGGCGGAGGTTCGATTGCGTCGGCATGAAGGAGCGGGCAAGAATGGCGTTCGGTGAGCTGGATCCGTCTAATCCGGCCTGTTGGCTACCTATGTCGTTAACGGTGCAGCGGTTGGAGTTGGAGGGATTGAACCCGTTGACGGGGCTGGGCATCCGTGCTCGACTGCCGCCAGCACCCCAGGTCATACGGACCGTTCGTCCCGCGGCATGCGTCGGTGAGCGCAAAGTTATCGCTCCGAGCAAAACACGGCGTTTCCTGGGAGGTAAGAATCCCCGTCGGGGAAGGGCTAGCCGCCTGTCCGTATCGGGTGTTTTTCTCATTGTGGAGTGCGGCCGAAGTAATGTCCATCTCATTATCTTCTCTTATCTGTTAGTTTGATATGACTTTAGATTATGAAGCATTTGAGCAAGCGCTCACCCTATTTCATCACTATTCCCTCCAGAACAGCGAAGCCGTTCGACAGATGCAGGACAAGGGGGTCCTTCCCACGGCCCACCGCCGCGGCTTTTCTGTTTTCGATATCGGTGCTGGACAAGGCTGCCTGCCAAGTTTGATGCGCCAGTATGCGGATACGCTGGTCTTGTTGGAGCCCAACCCTCGATGTGCGGAGATACTACGACGATCTTTTGATACTGTGCATACCTGCCTCTGGGGAGAGCCAGCGCTGCATCGTATGCTGAATGCTTATTCGCAGGGTTTTGATCTAATTACGATGTCTCATGTGCTATATCACTTCAATGGTTTGGATGATATTCGCGAAAAAATCCGGATGGCGCTAGCCCTCGTGAAACCCCAGGGGAATTTGGCCATCGTCCTCAATCAGCCATCGGCCCCGATGGCACGCATTGGTATCGGATTCCAACTGGCGGAAAGGCGTTTGGATGAAGCGAAGACGAATGAGGATTTGCACGCCGTCTGCCACGAGGCACGCTTTTTCCAGGAACTGGCCGGTGAACAAGCCGCTGTTGCAATCTACCCAATAACCGCACCGTTGTATCTGGTAAAGAGCCGCGATGAGCTTATTGCAATTTTCAGGATGTGCGTGCTAAACCCATTGTCCGAAGCCCCTTGTGAAACGGATAAACTCGACAGCTTTATCGCCAGTTTCCTGGATACAAAATATCCGGCGCTAACCTATCCGGCCACAATTCCAAGTCAGGATGATCTGATCATTATTCGGAGTTCCGGGAGCTCCGAGCTCCGTGGACAGTTTATGTAACCCGCGCGACTATTAAAGAGCCACTGGCGCGTTAAAAGCGAGCGCGCGCCACGGACGTCGTGCTATTTCGCTAGCTGATCAGGGGCGCGGGCCGCCTGAGTTTCGTCGCTAGCTGCAGTATCCCAAGTCACCTGCCTGTGAATTCGGCGATTCCAAGACTCTGTGCGACCAGCGGTGTGGGTGCGATTGGCGTCGATGATTTAGCCGTTGAAACTTCAGACACGGGACTGCGCCCGGAGGAGCGCAGCAAGGTAGGAGCCGGGCAGCGGTCCACCGGGATGCAGCGACGGCGCGCCGCTTGCGGGGGCCAGGGATTGGCCCGTGCAAGCGGCGTGACGGAGCGGGCAGGACCGGAACCGGTGCTCGCCG
>JBGSOR010000413.1:0-4085 GCA_041738985.1 Chromatiaceae bacterium | reverse complement strand
AGGGCAACCTGTTGGATGTCGCTACGCTCGAGCACATCCACATCCACAAGACCGGCGCCCTGATCCGCGCCGCCGTGCGACTGGCCATCCTGGCCGACGGCCCCCTGGACGCGGACCGGGCCGGGCGGCTGGATCGTTATGCCAAGTGCGTGGGCCTCGCCTTCCAGATCCAGGACGACGTGCTCGATGTCGAGGGCAACACAGGCGAGACGGGCAAGACCGGAGGGCGGGACCAGGACCTCAAGAAGTCCACCTATCCTTCGGTGGTGGGACTCGCCGAGGCCAAGGAAATGGCCTCTAACCTGCTGTCGGAGGCCCTCTCCGCGGTCTCGGTCTTCCCGCGCGCCGCGCCCCTGCGGTGGATCGTCGAGGCGTTGATCGGACGGACGGGCTGAGCGGCCCGTTCGCGCGCCCTTGCTCTAAGCGCCAACCGGGGCGCTCAGGCCAAGGACAGTTACCCGGGCCTCAACGACCTATCGATCGCGGTTTGTTTCCCGGCGACCCGGCCCCGATACTCAGTAGTTAACTGTATTCCGATTCTTCCAACCGAGCCCCCGGACCGCCCGGAGCCGCCGGCCCATGGCCGGTTGTCTTGGGACCTGCGGACACCAGATTGGCTGGAGAAACCCGGTCGCGACGACCCGCCGAGGTACCCATCCCATGGAGCAAGCGCTCGAATCCACCTGCTGTGCCACCCCCGGCATCGCCGACGTCCAGGGCAGTGCGGACACCCGCCGAATCGCCATCGACAAGGTGGGTATCAAGGACATCCGCCACCCGGTGCGGGTGCGCGACCGCTCGGGCGTTGAGCAGCACACCGTCGCTACCTTCAACATGTACGTGTACTTGCCCCACAACTTCAAGGGCACCCACATGTCCCGCTTCGTCCAGATCCTGAACCGCCAGGAGCGGGAGCTGAGCGTCGGCTCGTTCAAGGAGATGCTGCGGGAGATGTCCGGCCAGCTGGAGTCGGAGGCCGGCCATATCGAGATGCGCTTCCCCTTCTTCGTCAACAAGCGCGCGCCGGTGACTGGGGTCGAAAGCCTGCTGGACTACGAGGTGACCTTCATCGGCGAGATCCGCGGCGGCCACCCCACACTGGACATCAAGATCGTGGTGCCGGTTACCAGCCTCTGCCCCTGCTCCAAGGAGATCTCCGCCTACGGCGCCCACAACCAGCGCTCTCATGTGACCGTGCAGGTGCGCACCCGAGGCTTCGTATGGATCGAGGAGCTGATCGAGATGGTCGAGCGGGAGGCGTCCTCCGAGCTCTATGGGCTGCTCAAGCGCCCGGACGAGAAATACGTCACCGAGCGCGCCTACGATAACCCCAAGTTCGTGGAAGACATGGTGCGCGACGTGGCCACCCGTCTCAATCGGGACGAGCGTATCGCCGCCTATATCGTGGAGTCCGAGAACTTCGAGTCCATCCACAACCATTCCGCCTATGCGCTGATCGAGCGCGACAAGGAGGCGGAGGCGCGGATTGCAGAGGCGTCCCTTTAGATCCTCCGAGAACGGTGCCAAAAACCCCTCCGGACGATTGCAGTCGGAGAGCTCAACCTGGATTGAGGGCCAGACAAGGAGCATCAGGAACCCGAAGAACAGCATCAGGTGAATCGCGCCTTGTAGGATGTTAGCGACCCCGTTGGCGAAGGTGATGGTGCTGAGCAGCAGCGTCAGGACCAGCGTGCCGAAGGATTCCCCCAGGCGAACCGCCAAGCGGCCCGCGTGATGCACCGCAGAGACTGCCCCCAAGAGAACGGTCGCAAAAAGCCAGGCGCGCGCGGCCAGCCGATTCTGCGACATCAGATGCATAGCTCCACCGTAAAGACCTACTTGCCCTGGGTCGTCGCCGCGGCGCTGTTCATGGAGCAACTGGACTCCACCATCGTCAATACCGCGGTGCCCGCGATGGCGGACGCCGTTGAGCCTGAAGGCCGTGGTAACCAGCTATATCCTCAGCCTGGCCGTGTTCATCCCGGTGAGCGGCTGGATGGCGGACCGGTTCGGTACGCGCCGGGTGTTTAGCAGCGCAGTGGCGGTCTTCACGCTTGCATCGATCCTGTGCGGCCTGGCCGCCAATGTGCCGATGCTGGTCGCGGCGCGCATCCTGCAGGGCATCGGCGCGGCGATGATGATGCCGGTGGGCCGGCTCGCGATCCTGCGCACCTTCCCCAAGTCGGAGCTGCTTATGGCGATGAACTTCGTCATCATCCCGGCCCTGATCGGGCCCTTGCTGGGACCGACGGTCGGTGGCCTGATCGTGCATTGGCTCTCGTGGCGGGAGATCTTCTTCGTCAATGTGCCGGTGGGCCTGGCAGCCCTGCTGTTGGCCCACCGGCACATGCCGGATTATCGCGGTGTTGCGCCGCGACCACTGGATATCCCCGGTCTGGTCCTGTTCGGCAGCGGCACCGCGCTCCTCTCCTGGTTGCTGGAGGTCTTCGGGGAGCATGACCTCGACCTGACTTCGGTGTCTTTTCTGCTGCTCATCAGCGTCGGCCTGCTGGCTGCCTATGGCTGGCATGCTCGCCAGGCAGCTTATCCGCTGCTGCGCCTGGCGCTGTTTCGTATCCGCACCTTCCGCGTCTCGGTGCTGGGCGGCTTCATTACGCGTCTGGGGATCGGCGGGCTGCCGCTTCTGCTACCGCTTCTTTACCAACTCGGCCTGGGCCTGCCCGCCTGGCAGTCGGGCCTGCTGATGATGCCCGCCGCCGTCGCGGCCATGGGCATGAAGCTCGTCTCGTCGCGCGTGTTGGCACGCTTTGGCTATCGGCGGGTACTGATCTTGAATACGGTGATGATCGGGGGCGTCATCAGTCTCTTCTCGCTGGTCGTTCCGGCCACGCCGATCCCGCTGATCGTGCTTCTCGGTCTGGCGCTGGGCTTTTTCAACTCGCTTCAGTTTTCCGGCATGAATTCGATGGCCTATGCCGATATCGAGCCGGCCGATTCGAGCATGGCGAGCACCATCGCCAGCTCGCTCCAGCAGATGTCGATGAGCTTTGGGCTGGCCTGCGGATCGCTGGTGACCGCCTGGTTTTTGGGCGATCTGCCGCAAACCGACCGGGTCGCCGTGACGACCGCGTTACACCACGCCTTCCTGGCACTGGGCGGCTTGACCATCCTGTCTTCGCTGTCGTTCTGGACACTCAGCCTCAAAGACGGCGAAAGCGTCAGTCGGGGGGGCTTGCGTGAGCCGGAATGAGCGTACTCGACGCCTTTGCCGTGACGGAAACTTTTTGTGTTCCGACCAGTTTTGCGTCAGCCGCCTGCCGGTCAGCCGGACGGTCGGGGCGGCGAAACTCAGGCTACGCCCGCGAGTTTGACGCGGCGGATGCCGTCGCCCACCTGAGAAAAGCTTGGCAACCTATCCGCCGGGACCGGCGCAGATCCGCCGTCACCCCAGCGGCGCAACGGACATCTTGACCGGTGGCTACCGCCAGAATGACGGGGTACGAGCTCCCTCTTGGATGGAAGTGCGCCCGGGTCTCTAGGCGAGGCGCGGATCAAAGCCGAAGGGCTCGCTCGCGGTGTCGCCGGCGAGGTCGGCAAATTCGGGGTGGGCGGGACAGACCAGCAGGTTGTGCTCGCGCGGGATGATGACGCTTGGCACCAGGAGCGCAAGCGATCGACCGGAGGCGGCCCAGCCATCGCCAAGTCGAGCCGTGCTCACAGGGAGCGGATCGGCGCGCCAGTCCAAGGGCAGGTCGGACGCGTCAAGCCGACGCACAGACGAATCGGGGATGCTCAGGGTGAACAGCCGGTAGCTCCCGAGGACCCGTTCGCGACGCAGGTGCACCAGAAGCTCCAAGGCGGCAAGCGCGATGCTCTCTGACGCATAGAGGATGGCGGTGCCAGGGCTGTTCCACCGACCTCCGTACGCCTTGGCCCCGCTGCCGTCGAGCGCGGTCGCCGCCCAGCGCTCCTTGACCAGGCGATATGCGAGCATCAGGAATAGACGCCGTGCTCCAGTCGCCCGATCAGTCGGCGGACCTCGGTCGCCCCGACCTCGGTGGCCAGATACTCGAAGGGCGTCGCCCCGCCCAGGGCCCGGGCGGGCTCCATGAGCCAGCCCCGCG
>JBGSOR010000383.1:0-3906 GCA_041738985.1 Chromatiaceae bacterium | reverse complement strand
GGCGGGGGCGGCCACCTGGCTCTTCGCCCCCGGGGAGACGCCCTCGGCCGCCGCCCGACGCTACATCGCCCAAGGCCAACGCACAGGCGTGGCCGCCGCCTACAAGTGCCGGGTGCGCAGCCCCTGGTGGAAAGTCCCCCTGGTGGATCGGCCGGATCTGCTCTGCACCTATATGAGCCATCGGCACCCGCGGCTACTCGCCAACACGGCGGGCGCCCTCATCCTGAACTCGGTCTACGGGGTCCGACTGGCCCAGAGCCGGCGGGCGCTCGGGATGCGACTCCTCCCCCTCGCCGCGCTCAACAGCCTCTCCCTCCTCGGTGCGGAGATCGGTGGCCGCACCTACGGGGGCGGGCTGCTCAAGCACGAGCCCCGCGAGATCGATGCGCTCCCGGTGCCGTCCGCAAACCTGGTCGAACGTCTGGCCGCCAGGCTGACGGGGATCGCGCCCGAGGTCTCCCGACTCCTGTGGCAGGGGGACGAGGCCAGCGCCAATGCCCTGGTGGACGACCTGATCCTGCGCGAGGGGTTGGGACTGTCTGCGGCGGATATCGAGACGCTGCGTAGCGCCCGTACTACCCTGCTCACGCGCCGGTTGACCCGTGGCCGGGGCGACCGTGGCTGAGATCGACGATCGTCTGCGGGCGGCCCTGGGAACCCTGCCACCCAAGCCCGGAGACGATGCGGCCCAAGCGGCCAAGAAGCGCTACAGCGAGCTGGTCTCCCAGCAGGTGGCTCTGGCCCTAGGGGCTGAGCTGCGTCAGCGGGGGCTGAAGGAGGCCCGACCCTTCGGCGCCGGAGCGGGGTCGGATGCGGGCGCCGAGCGTCGCATGGCGGGCGGGCTTGGGGCCAAGAAGGTGGACGTGACCTGGGCCACCGAGGAGTCCGGACTGCTGCTCGGGATCTCGGTCAAGACCATCAACTTCCGCGACAGCAAGACCCGAAATTTCCAGAAGAACCTGGTCAATCGGCGGGGCGACATGCTGATGGAGGCGGTCACCCTGCACCGCCGCTTCCCCTATGCCGTCCTGGCCGGGCTTTTCTTCCTGGACAGCGAGGCCGCAAACGACGGCACCGACAAGCGCCGTTCCACCTTCCTCAACGCCCATGCGCGCTTGCAGCTCTTCACCGGCCGCAACGACCCCGCCGGCCGGGAGGAGCAATTCGAGCGCTTCTATCTCATCCTGCTCGACTCGGCCCAACCGAGCCTGCGAGCCTTCCACGTCGGCGCCCCGGATCGGGAGCTGGCCCTGGCGGACATGCTCGCCGACCTGCTGGGCCTCGTCGCCCAGCGCAATCCGGACTTCTACGAGCTGCGGGACGGTCGGCTAATCCCCGCCTAGCTTGATCGCAACGCCGCACGGGGGTGCGGCGCTCCCAGGCCGCCGTTGGGCTGAGCTTCCCCGGCATCTGGGACGAGCGGGCAGCCTCTCCCGTCGCCACCAACGTCGTCGAATTGCAGGAGATGCGATCCATGTTAGCCGAACGGGTCAAGACCTGGACCGAGGAGCGGAAGCGGCAGGGCGAAGATTTCACCTCAGCCCGGGTGAAGACATGGGTCGCATAGGAAAGGCGTGCCCCGGCACCGGCCGGCGCAGCCCCACCGGGCTTACCACGCGGAGCCTGACCTCGGGCCGCCTCGCTGGCTCCGGCTATGGGCGGCGCTGGTATACTGGCCACCGAGCAGGCCCCAATGTGAGATAGGTTCGATCGTGTCCCTGGCGCAAGAAGATATCCAATTCATCAAGGAGCACCTCGGGGAGTGGCTCGCCGAGCAGTCCCTCGGCAAGCCGCCTGCGGTCTACGAGATCGAGCTGCGCGAGCGCATGGTGCGCGTGGAGGAGGAGCTCAAGCACCAGCGCGAGCTGATCAAGTCCATCCTGGAGCGGATGGAGAAGGGCTTCGATGCGATGGACAAGCGCTTCGAGGCCATGCAACTGGACATGGACAAGCGCTTCGAGGCCGTCGACAAGCGCTTCGAGGCCATGCAGCAGGAGATGGACAAGCGCTTCGACCTCGTCGACAAGCGCTTCGAGGCCATGCAGCAGGAGATGGACAGGCGCTTCGACGTCGTGGACAAGCGCTTCGAGACCATGCAGAAGGAAATGGACAGGCGCTTCGATGTCGTAGACAAGCGCTTCGAGACCATGGACAAGCGCTTCGAAGAGCTGACCCGCCGCATCGATCGCTTTATGTTCTGGTCTTTCGGACTGACCGTGAGTGTCGGGGCACTGATCGTCGCGGCGCTGAAGCTCTGGCCCTAAGTCTCGCCGCTCGGGCGCGGACGCCCTGCACAACCTTCCCTAGCCCCGCCCGGATCCCGCCCACCGAGCTTGTCCGCGGCAAGCGCGATACTGCACCGCATCGACCGGTGCCTGACCCGAAAGCCCCAAAGGCGCTTCGCGCCCGAGCCGGCAGGATGTCGGCGCTCCCAGCCCCCTATCGAGATCTTTCATGCCCCGCCGTCATCTGTCCGTCCCGTCCGACCGTCCCATAACCCGCAACCTGGCGCCGCTCCTGCGGCTGCTGCGCTTCGTGCGTCCCTATCTGGGGCAGGTGGCGTTGGCGTCGGCGGCCCTGTTGGTGGCCGCGGGGGCGGTGCTGGCCTTCGGGCAGGTGATCCGGGAGGTCGTGGACCACGGGCTCAAGACCGGCTCGGAACAGGCGCTCACCCGCTCCCTGCTCCTCTTCCTGGGCGTGGTCGCGGCCATGGCCGGGGCCATCATGGCGCGGTCCTATCTCCTTGGGTGGATCGGGGAGCGGGTGATCGCTGACGTGCGCACGGCGGTCTTCAACCGGGTGCTGTCGCTCCATGTGGGCTTCTTCGAGACCGCCCGCACCGGGGAGATCATCTCGCGACTGACGTCGGATACGACCCTGCTGCAGGTCGTGGTGGGGTCCACCCTGGCCATGGCCCTGCGCACCCTGCTCCTGGTCATCGGGGGCACGGTCATGCTGGCGCTGACCAGCCCCCACCTGACCGGGCTGGTCCTGCTCGGCACGCCCCTGGTCATCCTCCCCGTGTGGCTGATCGGCTATCGGCTGCGCCGCCTGTCCCGGGCCAGCCAGGACCGGATTGCGGACGTCGGGGCCTACGTGGACGAGGTGCTTCACGCCATCCGTACCGTGCAGGCCTTCTGCCACGAGTCGGTGGATCGGGCGCGCTACCGGGGGCGGGTGGAGTCCGCGTTCGAGACGGCGGTGCGGCGCACCCGGCTGGGGGCCACCTTGAGCGGCGTAGCGGTAGCGATCACCTTCGGGGCCATCGGGGTCGTACTCTGGGTGGGGGGCCGGGAGGTCCTGGCCGGGCGCCTGACCGGCGGGGAGCTGTCCGCCTTCCTGTTCTACGCGGTGCTGGTGGCCAGCTCAGTCGGCCAGCTCAGCGAGCTGGTGGGCGAGCTGCTGCGGGGGGCCGGGGCCAGCGAGCGCCTGATGGAGCTCCTGGCCACCGAGCCCGAGATCCGCGCGCCGGCCGACCCGCAGCCCCTGCCCCGCCCGGTCCGGGGCCGAATCTCACTCGACCGGGTCTCCTTCGCCTATCCGGCCCACCCGGAGATCGCGGTGCTCAAAGAGCTGGACCTGGAGATCCGCCCCGGGGAGCGGGTGGCACTGGTCGGCCCATCCGGGGCGGGCAAGACGACCCTGTTCCAGCTGCTCCTGCGCTTCTATGACCCGACCCAGGGCCGTGTCTGTCTGGACGGCGTCGATCTGCGGGAGCTGGACCCGGCAGAGCTGCGCAGCCACCTGGCCATCGTCCCCCAGGACCCGTCGATCTTCGGGGCCGATGCCTGGGAAAATATCCGCTATGGGCTCCACGGGGTGCCAGACGCGGCGGTGCGCCGGGCCGCCGAGAGCGCGCACGCGACCGAGTTCCTGGACCGCCTGCCGCAGGGCTTCGACACCTTC
>JBGSOR010000370.1:0-1821 GCA_041738985.1 Chromatiaceae bacterium | reverse complement strand
CGCCCGGAAGGCGGCGAGGGACTTCTCGGGCCGGTCGTGGGAGCGCTCGCGCAGACGCGCCCGGGCGAGCAGGAAGCGCAGGCTGTCCGGGCGCTGGCGCACCCCGTAGTCGTCGGCCCGGCCCAGTGCATCGGAGATGCGGCTGGTGTTGACCGGGTGGGTGCGCAGGATCTCCGGGGCGCCGTTCTCGTAGACGCGGCCGGACTTGGAGAGCCGCCCGAAAAACCCCGCCATGGCATAAGGGTCGCGCCCGGCGGCGGCCAGGGTGGCGATGCCGATGCGGTCAGCCTCCTTTTCATTGTCGCGGGTGAAGTTGATCTGGCGCTGGGCCGCGAGTGCCTGGATACCGGCCATGGCCGCCATCCCCGCGTCCGAGGACACCTGCGCACCCAGGATGGCCGCCGCGACCAGGAGCGCGGTGGTCGGGAGGCTGAGCTTGCTCTGGTCCTCGAAGCTACGCAGGAGATGGCGCTGGGTGACGTGGGCGATCTCGTGGGCCATGACCGCCGCCAGCTCGTTCTCGCTCTGGGCCGCCAGCATCAGGCCCGAATAGACGCCGATGTAGCCGCCCGGACCGGCAAAGGCATTGACCACCGGCTCGTCGATCAGGAAAAAGGTGAAGCTGCCCCCGGCACTGCGGTCGGCAGCCGTCAGCTCGTTGCCCAGGGTCTCCAGGTAGGAAGTGAGCAGCGGGTCGTCCAGCACCGGGAGGACATCGCGCACACTGCGCATGAATGCCTTGCCCAGCCTGGCCTCGGCCCCGGTGCCCAAGAGGGCATCTGAGGAGTCGCCGATGTCCGGCAGGTCGAGCTGCGCAGCCCGGGAGGCTGCCGGCGGTAGAGGGCTGAAGACCAGCACCCCGGCCAGGCCGAGGGCGAGGACGAGACGGCGCGGGCGAACGGGCGGGCTGCTCGGTTTCATGGCTGGGCTGAGGGTCCCGCGGGCACGGGCGAGGCGTCATGCGGAACAACGAGACGATAGTGGTGCATTATGGACGAAACCGGGTATTCGAGTGGGGAATAAAGGGGGAAGCGGCAATCACTGAGACCGCCGATCGGAGGGGCTGCTCCGCGTCATCGGGGACCGAGGCCGATGATCACGGCGATCCCCGCGGGATCAGTCAGTTGAGCTGAATACGCTCGCCCCAGGGTATCCCGGCCCGCCCCTTCACCAGCCAGATCACCGGGTAGGGGGGCTCCTCCCGGGGAAACTCGCCGTTACCGTCCGTGAGATAGAGGAGCAGGTCAGGCCGTAGACCGGCCTTGGCGACCCACTCGAAGACCGGCACGAATCGGGTCCCGCCCCCGCCCCCGATCTCCCGGGGCCGAACGAAGGTCTCCCAGGGCTCGAACAGGAAGGGCGCCCCCTCGCAAATGGCCGCGTCGCAGGGGAGCAGCGCAATGCGCGCCCGCACCTGCCCCTTCAGGGCGTCGATCTCGTCGATAAACTCCCTCAGCTCCGCCTCCTTGATCGACCCCGAGGTATCCACCGCCACCACCAGCTCGATCTGCTGGCCCCGGAGGCTTGGCAATATGTAGTCCCCCTCCCGCCGGGAGGGGCGGGCGTAGCTGTAGTCGTCCCGGGCGATAGCGATCATGTAGCGGGCCAGCAGGGCGCGCCAGGGAAGCTGCGGCTGGAGCAGGTGATCAACCAGACGTTTGAGGCTCCCCGCGAGCTTGCCTGCCTGGCTCGCCTGCTGGGCGGCCCCGGCCAGGCGCTGCTGCCATTGGACAGCCAGGGTCTCCCGCTCGGCGGGGGTCAGGGGCCGGGGCGCGTCGGCACCGGTACCTGGCTTGGGTCTCTGGCCTGCGACCATGCCAT
>JBGSOR010000328.1:0-17538 GCA_041738985.1 Chromatiaceae bacterium | reverse complement strand
CCGAGCAGGGCTCCGGCCTGGAAGGCCCCGCCGGGGGCGTGCCCGCCGACCCAGAGCAGATAGCCGCCGGCCAGGATCAGCATGGGTACGACCCAGCCCACCAGACTGTCCAGCACCAGCGACGCCGGCTGGTAGGGCGCGGCGGCCGGGCCGAGCGACCAGATCCCGAGCAGCGCGGCGAGCAGCACTGCCAGCTCCATCAGGGTGTCATGGGCGCGATAGTTGAGCAGCACCGAGGTCACCGGATGACTGACTCCAGAGTCGGATACCCGCGACAATGCCAGGGTCGCCAGGCGGTCGCCCTGATACCCGGTGACCGCGCCGAAAAAGACCCATGCGAGCAGTGCGCCAAGGGGCACCAGCAGCAGGGGGATAAGGACGTTCTGCGGATGCGACTTCATAGGCCATACCCAGCCAGGTAACCGTTCAAGACCAAGTCAAATACAATCGTTGTCGTTGTCGTTGTCGTTGTCGTCATCGTCATCGGAGAAGCGATGCAATTTGGGATGCGGGAGAATCCGAGGCGCTAAGATCACCTCGATTACGACAACGACAACGACAACGGTGCTATTCGTCTTCCGATTGGAGTGGTCGAACCTATTGGTGAACCGTTACCCGGGGCGCTCAGCGGTCGGCAAGGCCGCCGGAATCCCCATCTGCGCCTTGGCGCTGCTTGGGATACTCCCCTTCGCCGTCAGCCCGCGACGAACCCTCTCGGACCGCACGGCGTGCCGCGCCGAGCATGAGTGCCCCGGCGAGACCGGCCCCGATGGCGGCCTCCGCGAGGGCGAGGTCGGGGGCGCGCAGCCGGGACCAGACCAGGGCGAGCAGGAGTCCGAAGACGATGAAGAAGATGACGCCGCGCCTCGGCTCACGGCTGACGAGCGCGGCGATCGCGAGGCCGAGCAGGGTGGTCGAAAGCAGCAGATCGAAGGCGAGCAGGAGCGGGTTCAGCGGGTATCCTCCCCGTCGCCGCGCAGCGCGCGCTTGGCGATCAGATGCGCACCGGCGGCGCTGGCCAGCATCGCGAGCAGCCAGATGAGCACGAGCGTGACCCCCGTGGACAGGCCAGGCGCCTGAGCCAGCAGCCCGAGCACCAGAAATCCGAGTCCAAGATTGTCGGCCTTGGTCAGGGCGTGCAGCCGGCTGAGCCGATCCGGCAGGCGCAACAACCCGACGGTGCCGGCGACGAAGAAGAATGCGCCGATCAGGAGCAGTCCGACGGACAGCCAGGCGCCGACCGTCATGGATCGCCCGCGGGTCGCCGGGTGAAGGCAATGACTGCGACCGCGGCGAGCAGCGCGAACACCAGCGCGACGTCCACCAGCGCCGGCACGGCGATCGCCCGCGTCAGCACCAACAGCACCCCGATCCCGGAGGTACCCAGCAGCTGCGCCGCCATCATACGATCCGACGGGGTCGGGCCCATGGCGACCCGGACGAGCCCAACGCTCATAGTTGCCAGGAGCACCAGGGCTACTGCCAAATGGACGTCGTTCAGGTTCATGTCGCTACTCGCGAAGGACCATTTTCGTTGTCGTTTTCGTTTTCGTAATCGAAGTGATCGTAGCGCCCCGAATTCTTCGCACCTCGTGGCTTCGCTGTCCGGCTCCCTTCAACGTCATTGAAAGGGATCGATCATGGGTTGCGCAACAGTGGGTCCGGTTCGCGGCGATCGTTGACTCTCGAACGCCTGGCGGCTGCCTACGCCCAAGCCTCGGACCGGATAGAAATCCCGTTGAGATCGAATTGAGCATGAGTAACAGCGCTTCTCAGATTACGACAACGGTTACGATTACGACAACGACAACGATCGGGCTCGTGTTTGAATTATTGTTGGCGGGTTACTAGGACCTCCCCAAGCATGGCGGCCACACGGCACTCGAGTCGGGCGATCTCGGCGTGCAGGGCCTCGCCTTCAGTCGCGTCCAGCGCGTGGACAATTAGCCGATCCCCGCGCAGATCTGCGCTAAGCGTTCCCGGAAGCAGGCTCAGGGTGTTGAGGAAGAGTATCCTCGCCGACGGCGTGACGAGTCGGAGCCTATAGGTCGCGATGCCGGGAGCGACCCGCATACCCGGACGCATCACGCGCAGCGCCACATCCAGGCCCCCTTTGAGCGATTGCCAGAGGAAGAACGGCACGAAGCTCAGTGCCCTGGGGAGGGAGAGTCGCACACCGCCCGGGGGACGCAGACGAAGGCTCGCCCAGGTCGCGAGTCCCACGACCGGCGCGCCGACGACCCAGGACACCGGCTCGGCATCGGTCAACGCGAGCCAGGCGACGGCGTAGATCGCAAGTCGAAACAGGACGGTCCAGGGGTTCCGATGGTACGAAGACATGATTCATCTATCGGACGATCCTATCGCAATGGCGCGCGTCGGCGTCGAGAGTATCCCAAATAGCCGAGTAGGTCTCGGGGCGCATCTGGGCTAGAGGATCACGGGCGAGACGAATCCGGGCGGCTTCACCGCCAACA
The DNA here is from genome assembly GCA_041738985.1 of Chromatiaceae bacterium. GTDB lineage: Bacteria > Pseudomonadota > Gammaproteobacteria > Chromatiales > Chromatiaceae > Thiodictyon. The sequence continues at coordinate 15,061 of JBGSOR010000328.1, read as the reverse complement.
CGGCGCACTGCAGCTGCTCCAGTACGGCCTCCGCGGTGTTGCCGATGATCAGCCCGGAGATACCCGTGCGGCCGACCGTCCCCATGACCACCAGGTCCGCCTGGAGTCGGGCCGCCATTGCGGGAATCGCCTCCGGGGGCGCGCCCTGGATCAGATGGAAGTGGGGCGACAGATAGGCGAATACCTCGTCGCCGAGCGCCACGCCGAGATCGTGCCTCAGCCGCTCCATGCCGAGCTCCCGACGCTGGCGCTCCCCCTGCATATAGCGCAGGGCCGACAGCTCGGGGTCCTCGCTCCAGGACCGGATCATCGCCTCCCCCGGGGCATTCCAGACGTGGAGTACGTGCAGGGCGGCGAAGTCGGAGACGGCCAGCGATGACGCCAGCGCGAGGATCCTGCGGTTAAGCTCGGCGGCCTCGGGAGGGGCCCCCTCGATGTCCAGATCGACCGAGGCGAGGATAGTGCCGTAATTGGCCGATCCCCCGGGCTTAGTAAGCCATACGGGACAGGGGCATTTGCGCAGCAGGTGCATATCTTCGCTGCCGAAGAGTCGAGGCAAAAATGCCGGGTCCTCCGCCTCTTTGAGGACCAGGTCATACCCCTCCCTGAGCACGGCACGGAGGATCTCGATGAATGGCCGACCCACCAGTACCTGGCAGGCGATCGGGACCCGCTCCCCGTAGCCTCGGGTCGCCGCCTCCAGCGCGGCGAGCCGCTCGGTGCGCAGCCGGGCCACGGGGTCAGCGACCCAGGAGGAGTCCGGAGGGGGTGGGAGACCCGCCGGGGGCTCGAGAATCGCCTCGGCGCAGGTAAGCTGGGCCTGGTTGTTCTCCGCGAGCGAGACCGCCCGCTCCAGCAGGGGGCCTGGCAGCTCCCCACCGCCCAGGATGCAGAGGATGTGTTTGAAGTGCTTCACGGCCTACCCCCTCTCGTTGCTTCGAGCGTTCAATCCTTGGGGTCGGCGCAGGGGGATTCGGTTCCGCCGGGCAATACGCTTGGGGTCCGTGTCCAGGGCGATGAAGGGAACGTCGTTCGCCTCCAGCAGCACAGCGATGGTGTGACCCACCCGTCCGTAGCCGCCGATCAGGACCTGTGGCCGCCCCAGCTCGGGCAGTCTCGCAATGCCCTGCACATTCGGATCGCCGGTCGCCGGCACGCCACGCGCCCCTGCGATCCAGCGGCTGATCGCCCCGTTGAGCCGGATCAGCATGGAGCCACCGATCATGGAGAGCAGCACCGAGGAGATGACGATGGGGACGAGCTGGCCGCCGACCACACCGGAGTCCATGGCGATCACGAGCAGGGCCAGGCCAAACTCCCCGCCCACCCCGAGGAGCAGCCCTCCGCGCCAGGCGGTGATGGGGTCCTCCCCGCTCAAGCGCAGGAGCCCGGCGACGATCAGGGTCTTGCTCGCCAGGATCAGCAGGGCCCCGAGGATGGCCCAAGCCCAGATGGGCTGGACCGCGGCGGGATCGAACCGCATACCGATGCCGATGAAGAAGAGCCCGAGGAGCACATCCCGGAAGGGACGGATGCTGGACTCCACCTGGTGCCGGAACTCGGTCTCGCCAAGCATCATTCCCGCCAGGAAGGCACCGAAGGCCAGTGACAGCCCCGCACTGTGGGTGCCCCAGGCCGCGAGCAGCGCCACGAGGAGCACGGCCAGGGTGAACAGCTCCGCGGAGCGCCCCTTCGCCACTGAGTGAAAGAGCGGCCTGAGCAGCCAGCGACCTAGAACCACGACCAGCGCGATGGCGACGGCGGCCTTGGCGACGACCAGCCCGAGCACACCGGCGAGCTCCCAGGCCCCGATGGACAATCCGAGCACGGGGACGATCACCAGCAAGGGCACGGCGGTCAGGTCCTGGAAGACGGAGACGGCCAGCCCCAAGCGGCCATGGCGGCTGGTCTCCTCCCCCTGCTCCCGTAGCTGGCTACCGAGGATGGTGGTGGACGACTGGGCGAAGACCGCACCCACCACAAAGGCGGGCGCCGCCGGGACGCCGACGAGCCAGAGCAAAAGGGCCACGAGCACCGTCGCCAGGGCCACCTGGGCGGTGCCCAGGACCATGACCTGATGCCTCAGTGCACGCAGTTGTGGCGGGGAGTAGTCGAGCCCGATGGTGAAGAGCAGGAACACCACTCCAAACTCGGCCAGGGCCTCGAGCTCGGGGACATAGACCGTGGGGCCAACGGTATGGGGACCGAGCAGAACGCCCACCACGAGATAGCCCAGACTGCTCGGGATCCGGAGCCTGAAAGACAGCCACGATCCCCAGGGCCACTGCGAGAAGCAGCACGATCTGCGCAAGATGCTCCACGGAATTCCTGGCTGCCCTCGCGGGTTTGCACTCCGCGGCGATCGCGCTCCCGGCAGCCGCGAGAGGCCGGTCGTTACGCCTCGATATAGCCGCCGCTTCGTTCGAGTTTTCGGGGGTCGGGAGCTAGTAGAGGGCCGTCATCATCCGCGCCCGATAGCGACTCACCAGATCGCCCTGGCCGCCGAGCAAGTCGAAGACCGCCAGCATGCCCTTGCGACCGGCGTCGTCGCCGTAGGCCCGGTCGCGCTTCAACAGGTCGAAGAGCTGCTCCAGGGCGCCCTCGTAATCGCCCGCCAACACCCGGTGCGCGGCAAGCCGATATCGGGCCTCGCTGTCGGCCGGATTGGATCCGAGCCGCGACTCCAGCTCTGCCGCCGTTGGCGCCCCGTTCAGGACCTCGGCAAAGCGCAGCTGGCCGCGCAGGGCCATCACCTCCGGGTCATGGGCGAGCTCGATCGGCAGGCGCTCGATCCCCGCCAGGGCATCGGCCACCTCGCCGCGGGCCGCGCTGAGCTGGACCTCCGCCAGGGCAAGCCGGGGGTTGTCTGGGTCCTCCGCCCGGGCCTGCTCGATCAGGGCAACCGCGCGCTTGAAGTCCCCCATGGCCATCGATGCCTGGGCCTGGTCCAGCACGCCACTCGACGCACGCGGCAGGTGGCGATCGAGAAACGCGCGCACCTGGGCCTCGGGTAGGGCCCCCATGAACTGGTCCACTGGACGGCCGGACTGGAAGAGCTGCACCGTGGGCAGGCTGCGGATGCCGAGCTGGGCCGCGAGGGCCTGCTCCGCCTCGGTGTCCACCTTCGCGAGGATGAACCGGCCCCCGTACTCGTCCGCAAGCTTGGCCAGAATCGGCATCAGCATCCGGCAGGGGGCGCACCAGTCCGCCCAGAAGTCCACGAGGACGGGCCGGTCGAAGGACCCATCGATCACCACCGACTGGAAGCTCCGGGCGGTGACAACGACGACATAGGGCGAATCGGCCATGGGGGTGCTCTCCGGGACTTGGCAGAGGTGGACTGAGTCGCAAAATAGTTGTGTCTGTGGGGGGATTCAAGAGAGGGGCGAGAGACGAGTCGCGGCTGGAAACTCGCCCTTTACTCGGCCAACCCATTGTCAGTACTCTATTTTCTGGAGTCAATCTCTATGTCCGAAGCCCTCCATTTGGTCTGTCCCCACTGCGACGCGGTTAACCGGGTACCCCGGGACCGGCTGAACGCCGGACCCAACTGCGGCCAGTGTCACCGACCGCTCTTCGCCGGGATCCCGGCCGCGTTGGACGAGGCGCGCTTCGCCCGCCATTTGCAGCGTAGCGACCTGCCCGTGCTGGTCGACTTCTGGGCGCCCTGGTGCGGACCCTGCCGGGTCATGGGGCCGGCCTTCGAGGCCGCCGCCAAGACGCTGGAGCCCGAGATCAGGCTCGTCAAGGTCAATACCGAGGAGGCACAAGGATTGGCCGCCCGATTGGGTATCCGCAGCATCCCCACCCTGGCCCTCTTCCGTGGGGGCGCGGAAGCGGCCCGCACCGCCGGGGCCATGGACACCCGCTCCATCGTCGCCTGGGCCCGCCAACACCTGTGATCCGAAAGCAACGAATTGCACCCGACATAAAAACTCAGCGTTCCAGCCCAGTGGCCGCCATAAGCGGCGGCCATGCGGATGGCCATTTGCGTGGCTAACCTTTAGAATCCCGCCGGGTTCGGCCGTCTGCTGTCCGAGCCCCTACGCGTGCTTCCCCCGCCGCCCCCTTTGTGCCGCGCGGCCCGATCACGCCCTCCCCCGGTTCGGAGACATCCTTGAGAAAACCCGCAGCCCTGGTCCTGGAAGACGGCTCAGTCTTCCGTGGCACCTCGATCGGCGCCGACGGCACCAGTGTCGGCGAGGTGGTGTTCAACACCGCCATGTCCGGCTATCAGGAGATACTGACGGATCCCTCGTATCTCCGCCAACTGGTTACGCTGACCTACCCCCATATCGGCAACACGGGTACCAACTCGGAGGACGAGGAGTCCGTCGGCATCCAGGCGGCCGGGCTCATCGTGCGCGACCTGCCGTTCCTTCCCAGCAACTTCCGCATGAAGGAGCCCCTGGACCACTATCTGCGCCGCCAAGGGGTGGTGGGGATCGCCGATATCGACACCCGCCGGCTCACCCGCACACTCCGCGAAAAGGGCGCCCAGAACGGCTGCTTGACGGCCGGAGACAGCATCGACGAGTCGTCGGCGCTTGAGAAGGCTCGTGCCTTTCCTGGACTCAAGGGCATGGACCTGGCCCAGCACGCGAGCACCCTGGAGCCCTACACCTGGAGCGAAGGGATCTGGAGTCTGGCCCACGGCCATCGGGAGGCCATGGGGGAGCTACCCTTCCACGTCGTCGCCTACGATTTCGGGATCAAACGCAACATCCTGCGCATGCTGGCGACGCGCGGCTGCCGGGTGACTGTGGTCCCGGCCCGTACCCCTGCATCCGAGGCGCTGGACCTCAACCCGGACGGGGTCTTCTTATCGAACGGTCCCGGGGACCCGGAGCCTTGCGACTACGCCATCGCCGCCATCCGCGAGCTCCTCGGCACGGGCATCCCGGTCTTCGGCATCTGCCTGGGCCACCAGCTCCTGGGACTCGCGAGCGGGGCACAGACGCTCAAGATGAAGTTCGGACACCACGGGGCGAACCACCCGGTGCAAGACCTGGCAACAGGCCGGGTCATGATATCCAGCCAGAACCACGGATTTGCGGTGGACGAGGCGAGCCTGCCGGATTGCCTGGAGGCGACCCACCGCTCCCTCTTCGACGGCTCGTTGCAGGGCATCCGCCGCCGCGACTGCCCGGCCTTCAGCTTCCAGGGACACCCCGAGGCAAGCCCCGGACCCCACGACGTGGCGCCCGTCTTCGACCGCTTCATCGCGGCGATGACAGAGCGGACATAAGACCCAGAATGCCAAAGCGTACCGACATCCACAGCATCCTCATCATCGGCGCCGGGCCTATCGTCATCGGCCAGGCGTGCGAGTTCGACTATTCCGGCGCCCAGGCCTGCAAGGCCCTGCGCGAGGAGGGCGACCGCGTCGTCCTGGTGAACTCCAATCCGGCCACCATCATGACCGACCCGGAGATGGCGGATGCCACCTATATCGAGCCGGTCACCTGGCGCGCGGTGGCGGCCATCATCGAGAAGGAGCGGCCCGACGCGCTCCTGCCCACGATGGGTGGACAGACCGCACTCAACTGCGCGCTGGACCTGGTCCGCGAAGGGGTACTGGCGCGCTACGGGGTGGAGCTGATCGGCGCCTCCCGGGAGGCCATCGACAAGGCCGAGGACCGAGACCTGTTCCGCAAGGCCATGCGCAAGATCGGGCTGGATATGCCCCGCTCCGCCATGGCCCATAGCCTGGAGGAGGCGATCCAGGTCCAGGCCCCCATCGGCTTTCCCTGCATCATCCGTCCGTCATTTACACTGGGCGGGAGCGGCGGCGGGATCGCCTATAACCCTGAGGAGCTAGAGGAGATTTGCCGGCGGGGACTGGACCTCTCCCCCACCCACGAGCTGCTGATCGAGGAGTCCGCACTGGGGTGGAAGGAGTACGAGATGGAGGTCGTGCGCGACAGCAAGGATAACTGCATCATCGTTTGCTCCATCGAGAACCTGGACCCCATGGGGGTGCACACCGGGGACTCGATCACCGTTGCACCGGCCCAGACCCTGACCGACAAGGAATATCAGATCATGCGCGACGCATCCCTGGCGGTGCTGCGCGAGATCGGGGTGGATACGGGCGGCTCCAACGTCCAGTTCGCCATCGACCCCGCCACTGGACGCATGATCATTATAGAAATGAACCCGCGCGTCTCCCGTTCCTCCGCCCTGGCCTCCAAGGCGACCGGATTTCCCATTGCCAAGGTCGCGGCCAAGCTGGCAGTCGGCTATACGCTGGACGAGCTGAAGAACGAGATCACTGGCGGTGCCACCCCGGCATCGTTCGAGCCGTCGATCGACTATGTCGTCACCAAGGTCCCGCGCTTCGCCTTCGAGAAATTCCCCCAGGCCAATCCGCGGCTCACCACCCAGATGAAATCGGTCGGCGAGGTGATGGCCATCGGGCGCACCTTCCAGGAGTCCCTGCAAAAGGCCCTGCGCGGTTTGGAGACAGACAGGTACGGCCTGGACGAGGCGGTCGACCTGAGCCACCCGGATGCCCGCAAGACCATCAGGCACGAGCTGCGCCAGGCCAGCGCCGAGCGCATCTTCTACGTCGCGGACGCCTTCCGAGCAGGCATGGACCTCGCCGAGGTGCAGGAGCACAGCCGGATCGACCCCTGGTTCCTGGCCCAGATCGAGGACCTTGTGACGACCGAGGCACAGGTGCGGACCGACGGGCTTGACGCGCTGGACGGCCCCGGTCTCTTCGCACTCAAGCGGAAGGGGTTCTCCGACCGGCGGCTCGCCCGTCTGGTCGGGACCGCGGAGCAGGAGATCCGCGCCCGCCGCCATGCCTTGGGTATCCGCCCTGTCTACAAGCGCGTGGACACCTGCGCGGCAGAGTTCGCCTCCAGCACCGCCTACCTGTACTCCACCTACGAGGAGGAGTGCGAGGCGGAGCCCTCCGACCGGCGCAAGATCATGGTCCTGGGCGGCGGACCCAACCGGATCGGACAGGGGATCGAGTTCGACTATTGCTGTGTCCATGCCGCCTTCGCGCTCCGCGAGGACGGCTTCGAGACCATCATGGTCAACTGCAACCCGGAAACCGTCTCGACCGACTACGACACCTCCGACCGGCTCTATTTCGAGCCCCTGACCCTGGAGGACGTGCTGGAGATCGTGGACAAGGAGCAGCCCGAAGGGGTCATAGTCCAGTATGGCGGCCAGACCCCATTGAAACTTGCCCGCGCCTTGGAGGCGGCTGGAGTGCCCATCATCGGCACCAGCCCGGACGCCATCGACCGGGCCGAAGACCGGGAGCGCTTCCAGCAGTTGATCCATGAGCTAAAGCTCAAGCAGCCCCCCAATACGACCGCGCGCAGCGAAGCCGACGCTGTCGCCCTGGCCGCTACCATCGGCTATCCCCTGGTGGTGCGCCCCTCCTACGTATTGGGCGGACGGGCCATGGAGATCGTCTACGACGAAAGCGAGCTCACGCGCTATATGCACCGGGCGGTGCGGGTCTCCAACGAGTCCCCGGTGCTCTTGGACCGTTTCCTGGACGACGCCATCGAGATCGACGTAGACGCGATCTGCGACGGCAAAGACGTGCTGATCGGCGGCATCATGGAGCACATCGAGCAGGCCGGGGTGCACTCCGGGGACTCGGCCTGCTCGCTGCCACCCTATACCCTGTCTGCGTCCGTCCAGGATCGCCTGCGCGACCAGATGGTCCGCATGGCCCTGGCGCTCGACGTCGTCGGCCTGATGAACGCCCAGTTCGCCACCAAGGGGGACGAGATCTACATCCTGGAGGTCAATCCCCGCGCCTCTCGGACCGTGCCCTTCGTCTCCAAGGCGATCGGGGTGCCGCTCGCCAAGGTGGCGGCGCGTTGCATGGTGGGCCAATCCCTGGCCGAGCAGGGGCTCACCCGGGAGCGGCAGCCGACGCGCTACTTCGTTAAGGAGGCGGTCTTCCCCTTCATCAAGTTCCCGGGGGTGGACACGGTGCTCGGTCCGGAGATGAAATCCACCGGCGAGGTCATGGGCGTGGGCCAGAGCTTCGGGGAGGCCTATGCCAAGGCCCAGGAAGGGGCCGGGACCCTGCTGCCGGGCAAGGGCAAGGCCATGCTCAGCGTGCGTGCGGGGGACCGGGTGCGACTCATCGGGGTCGCCAGGGACCTGCTGGAGATGGGATTCAGCCTCTACGGCACCCGGGGCACGGCCGCCTCCGTCCACGAGGCCGGGCTACCCTGCACCATCGTCAACAAGGTCGTGGAGGGCCGGCCTCACATCGTCGACATGATCAAGAACGGCGAGGTGAGCTTCATCGTCAACACCACCGAAGGCGCCCAGGCGATCGCCGACTCCGCCGAGATCCGGCGCGCCGCACTCCAACACAAGGTGAGCTACACCACCACCATCGCGGGGGCCGAGGCGACCTGTCGGGCGTTGAAACAACTGGACATCATCAGCGTCAATCGGCTACAAGACCTTCACTGAGCCTCGCGGATTCCGGCCACTCGGGCGGCCAGAATCCGCGAGGATCCGCGAGTCAATCTGCGGGCGCCCTGGGGCGCCCGTGGTTCTTTGAAGCCCCAAAGGGCTGGATCCGCCGGCGCAAGGCCCGGCGAGCGCACACTGAGGATTCCACCGATGAGCAAGGTACCTCTGACCGCCAGGGGCGCTGAGAAATTGCGCGAAGAGCTGGACCGCTTGAAGCGCATCGAGCGCCCGCGCATCATCGCGGCGATCGCCGAGGCACGCGCCCACGGCGACCTGAAGGAGAACGCGGAGTATCACGCTGCCCGGGAGCAGCAGGGCTTCGTCGAAGGGCGAATCAAGGACCTCGAGGCCAAGCTCTCCCATGCCCATGTGATCGACGTGACCAAGGTCCCAACCAACGGCAAGGTCGTCTTCGGCGCGACCGTCCTGGTGCTGGACGTGGACAAGGACGAGGAGCTGACCTATCAGATCGTCGGCGACGACGAGGCCGACCTTAAGCACGGACTGATCTCCATCAGCTCCCCGATCGCCCGCGCCATGATCGGCAAAGGCAGGGACGATGTAGCCGTGGTGGATGCCCCAGGCGGCAAACGCGAGCTCGAGATCCTGGAAGTCAAGTACATCTGACCGGCCGCAACGAGCGGCGCGTCGCAATCGCCACGCAGGGAAGAACCCGGCTCACCGCGAGCCATCCTCAGAACAAGCGCATCCTGGATACCCGCCCCAGGGGTTCGGAATTCGCCCCGGACCCACGAAACGGTGGTCTCTCCCACCGCGCCCTTCTCTACTCCCACCGCCCTGAGCACGCGTCTACCGGATCCGCTTAGAACACGGTTCAGGGTGTCGCGAACCGCTCGCCGAGGATGTCGAGCCGGCCAGCCGTAGACAGACGCCAGCCCACCAACAAAGCGGCGATCGGCTTCAACTTGCCACCCATCGCTTTCCGGCGATCGATCCGCTCAGGGTGCACGGATCGCGCAACGCCAACCAGAAATCGGCTTGTTGAGGCTGACTGAACCGAGTCCAGGAACCGAGCGTTCGGAACTGATTGGTGGCGAGCAGTCTGGAAACCGAAGGGTTTCGCCCAGACAAAAAATACGGTAAGGTGCCTTTCATCGTCATTTCTGCATCGCTCGTCGCCAATCGCTCCCTGTTATCGGGGCAGCCATCTGCGAAAGAGGGTACTGCTTACCGACGGCTCTCGCCGTCATCAAGACTTCTAGAACCACGTCATTGGCCCACCGGCACCGTCCCAGGACGGTGATCGCCGCACGGCGGCCTGCTTTTCGATCATTGGGTCACGATCTCGGTTTCTGTCGCTAGGGGCAGACGGGGGGACTGTTTGCGCCTGCGTTTTTCTCAACTAAGGGGGGGATTCCCATGTTTAGCCATCACACACGACACCGACGCTTAGCTCAGTGGTACCTCAATCCGATTCTCATCTGGGTTATAGGCCTCCTCGCCGCGTCGGGGAACGCATTCGCGGACAGCGTGACGTTGGCCTGGAATAAGGTCTCAGCGGCCTCGGGCTACCGGGTCTATTACGGGACAGCCTCAGGCAAGTACACCTCAAACAAGGATGCCGGCAACGCGGCCAGCGCCACCGTGACGGGGCTGGCCGACGGGACCCGATACTATTTCGCAGTGAAGGCGTACGCGGGGTCGCTCACCAGCCCCTACTCCAGCGAGGTCAGCACCATGGTCGGTGCCTTGGTGGCGGCCTACGGGTTCGACGAAACCAGTGGCACGCGGGCGTTGGATTCGTCCGGCAAAGGAAACCATGGGACGCTCCTAAACGCGACACGCTCCACCACAGCGAAGTTCGGGCAGGCCCTTTCCTTCAACGGGAGCAACAGCCTGGTTACGGTGGGCGACACCAGCTCCCTCGACCTCACCAACGGTATGACACTCATGGCCTGGGTCCGTCCCACTGACTGGGCCAGTAGCTGGAAATCGCTGATCGTGAAGGAACGGAGCGGTGGGCTGGCCTACGCCCTCAACGCCAATTCGGACGCGAGCAAGCCCAACAATAGCCTGCGTATCGGCAGCTCCGACCAGAACCTGAGCGCCGGAAATCACCTCCCCACGAATGCCTGGACGCATCTCGCGGCGACCTACGACGGAACGACCCAACGGCTCTTTGTCAACGGCGTCCAGGTCGGCAGCCGCTCCCCAACCCAAACCGGGACCATCAATGTGTCGGCCAACCCGTTACGCATCGGGGGTAACACGGTCTTGGCGGGGCGGTACTTCAAGGGGCTGATCGATGAGGTGCGCGTCTACAACCGGGCCTTGATCCAGGAGGAGATCGCGGCAATTCGCGATCAGCGGATCGTCAAGTAGCATGGCGATCGGGGATCGCTGACGTCGGAGCGGCGGCCCTCCGCAATCGAAGCGGAGGGTTGTCGCTGCCCGCGCGGCGCCACCATCGGGTGGCCCCGTTGGCCGTCAGCTGCAGTTGGCCTTGTGCGTCCGCGGTCTTTGCCAAGCGTTGCAGCTTCGATAACCCTCGGCGCTCGCCCATGGCGCCGTCGTCAGGCCCGGGAGCGAGCTACCTCGGGCAAGATGATGTTGAGCTCCAGGACCTCATGGGTCTCTTCCTGCTCGTAGTTCACCGAAACAGCGCTCATGTCCACATCCACGTACTTACGGATGACCTCCAGGATCTCCCGTTGGAGATTGGGCAAATAGGACGGCCGGTGACGCTCGGTACGGTCGTGGGCCACCAGGATCTGCAACCGCTCCTTGGCAACGCTGGCGGTACCCTTGGGCCGGGTGTTGCGAAAGTAGTCGAGTAGTCCCATTGGCCTATCCTCCGAACAGACGGCTGAAAAAGCCCTTCTTCTCCACCTCGATGAAACGGTGCGGGACATCATCGCCCAGGTAACGGGCAACCGCGTCGACATAGGCCTGGCCAGCGTCGCTCTCCCGATCCAGGATCACCGGGACGCCGGCATTGGAGGCATTGAGCACGGCCTTGGACTCCGGGACAACCCCGAGCAGGTTGAGCGAGAGGATGTCCTGAACGTCCTTCACGCTCAACATCTCCCCGTTCTCGACACGCGGGGGGTCGTAGCGGGTCAAGAGCAGAAACTCGCGGATCGGCTCCACATTGGTCTCCGCACGCCGGGACTTGCTCGCCAGAATGCCGAGCATGCGGTCCGAGTCCCGGACCGAGGACACCTCCGGGTTGGTGACGACCACCGCGTCGTCTGCGTAATACATGGCCATGGTGGCCCCGTGCTCGATCCCGGCGGGGGAGTCGCAGACGATGAAGTCGAACCCCTGGGAGAGCTCGTCCAGCACCCGGCCCACACCGTCCTTGGTCAGGGCATCCTTGTCCCGCGTCTGGGAGGCGGGCAAGACATAGAGGCTGTCGCACCGCTTGTCCCGAATCAGGGCCTGGTTGAGATTGGCCTCCTGGTTGATGACATTCACGAGGTCGTAGACCACCCGGCGCTCGCAGCCCATGATGAGGTCCAGGTTACGCAGGCCCACGTCGAAGTCCACGACGGCGGTCCGGTTGCCCCGCTGGGCCAGACCCATGGCCAGAGCGGCGGCAGTGGTGGTCTTGCCAACCCCGCCCTTGCCCGACGTGATTACGATGATTCTCGCCAACTTAGGACCCTCCTCTAGGGGTATGTTCCATGGTGCGGGGGCATCGCGCCTTGCCTTGTGGACAGCCGCCCGCCATCACAGCCGCTCGATTCTCAAGATCTTCTGGTCCAGGTAGACCTGCACCGGCACGCCGCGCAGATCCGCTGGAATGTTCTCGCTCACGCGATAGTGCCCGGCAACGGACACCAGCTCCGCCTGAAGGTCCTGGCAGAAGATTCGGGCATCGGTGTTGCCCTTCATACCCGCCAGGGCACGCCCGCGCAGGGGGCCGTAGACGTGGATGTTGCCGTCCGCCATGAGCTCGGCCCCGGAGCTCACCGGCGCGACGATGGAGAGATCCCCGCCCGCCGCATAGATACGCTGGCCGGAGCGCACGGGGCGCGTAATCAAGGTGAAAGTCGGATTGGCGCGCCGGGGCGAATCCGGCACGCCATTTCCTGGGGGAGCGGTCCCGGGGCCGGCCGCCGCCGACGGGCTCGACACGCTGCCGGGAGGCTTGCCGGTACGGGCGAAGGCATCCCCAAGGACGGCCAGCTCCATGGCCTCAGCGGCCGCATTCTGAGCCTTGGTCCCGCTGCGCACGCCAAACGGGATCATGCCGTAGCCCCGCAGCAGGCCCACCAAGAGCGGAAACTCCACCTCTCCCGCCCCTTCCGGGAAGCCGCTCAGGTCGATCACCACCGGGGTGTTGCGGAAAAAGTCCGGGGCCTGCTCCACCTTGGCGCCGAGCTGCTCGGCCACCGCCTCCATGTTTCCGTCTAACAGTCGGATGATGGGCAGAGTGAAGCCCGCCGCCTTGAGCTCGAACGCAGCAGGGGTTTCTCCTGGGGACGATATGGGATTCGCTGCCATGGCTATGGACTCGGGGTCTGATGCCCCCGGGGGCTCCTGTCTCGGTTTGTAGGGCTAAGCCCGCGCGGCGGACGGCCGCTCCAAAGGGTCGCACAGCCGACCGTCCCTAGCCGATCCGACGTCACGCACAACCCCGGTTGCCGATCGGCACAGGCTGCCTTGACACCCGGCACACCATCCGGCGCGGCGACCATGCTAACCCTTGCCCGGGCCGCGGGATAGTGCCGGGACAGATGGCCCGGCTCAGTCTCTGTCGTCAACCGGGCGGCCACTGTAACGGTCGCCCCCCCAAAACGTGCAGGTGCAGATGGAACACGGTCTGACCGGCGGCGGCATTGCAGTTGATGACGGTCCGATAGCCGCTCTCGGCAATTCCAACCGCCCGCGCGACCTTCGCCGCGGCCAGGACCAGCCGACCGATCAGCTCCGCATCGCCCTCCTCCGCATGATTCAGGGTGGGGATAGGCTTGCGCGGGATGATCAAGATGTGCACAGGCGCCTGAGGATTGATGTCGCGGAAGGCGACGATGTCCTCGTCCTCATAGACTGGCTCGACCGGGATCTCGCCCCGGGCGATCTTGCCGAAGATAGTGTCGGTCATTGGTTTGGGTCTCCGGTTTGTCGCTGGAGGCTGCAGCCGAGAGGCGAGGTACGAAGGTCCGCGTCGCTGGCCTCGCCGCTTGGCCCTCGCCGCTTGCCACTTGCCACTTCTCCTAAAGTCCTCTACGCCCGGCAAAGGCAAGCGCCAATGTGCCCCCGTCCACGTATTCCAGCTCGCCGCCTAAGGGGACGCCATGGGCGATGCGGGTGACCTTGACCCCGCCCTCGCGGGCGCACTCCGCGATGTACTGGGCCGTGACGCTGCCCTCCACCGTGGGGCTGATGGCGAGGATGACCTCCGCAAGGCCCTCCTCGCGCAGACGCTGCTCCAGGAGGTCGAGACCGAGGTCCTCGGGGCCGATCCCGTCTAGGGGGGAGAGTCGCCCGCCCAGCACGAAATAGAGTCCGCGGTAGTCCGTCGCCTGCTCGATGGCAACGATCTCCGAAGGCTGCTCGACGACGCACAGCAGGCCCTGGTCCCGGCTGGGGCTCGCACACAGCCCACACAGCGCATGCTCGCTCAGGGTCCGGCAGCGCCGACAACGGCCGATCCGGGTCATGGCCTCGGCCATGATGCGGGCAAGCCTGGCGCCCCCCTCCCGGTCGCGCTCCAACAGGTGAAAGGCGATACGCTGGGCAGACTTGGGCCCGACCCCCGGCATGCAGCGCAGGGCATCGATCAGCTGGTTGAGGAGCGAACGCTCGGCCACGCCAGGGGACAGGGGCTAGAAGGGGAGCTTGAATCCGGGCGGCAGGGGGAGGCCGGCGGTCAGCGATTCCATGCTCTCCTTCATCTTCTCGCCGATGCGCGCGGATGCGGCGTTGGCGGCGGCGACGATCAGGTCTTCCAGCATCTCCTTGTCGTCCCCCAGCAGGGACGGGGCGATCTCCACCCGCTTGAGCTCGTGCCGCCCGTTCATGGTGATCTTGACCATGCCCCCGCCGGACTCCCCGACCACTTCTTCCTGGGCGAGCCGCTCCTGCGACTGCTTCATTTCCTCCTGCATCTTCTGGGCCTTCTTCAACAGGTCACCGATTCCGCCTTTCACGCTCTGCTACCTCCGCAATGACCCCGATTCCCGTTGGGAACGGCGCCGGGTTAAGGATTCGGTTGGGTGGATCCGATCAGGTCTTGGGTTCGACTGGGGTTCGACTGGCCCATATCAGGACGAGGGCTCGATGCTCCCCGGGACCCATTGGGCGTCGAGCTGGTCGCGCAGACGCTGCGCGACGGGGTCCGACTCCATGGAGCCCAGGGCCGCCTGCCGACGCTCCTCCTGCTCCCGGGTGCGCCGTTGGGCCGGGGTCTCCTGAGTCGGTCGCGAGACTCGGATCTCGAGTCTCAAGGGGCCACCGAGGGCCGCTTCCAGGGCGGCGCGCAGATTCTCCTCGATGCCTCGGGAGCGCAGGTGCTCCGCCGCGGGGTCCAGGCTCAGGCTCAGGCGGCCTTCGGCGAGGCCCAGGAATCCGCAATGGTGGGCCAGCTCGCTCGCCATCCCGCCGACCCCAAGCCGATCGACCAGGC
>JBGSOR010000323.1:0-6832 GCA_041738985.1 Chromatiaceae bacterium | reverse complement strand
GATCTCAAGCACCCGCAGCCCCTCGGCGCCCAGCGCCTCGATCCGCTCCTCCCAGAAGGCGTGATCGATGGGCTCCGGCACGCCCGCGCCACCCAGTTGGCTCTCGCAACGCTCCAGCAGCCGGTCCGGCGCCCCCTTGAGTAGGATGTGCCGTGCCCCGTCGGGGGTGGCGTCGAGGGTCGCCATCAGCTTGGTGTCCGACTCGAAGGGGACCACCGCGAGGCGTCGGTAGCCGCTGGCATCGAAGCCCGCCTTGTCGGCCAGGGTGCGCAGGGCGCCCTCGGTCGGCTCGCCGGTGACCTTCCACTGCCCGTCTTCGTGCGCGACGCGAGCATCGTTGGCGATTGCCGCCACCTCGATCAGGGCGCGCAAGTCGGAGTGCTCGGCCAGATTCACCGGGCCGCCAGCCAGTCGGATCTCGCCCTCGGGGGCATAGCCGGTGCCGCTCGCCTCATAGGATCCGGCGCATGTCACCACATGACGCGCGGTCATCTCGTTGCGGGTCAGGGTGCCGGTCTTGTCCGAGCAGATCACGGTGACAGACCCTAGGGTTTCGACCGCATTCAGCCGGCGGGTGATGGCGTTGCGCCTGGCCATCCGCTGCACGCCGAGCGCCAGGGTGATGGTGAGGATGGCCGGCAGCCCCTCGGGGATGGCCGCGACCGCGAAACCGATGGCGGCGAGGAAGACCTCGTTGGGGGTGAAGTCGTGCAGGGTGAGACCGATCGCCAGCATCAGCAGCGCCAGGGCGACGATGACCACCGAGAGCACCCGATTGAAACGGACCATCTGGCGCGTCAGCGGCGTCTCCAGCGTCTGCACCTCCGCGATCATCCGGTTGATCCGGCCGAGCTCGGTAGCCGGACCCGTGGCGGCGACCGCGCCGAGCCCGCGACCCGCGGCGACCAGGGTCCCGGAATAGGCCATGCCGTGGCGGTCTCCGATCCCCGTGTCCGCCGCGACCACCTGTGTGTCTTTGTCGCTGGGGACCGACTCCCCGGTCAGCGCCGACTCCTCGATACGCAGGTTGATGGTCTCGATCAGGCGCAGATCGGCCGGCACGCGGTCGCCCGAGCGCAGACGCACGATGTCGCCCGGCACAAGCTCCTCGGCGGGGATCTCGACCCAGTCGCCATCGCGCCGGACATGGGCGTGCGGAGAGAGCATCTTGCGGATGCCTTCGAGCGCCTGCTCAGCCTTACCCTCCTGGACGAAGCCGATGACGGCGTTGACCAGGACCACCGCCAGGATCACGGCCGTGTCGATCCAGTGTCCGAGCAGCGCGGTCACCCCGGCCGACGCGATCAGGACATAGATGAGCAGGTCATGGAAGTGCTGGAAGAAGCGCTTGAGCAGGCCCTCCCTCGGCGGCGCCGGCAGGCGGTTCGGGCCGACCCGCGCCAGCCGTTCCCGAGCCCGCGCGCTCGACAACCCCTCGGGGCGGCTCTCCAGGGCGGCCAGGACGGCATCGACGGACATGGCGTGCGCCTGCTCGATCCCGGCGGCATCCGGGATGGGCTCTCTCGGGCTCATGGTGCTGGCTCCTTGGTCGATCGGTTACGGACTGCGATCCCGGACGCCAGGATTCAGCCATCGGGCATGATGACCCATCCCGGCCGGTCGTCCCAGTGAAAATGCGATCGGCGCTTGCCGATCGAAAGCGGACTCCAGACCGCATGTTCCGTCAACGAAGCTCCGCTAGCGCCCCTACCCCCTGACGAGTAGAGTCTCGCAAAATAACGGGCTGCATCTGTGCATTCAGCTGCCAGGCTTCGGGCCGTGCCGCCCCGAATAAGAGCTGGGCGCGCCTATCCCATCCTCTGGCTGAAGGAGCCACACGGCGAGCAACAGCAGTATGTCCAGCAGCGATGCCGTCGTGCGCAGAATAGCCCGGGGGAGATGCCGATGATCAACATGCCCGCGAGAGCTGCCGCCGCCATTCTGTCTGTAGCGACGTGCGCTGGTTGCGCGACGACGTCCACGCTTGGTCCTTTCCCCTCAGCTGGATCAAAGAAGGTTGTGCAGTACGCCGCTGACGTGCTCATCGAAGGCGTGAACTACACACGGGCGAGCGGCCGCGAGGTGGCTGGATTGTGTTGGAACGACAAGGCGACCGACAGGCTGGCCTCGGTGGTACAAGCCGATGTCGGCGATCAAGAGGAAGTCGGATTGGCCCTGCCCATGGACCCCAGAGGTACCCGCGACGTCTCCTGCACCTGGCATACACATCCCTGGGACTCGAACGTTGTACCCGGGCCGAGCAAGAACGATCTGCGGAGCTCCGCGCACCCTTTGGCAAGCGGCATCGCGCACTTCGTCCTGGACCGGCACGGAATCTGGCAATACGCACAAGGCCGCGTAATCGAGATGTGTCCGTGGAACAGCGCTGGGACCAACTTCGACCCGACGCGTTGCCGTTCCGGATTCGACAGTCCAACCAATAGCTATTCGCGGGTGGTGCGTTTCTACGGCCGGCGAGATTGACCGGGACAGTTCAGGTTAATCCCCTGACGAGCGGTTCAAGAGCGGACCCCCCAGAAGACGCGGTGCTCATGTTGCGGCACGGTGCCAGCGGGAGCGCTTAACCGTGACATCGGCTCCTGGAATGTTGGAGCGATTGGCGCTGGCGCTGGCGCTGGGATCAAATCATCGCCCCCGGCTCTTATTCCTCCTTAATGTGATTACGAAGTACATGAACTACATTAACCTAAACATTGTTGGTCTACTCGTCGGGACCGTTTTCTTTGCCTTTTCTCTGACGCCCTCGCTGCTGCCAAGACCGTTTTTCATTCAGGGCGTTCTTTCCGGCCTGTCATTTTCGGCCGGCTATGGTCTTGGCGTTGCGGCGGTAGCCCTCTGGGACTATCTGCAATTGCCGGTGTGGCGCATGCGCACCGCGATCATCGTCAAGTCCATCGCAGCGCTGCTCTGCCTATTTGTCGCGGTGAGTTTTCTGTGGCAGGCGACCAATTGGCAGAGCTCGCATCGCGAGATGATGGGCATGGAGGAGTCCGCCGGCCTGCAACCATTGATGCTCGGCTTGATCGCGGTGTTGTTGTTCGT
The DNA here is from genome assembly GCA_041738985.1 of Chromatiaceae bacterium. Taxonomy (GTDB): domain Bacteria; phylum Pseudomonadota; class Gammaproteobacteria; order Chromatiales; family Chromatiaceae; genus Thiodictyon. The sequence goes on along the minus strand of JBGSOR010000323.1, from coordinate 3,769 downwards.
GGTCCTGCTGGCGCTCGCGCGCTCGTTCCACTGGGTGTTTCGGATGCTTTCGGTCCAACTGCGGCGTTTCGTGCCGCCGAGGATTTCTCATCTCGTAGGACTTGTTGCTGCTGTGGCGCTGTTCTGGTCAGTGATCGACGGCGTCTTGCTGAGCAGCCTGCTGCGTGTGGCCGATCGTTCGTTTCAGCAGCTCGATGCCCTTATTCAGGACGATTTGCCGCGTCCGACCCATCCGGACCAGACCGGCAGTCAGGCTTCCTTGATCAATTGGGAAGACCTCGGCCGCCAGGGCCGCAGTTTCGTTGCCGGCGGGCCCGACGCCGAAGACCTGAGCCGCTTTTTTTCAGCCCCGATGCCGGCGCCGATTCGAGTCTACGTCGGCTTGAGCTCAGCCGACAGTCCCGAGCAGAGAGCGCGTCTGGCTCTGGAGGAGTTGAAGCGCGTGGGTGGCTTCCGGCGCTCGATACTGCTGCTGGTGACACCGACCGGCACAGGCTGGATCGATGCATCATCGCAGGATCCGGTCGAGTACCTGTATCGTGGCGACATTGCCACGGTGGCGGCCCAGTATTCCTATCTGAACAGCCCGCTCGCACTGCTGACCGAGGGCGCGTATGGCGCCGAGATGGCCCGCGCCCTGTTCTCGGAGGTCTATGGCTACTGGCGTAGCCTGCCCCGCGACGCGAGGCCAAGGCTTTACCTCAACGGATTGAGCCTGGGTTCGTTGAACTCCGATCATTCGTTCGATCTTTACGACATCATCGATGACCCATTCAACGGCGCACTCTGGAGCGGCCCACCCTTCCGCAGCGACACCTGGCGGCGAATGACCGATCAGCGCGATCCCGGATCGCCCGCGTGGCTGCCCCGCTTTCGTGGCGGGTCCGTGGTGCGGTTCATGAACCAGGACGGCGGATTGGACAGCGGCGACCAACCCTGGGGGGCCTTTCGGATCGCCTTCCTCCAGTACGCGAGCGATCCGATCACCTTCTTCAGTCCGCAGTCGGCATGGCGTGAGCCGGATTGGCTGCAGGCACCCCGCGGCCCCGACGTGTCGCCTGACCTGCGCTGGTTTCCGCTCGTGACGATGCTGCAACTGGCTGCCGACATGGTGGTGGGCGACACCCCGAAGGGCTTCGGTCACGAATTCGCGCCAGCACACTACATCGACGCATGGCTGGCGCTCACCGAACCGCAAGGCTGGAGCGACGCCGAGGTGGCGCGGCTAAAGACGATCTTCGAATGAACGGCGAACCATGATCGCCTGCGCTGGGAATCCGTGCTGGATTACTCCGCCCACCAATTCGCGCAGATCGGCAACCATCGCAGTCGCGAGGATGGCGTGCGGTCTGCGGACTCGCCGCGGGCGGGCTTGCCGGGCATGCGGCAATAACGGGCCAGGCACGTAATCGAGCGCAGAGCCGCTGCGCGGCGGTCCGTCGCCCGCCCGAATTCGCACCCCGAAGTCGTGGAGAGACAGTGACAACATGATCTCGGCTGCACCTGATCGCCGACCGCGTGTGCGAATCAACCCGCGCATCCCCGCTTGGTCCGCCGCTTTGTTGTTCGTGGCCGTCTGGTACCTAGCCCTTCGGATGGGGATCGAGCTGTTGCTCGGCGCACGGATCTGGTCGGAGGCCTTTTGGCGGGATTTGACGGCTCATCTGCTGATCGGAGGGCTGCTCTTCGGCATGGCGCTGAGCCTGACGCGCTTTTGCCTGGCGAGCGCCGCCGTCTTCACCGCGCTGGCGCTGGCCAACGCGCTCAAGCTCTCGATCCTCGGCGGCCCCTTGATGCCGGACGATTTCCTCGCCGCGAGGAATCTGCCGTTCCTGCTCGAGGGTTGGCCGCTCGCGGGCGCGGCACTTATGGTTGTCCTTCCGACCGTTCTACTGTGGCGGATGATCGCATGGCGCCAACCTGGGACCTGGGTCAACCTGAGCGCCATCCTGCTCGCGGGCGGACTGCTTTCTGCATTCGCCGAGCCGGCGAACTCGGCACTGGACGCGCGCTTCGGCCACTCCGTGTGGAACCAGCAGGCGAATTACGCCTCTCGCGGGCTGCCGCTCCACCTTTTGCAGGAAAGCGCACGCGCGCTCGCGCGCCGGGAGCCGGCACCCACAGCGGCCGAGGTCAGTCCGGCGCTCGATCGTCTAGGCGCTTGGGCTCCCCGGGATCTCGTCGAGGCCGGCGGCTACGTCCGCCCCGGCCGCAATCTGCACATGATCGTGCTCGAATCCTTTTGGGATCCCATGGAGCTGCATGCCTCGCAACTGTCGGCCGACCCGATCGATCCGGCCTTTCGCGAGCTCTGGGAGGCCGCCGGGCATTCGCGCGCGCTGGTCCCGGTGTTCGGCGGGTACACGGCGAACAGCGAGCAGGAGGCACTCTGCGGATTTCCGGTCGAGCGCGACAACGTCTTCTTCGAGAGCGGCCTGCGCCGGATCGTGCCCTTCCTTCCGCGCCATCTGGCAGGCGCCGGCTATCGGTCCTTCGCCTCGCACCCGAACTGGGCCTCCTTCTGGAATCGGGTCAACGCCTACCGCCGCATCGGCTTCGACACCTATTGGTCGGACGTCGATTTCGCGCTGGACGACATGAACGACCAGTTCCTGAGCGATGCCTCGCTCTACCGACAGGTCCTGGAGCGGCTGGGCGAGCGGTTTCAAGGACCGACGCCGGTATTCAACTACGTCCTCACCTATTTCGGGTATCTTCCCTATCCGCTCAACGAGCGGCGTCCCCCCGTTGTTCGGGCAACCGAGGGTCACGAAACGGTCGAGGCGTACACGAACACCGTCTATTACAAATCGCGCGAGCTGATGGATTTCCTGCGCGAGCTGCGGCAGCTCGATCCGGACGGGGTGGTCGTCCTGTTCGGCGATCACCTCCCTGCATTGGGGGGACGATTCGGAGGCTACAGGGAATCCGGGTTGCTGGCTTCCGAACAGACCGATTTCACCGACGACATGTTCCGTACCCTGGTCGCCACGCCGATAATCCTCATCGATGGGCGCCAAGGTGTCGTGCCCGTCGGCGATCTGCCCTTGTATCGGCTGCCGTCCCTCCTGCTTGAGCTCCTCGGCGACCGTCGCGCCTCGATCATGGCGCTGACCGCAGCGCAGCGTCATGCCCCGGCGATTCGCCCCCTTCCCGGCATGCACTTCCTCAGCGACGGCGGGACTGTGACGATCTGCCGCGAGGCATCCGTCTCCTGGCTGGACGCCATACGTGTCCTGCAGCGCGATATCTTCGGCGGGGACCAATACGCGATCGACGGCCTCCATACCGCCCCGAGCTTCGCGGAGGCTGTTTTCGAGTCGCCGCCCGAGCCCCCGCAAGTGCGTCTCTGATCGTTCTCGCCAGTCTGTAGTCATCGCGAGCAGTCGCCGTTTCGGTCTTGTCGAACACTCCTCGGTCGACGGGCAGTTTTTTCATGTTTCGTCATTCACAACGCTACCTGCTGGCCGGCGTCATCACCACCATCCCGGTCCTGGTGACGGTCTTCGTCTTTGAGCTCTTCCTGCGCCAACTCTCGAACTTCGGCAAGCCGACGGTTGCTCGCGCTGTTCGAGGCCAACGTCGTCGTAATCAAATTCTGACCGGTTCGAGTCGCGAGGCGCCTCGGGGCCGGCGAGCCTCCCGGGCTTCAACCCACGCGTCCGGCCCCCAGGGCGATGCCGAACAGGGCCAGGATGGCGATCCAGAGCAGGCCGGCGTTGCTCCAGCGTCCAAGCGCGGGCTCCAGCCGCGAGGGTGTGCCATCGCG